>CBFHWN010000164.1:0-1015 GCA_965659595.1 uncultured Ilumatobacteraceae bacterium | reverse complement strand
AAGGTTGGGGCAGGCCTCCAGAAGGCGTTCCTGCCCGCTGTGGCGGCCGTGGGCGCCCTCGCCGCTGGTGCTGTGCTGTCGGCCCAAGCCGCCATCGAGGACGCCGCACAGCAGGACGAGCTGGCCCGTACCCTCGCCACGACGACAGGTGCTACTGAGGCGCAGATCGCAGCCAACGAGGACTTCATTGCGACGATGGAGATCGCCACCGCCACGGCCGACGGTGAACTCCGGCCCGCCCTCGGCAACCTGATCCGCGCCACCGGCGACGTCACCAAGGCACAGGAACTGCTCGGCCTCGCCAACGACATCGCCACAGCGACCGGCAAAGACCTCGGCAGCGTGTCCGAGGCACTGTCGAAGGCATACCAGGGGCAGATGACCGCCCTCCAACGCCTCGACCCGTCCGTCACTGCCGTCATCAAGTCCGGCGCCAGCGCCGACGAAGTGTTCTCCGCACTGGCCGGAACGTTCGGTGGGGCTGCAGCCGACGCAGCCGACACGGTGCAAGGCCGTTTCGAGCGCATGAAGATCCAGATGGAGAACACGCAGGAAACGATCGGCTACGCCCTGCTCCCCATCATCGAAAAGTTCCTGCCCGTCCTCGAGCGCATGGCCCAGTTCGTCGGCGACAACACCGAACTGATCATCGGCATCGGCGTCGCCCTCGGCACGTTCGCCGGGGCGATCATCATCGCCAATGGTGCCATGAAACTGTGGCAAACGATGGCGCTCATTACCAAGGGCGTCAACTTGGCGCTCGGCACGTCGTTCACGACGATGTGGGTGGCCACCGGCGTCGGCATTGTCATCGCCCTGATCGCGGTGATTATCACGCTCCAAATGAAGTTCGACATCCTCGGCAAGGCCGTTGACGGCCTCACCTGGTTGTTCGATTGGCTGTGGGACAAGGCCAAGATCGTGATGGGCGGCATCGTCGCCTCAATCAACGTCCTGATCGACGCCTGGAACAAACTGCCACTGCTGCCCGACATCCCGAAGATTGAAGCCGGGT
>CBFHWN010000163.1:0-1106 GCA_965659595.1 uncultured Ilumatobacteraceae bacterium | reverse complement strand
TTCCGTACGACTGATGTGACGGGGACGGTGGAGTTGCCGTCGGGGACGGAGATGGTGATGCCTGGTGACAACGTCACGATGACGGTGGAGTTGGGTAAGCCGATTGCTATGGACGAGGGTTTGCGTTTCGCGATTCGTGAGGGTGGTCGTACCGTGGGTGCGGGCCGAGTCACCAAGATCCTGAAGTGAGTCGGTGACCTCATGGCTCAAATCATCCGTATCCGCCTGAAGGCATTCGACCACGAGATCATCGATCAGTCGACGCGCAAGATCGTCGAGACGGTGGCTCGTACCAATGCCACAGTTCGCGGACCCATTCCGCTGCCGACCGACAAGCACCGCTACACGGTCATTCGCGGACCGCACATCGACAAGGACTCTCGTGAGCACTTCGAGATGCGTATTCACAAGCGTCTCATCGACATCGTCGACCCCAAGCAGCAGACCATCGACAGCCTTCAGCGCATCGACCTGCCAGCCGGTGTCGAGGTCGAGATCAAGGTGCAGGCCGGCTGAGCGCCGATCGCATCGAACGACCTGTACGAAGGGGCCTGCGGGCCCCTTCGTCGCGTTCGGACTCGAATTCTCACCGACTTCTCACCGTCTCCGCGTCCCGTCGACCGTCGTCTCGCGGTAGACATTTCATGTGATGGAAGAGCTCCCCCCGCCTCCCGCTGGTGAGCCGTTCCCGGCCCCAGTTCCCGAAGATTTCGTGGCGTACGAACCCGAACGTGACGACGCCAGTGCTCGTCGACGGCGACGGTGGCCGAAAGTCATCGTGGTCTTGGCTGTGGCCGCCTCCTTGGGTGGGTTCGCCGGGGCTCAGATCGCGACGGAGATGAACCGTTCGTCCGACGACGAAGTGACGATGTCGACTCCCGACTCGATGCGGCCTTCGTCGCAACCGGTGCTCACAGCGGTCCCCGGCCTCGATGTGCCCCCGGTCGTCGACGTCGCCGGTGTCGTGGAGCGCATCAGTCCGAGTGTCGTCACGGTCGTGGCGGCAAGTGGTGGCAACGTCGGTGCCGGACGTTCGACTGGCACTGGTGTGGTGATTACGTCCGACGGAGAGATCCTCACCAATTCCCATGTGGTGGAAGGGTCCG
>CBFHWN010000162.1:0-1118 GCA_965659595.1 uncultured Ilumatobacteraceae bacterium | reverse complement strand
AAGGGTCGACAACCCCACCAATATCGGTGCGATGGCGCGCAGTGCCGTCGCCCTCGGCGCCGATGCCTTCGTTCTCGATCACGACAGTTCCGATCCCCTCGCCCGACGCGCCCTACGCGTCTCGATGGGCACGTCTCTGCTCCTGCCCCATACACGCGTTCGCTCCATCGACGAACTGCTCGTACGTCTCCATGATCTCGACTTCGAAACATGTGCACTCACCCCCGATTCGAGCGCGGCGTCGATCACCGACGTCGCCGACCGACTCGATCCCACCGCCAAAGTGGCGGTGATCCTCGGATCGGAGCGAGACGGCCTCACCGACGACACCCTCACAGCAGTGCGTCACCGAGTCCGAATCCCGATGAACGAACACGTCGACTCGTTGAACGTCGCCGCCGCGGCCGCAGTGGCGTGCTTCGCCCTGTTCGGTCCGTCGACCCGCTGACGTCAACTCAGGTCAACAGCGGAAGCAGCGCCTCAGCATCGAGATTCACACCCAACCAGCGATCACCATCGCGTCCATCGACGAGAAACGAGACCACCAGCCCACCCATGTCGGCGGCCAGGCGAAGTAGGTCTTCGAAACCTGGCAGCGCGAAGTCGATACACCACACCGTCTCGACGGGCTCGGTCATGGTCGAGATCACGCGCACGAACCGGCGACCGCCGTCGCCGAGTCGCAACTGGGCGAACGTGGCGAGGTCACCCACCCCTTCACGCTCGACCGTGTCGACCAGATCGGCCAGGTCGGGTCGCTCGTTGGCGTCGAGGCGAACCACGGGGTACACCTCGCCCGCTTCGTCGAGCAGGGTTCCGGCCGATCGAATCACGAGGGGAACCCTCGTTACGTCCTCGTCGTCCATCGGCACGGTCCCAGTCTCGTTGCCCGATCACGGGGTGCGAAATCGGACTCGAACCAGCAGACTTCCGGGGTGCCCAGAACCGCTGTTCTCTTGCTCTCCTGCCCCGATCAACGAGGGGTCGTGGCGTCGGTGGCCGAGTTCATCGCATCGCACAACGGAAACATCGTGCACGCCGAGCAGCACACCGACGACGTCGAGCACGTGTTCTTCCAGCGAGTCGAATTCGAACTCGATGGCTTCGGTCTCACACGT
>CBFHWN010000161.1:0-1218 GCA_965659595.1 uncultured Ilumatobacteraceae bacterium | reverse complement strand
CATTTCACGCATCAACTTCGCGACCGGCTTGTTCTCGGGCACCACCACGACGTCGCGCATGTGGGCGGTCACGGTCTCGGCGCCGCGTCCGAGCCGTTCGAGTCGCACGAGATCCTTCATGAAGGCGACTCCGACGACGTCGTCGTCGTCGTTGATGACAGGCATTCGAGAAAAACCATGGGCGATGCTCACGCCGATCACTTCGTCGACGGACGACATCACGGACACAGTGACCATATCGGGCTGCGGAACCATGATCTCGCGGGCGACCGTGTCGCCGAACTCGATCACCGATTCGATGAGTTCGCGCTCGTGCTTCTCGATCACTTCCTCCTGGGCTGCGACTTCGACCACGCCCAGGAACTCCTGCTCCTTCACGAACGGCCCGTCTTCGAGCCCCTTCCCCTTCACGATCACATTGGTGAGTTTGATGAGTGCACGCGACACGAGTTTCAACGGCGGGAAAGCGACCAGACCACGAATACCGCGCGCCGACAGAAGTGCTGCCCTCTCCGAATGAATGACGGCATACGTCTTCGGGACCGCTTCGGCGAGAACGAAGAAGACGAGAACGTTCAGCGTGACACCGACGGCGATACCCACGGGGCCGAACGCGCGGGCGGTCACGACACCGGTGAGCGTCGCTTGGACCGTCTGGCTGACGTTGACAGTGAGGAGCAGCGGATTTATCCACTTCTCAGGCTCTTCGATCAGTTCGACGAGGGCCCGACCCTGCCTCGGGCGTCGCTCCGCTAGCGCCGCTGCCTTCGGCTTCGTCATCCTCGAGAGGCCCATCTCGGCCACGGCGAGGAAGATCAAGAAAAACAGGAGAATCAGGATGACAGCGAGCAGACCCCAGTCGAGACCGGTGAACGCGCCGAAAATCGAGAAAGTCCTCATCGAATGTCGTCCTCCGACTCGTCGTTCATGTCTGCGTGAAAAGAATCCGGGGCTGGGGCACGCCAATGGTGGGCCTCGAGCAAATCTCGTTGACGACGCCACATCGATGCACGATCGTCATCGGAGGCATGGTCCCAACCAAGGACATGCAGGACTCCATGCACGACGAGCAAGGCCATCTCGTCGTCGAAAGTTCCGGCATGACTCGGTGCCTGTCGTTCGGCGACCTCGGGACAGATCACCACGTCGCCGAGCAGCAGAGGTAGATCAGCGGGATCGACTTCCGGACGATCGGGTCCTCGACTTCCGCCCCCCGAG
>CBFHWN010000160.1:0-1233 GCA_965659595.1 uncultured Ilumatobacteraceae bacterium | reverse complement strand
AGCCACGGCAAACGAACCGAGACCTTGGACGAACGAGTTCTTCGGCAACATCAAGAAGACGTCTCCAGCGAGGCAGAAGACCAGCGCGATACAGCGCCACACTTGGGCCGTCGAGCTACTGGCGTCGATCGAGACGGCGGTCAACAAGAAGAGAATCGTCGCCGACGGCTTGGCGACGTACTCCCACGACTTCTTCTCGAGAGCGACCGCTACCCAATCGATCACTGAGACGGCACCAGCCAGACACACGAAGACGACGGACAACTCGGTCATGTTCGAATCCTTGCACCGAGACGCTTCAGTCAACGACCGATCACGGCACCGACGCGGGCTCGGGGATCGGCGGCTCCCGCGAGTCCGTCACCGTCGCGAACGATGGCGTGGGCGTGACCGAAAGCCGAGTCGAAAGCCGGAAGCATCGACACCTGATGCCCGCGCGCTTCCAGATCGCGACGCCAGGCATCGGGCGCATGGGCTTCGATCTCGACTCGCTGCAACGCCGGATCGTCCCAGGTGTCGAATCCGGTGGTCGGTCCGGCGAGGGCCCAACGAGGCGCGTTGATGGCCGTCGCCGGTGACACGCCCTCACCGAACAAGCGAGCCGCTACTTGCAGAAGGATCTGTGGTTGCGCGTCTCCGCCCATGGTTCCGAACACCGACACGAGGTCACCGTCTCTCGTCGCGAGCGCAGGCGACAAGGTGTGCGGAGGACGACGACCGGGCCCGAATTCGGCCGGGTGACCGGGAACCAGTGAGAACCCGAGTCCGCGATCGTGAAGATTGATTCCGGTCGACGGCTCGACGAGCCACGAACCGAACCCTGACGCGTTCGACTGGATGAGCGACACTGCCATCCCATCGACTTCGGCAGTGCAGAGATACGTCGTATCACCGTGCATCCCAGGTGCGGTGTACTGACTGCATCGTTCGAGGTCGATCGAATGTGCCCGCTGGCGAATCGTCTCGAGCAGCGCCTCGCCGTCGGCGTTCTCATGCAGCACGGCCGATCGATCGAAACCGGCCACCTTGGCCGACTCGACGAGAAGATGCGCCCAACGACCGTCGTCGGACAGGCCGAGGTCGACCGTGTCGGCGACCAGTGCGCCACCAAGGGTGAGGTACCCCTGCGAGTTCGGGCCGATCGTGTGCAGGCGTACACCGAAGGCGTCAGCAGCAAGCGGTGTCACCCAGTCAGCCGAACTCCGACGGAGATCGTCGATGTCGAACAATCCG
>CBFHWN010000159.1:260-1288 GCA_965659595.1 uncultured Ilumatobacteraceae bacterium | reverse complement strand
CCCCTTCGATCTCGACGGTGGCGCCAGCGATGATCTTTGGCTGACCGATCGCCTCACCACGGATAGTGAGTTCGCCGGCGGCGAGATCGGCCTGCATCGCCTCGGCGATGGCCTTGGCTTCGTCAGCCGCTGTGACGGGGATGTCGGTGATCGTGGTGGATGCCTTGAGGGCCTTGGCCTCGCCAGCTCGCGTGTCATTCAACTTCAGCTTGAGTCCGACCTTGCTACTCGACACGTCGGAGCGTTTGGCAGTGCCCTTCACCGCCTTCTGGGTCGCCGGATCCCAGCCGCGCACCGTGACGTCGTCGACCCGACTCGCGCCACTGAATCGAGCCGAGAAGCGTTGCAGTGTGGTGCCCCATTTCAACTTGATCGGACCCTTCAGGGTTCGCTTGGTGAAGTGGAGCGTCGAATCGTCGACCCACCATTCGGCACCGTTTCGCATGGCGAGGTCGTCGAGCACCGCATGATCGGAATCGAGTTGGAGGAAATAGTCCATCTTGGTTCCTGTGACGGAACACTTGGCCGACAGGCCGTTTCGCTTGGCGATCTTTCCGACGATGTCGCCCGGCGTCATCTCCTGATAGGTGAACGGAGTCAGGCCGTGCGACAAGTTCTGTGATGCGTCATAGGCCGTGATCACGAGTTCGTGGCGATCTCCGGCCCCCTGCTCGGCACCGATGGCCGCGACCTTCCCCTTGAAGACCACGACGTCGGAACCCTTGTCGTCGGGAAACGCAACCTCGATCTTTCCACCGATCTTCGCGAACGAACCCTCGAGGAGATCGAAGAAAGGGTCGTGGTAGCGCAGGGTCGCCTGAGCCGGTGCCGCCGTTTCGAGGACGATTCGCGCGTCGACGAGCGCGTCGGCCTTGGCGCCGGTGACCGGTGATCCGTCGATGGACACCTTCGGAATGGACAGGTCGATGTCCGACATCAGGTGTCACCTTCAGGGATCATGACGATCTGTCCGGGACGCAGGGCGAGCGGGTCGTCGATACCGTTCGCATCGGCGATGGCACGCCAGC
>CBFHWN010000159.1:0-250 GCA_965659595.1 uncultured Ilumatobacteraceae bacterium | reverse complement strand
GCCAGCGACTCGCGTCGCCGTAGATGTCGTCGGCCACCGTGTCGAGGTACTGACCCGACTCGAGTCGTCGAATCTGCCCCGGGTTCGGCGTGCCCGACGTCGGGTTCTGCGGCGGCAGATTGCCCTCGTCCTCGAACTGCTGGAACGACATCGACACTTCGGCGCGCAGGGGCTCGCCAGCGGCCGAGAAGTACGTGAAATTGAGATCGAAGCTCGTGATGACGGCCTTGTACGACCGCATCTTTCCCCA
>CBFHWN010000158.1:0-1332 GCA_965659595.1 uncultured Ilumatobacteraceae bacterium | reverse complement strand
AGAAGATTCGGCCGAGCGGGGATGTGATACGAACGATGTCGTGCAGGCGTCTATCGAAACGAGGCCGGGAACGATGTCTGGGTGGTGGACTTGAGTCTGTCGGGTTTCGTGACCTTGGTTGGTCGTCCGAACGTCGGGAAGTCGTCGCTCGTGAACGCCATGTGCGGTCGGAAGGTGTCGATCGTTTCCGACAAGCCCCAGACCACGCGACGGCAAGTCCGCGGCATCGTCAATCGCCCCGAAGGTCAGATCGTCTTCGTCGACACGCCTGGGCTCCACAAGCCGGTCACGGCACTCGGTGACCGGGTGAACACGGCGGCACTCGAAAGTCTTTCCGATGTCGACGTGGTGTGCCTGGTCATCGACGCCTCTCAGCCGGTCGGTTCGGGAGACTCGTGGGTCGCGTCTCGGCTCGACGTTTCGAAAGCTGTTGTCGTCGTCAACAAAGTCGATGCCGTGTCACGCGACGTCGTCGTCGAACAGTTGGCCAAGCTTTCGACTCTCGATGCCGAGAGTTTCTATCCGGTCTCGGCGCGAACCGGCGAAGGAGTGGATGCTCTCGTCGACCACCTCATGTCGCGACTTCCCGAGGGTCCTCTCTACTACCCCGATGATGTGATCAGCGACGTGTCGGAGTCGGACTGGATCGCCGAACTCGTGCGTGAGGAGTTGCTCGGCATGATGCATGACGAACTGCCCTATTCGATCGCCACGAGGGTCGTCGATGTCGAAGACGATCGAATCGTGTGCGAAATCCTGGTTGAGAGGGAGAGCCAGAAGGGAATGGTCATCGGGCGCGGAGGTGCGGTGCTGAAACGAGTGGGTCAGCGAGTGCGCCGACAATTGCCCTCCGGTGCTCGCCTAGAGTTGAAGGTGAAGGTCGACAAGGATTGGCAACGTCGACCCGATCGCATCGAGCGTCTCGGGTACTGACACTTCGCGATCGAGTCGGTCAGCAGGCGAATCCGGCCGGCAGCAGATTGTCGTAGTCGTCGCAGGCGACCAGCTCGCCGGGTCGGGTGAGATCCCCACGACCGCGGGGAACGGCAATCGGCTCGGAATCGCTCGAAAAGACGATCTGACCGATTCCAGCTCGACGAGTGAGCGTGAGAACGATCTGTGCGACGGCGAGACGTTGTTCGGGTCCGGTGACGATGAGGGTGAAGGCCGGGTCGAGGTCGACCGTTGCGACGCCTCGCTCGACGGCGACATCGATGACGAGGCCCGATGGCAAAGCGCTCCGCAAGCCGGCCGCCTCGTCGATGTCGGGTATTCCTTCGCTCAGTGCAGCGAGGACCTGGGGGGCCGACGCCGGACTCAAGAGAAGCCGGC
>CBFHWN010000157.1:0-1359 GCA_965659595.1 uncultured Ilumatobacteraceae bacterium | reverse complement strand
GTCTCCGCATCGAGAGACTCCAAGAAGCCGTTCACCCAGGCATGAACGTCGTGAGTGCCAACCTCGTTGCGGAGAGCGGCCATCCGACGTCGCACTTCGGCTCGATCTCCATCGGTCATGGCAGCTGCCTTCACGATGATGTCGCGAAGAGCGATGGTGTCGTAGGGGTTGACGAGCAACGCTTCGGTGAGGGCTTCGGCCGCCCCGGCGAACTCCGACAGCACGAGCGTCCCCGAACCATCGAGACGACTGGCGATGTATTCCTTGGCGACGAGGTTCATCCCGTCACGCCACGGTGTCACCAACATGACGTCGGCGATCCGATACAACACGACGAGTTGGGCCAGATCGAGCGACTGCTCGAGGTAATGAACCACGGGAGCACCGAGTCGTCCGAACCGACCGTTGATGGAACCCACCAGCCGACGAATCGACTCTCGGATCTCGGTGTACTCCTCGACACCTTCACGGCTCGGCACGGCCACCTGAACGAAGACCGTCGATTCCGGATCGAGACGACCCGAGTCGAGCAGGTCGTACAGACTCTCGAGACGCGCGTCGATTCCCTTGGTGTAGTCGAGTCGATCGACTCCGAGAAGTACGACGTCGGGATCTCCGAGTCGGGAACGCAGAGCGGCCATGTCCCGTTCGATCTTCGGCCGATCGGCCAGCTCGAGAACGGCATCGACATCGATCGACACCGGATGGGTCTCGACCCGGATCCGTCGCTCACCGAGCACCACTCCGTCGTCGATGGTCGCGTCGAGATGCCGTTCGGCCGCGGTCAGTACGTTCTCGACTCCACCCTGCCTCTGCATACCGATCAGGTCGGCCCCGAGCATCCCTTCGAGGAGGTCGACCTTCCACGGAAGGCGGTCGAACAACTCGATCGGAGGGAAAGGAATGTGCAGAAAGAACCCGATGCGCAGATCGGGACGCAGCCCCCGAAGCATGGCTGGCGTCAACATCAGTTGATAGTCGTGGATCCAGGTGGTCGCTCCAGGAGGAGCGACGCTTGCTGTCCGCTCGGCGAAACGACGATTCACGTCGACGTAGTTCAGCCACCAACGTTCGTCGATGATCGGCGGCCTGATGGCGTCGTGGAAGAGGGGCCACAAGGTCGCATTCGACATTCCCTCGTAGAAGTCTTCGACGTCGACATCTGACAGAGCGACCGGCTCGAGGTGCATACCGTCGTGTGTGAACGATCCGGGATCGTCGTCGATCGTGCCGGTCCAGCCGACCCACGTGCCGTCACGACACACGAGCGCAGCCGACAAAGCCGAGACCACACCACCAGGAGAGGTCTCCCACCTATCGCCGGACGAAGCGCGAGTGACCGGAAGACGATTGGCCACG
>CBFHWN010000156.1:0-1364 GCA_965659595.1 uncultured Ilumatobacteraceae bacterium | reverse complement strand
CCGGGTTCGGGTGTTCCGGTTCCCGGCGCGTACGACGGGTCGAGGGCGTCGACGTCGATCGAGACGTACAGATGGTCGGCCATCGACAGTGCGTGTGAGATCGCGTCGGCCATAACGGCCTGGAAACCCCGCTCCCAGATCTCCTGCATCGTGAACCATCGCATTCCTTGTGCGGCCATCCAGTCGAACACGTCTTTCGGCGGCCAATAACCGCGCAGGCCCACCTGGACGAAGTGGGTCCCAGGGACGGCGCCACTCTCGATCAGGCGTCGCATCGGCGTTCCATGGCTCGCCAGGTTGCCGTCCACTCGATCGGCGGTGTCGGCATGAGCGTCGAAGTGCACGATGCCGACAGTTCCGTATCCGTAGTGATCGGCAACGGCGGTGGCCGCTGGCCAGGTGATCGAGTGGTCTCCACCGAGGACGATGGGCACGATGCCACGCGACGCCAACTCATTCACGCGCTCTTTGATATTGGCGTGGCTCGTCTCGGTGTCACCGTGTGGGCAATACGCGTCGCCGTAGTCGACCACTTCGAGATGATCGAAGATCTCGATGTCGAGATCCATGTGATACGTGCCAGGTTCGTATGCAAGGGTTCGGATGGCGCGCGGACCGAAACGAGCTCCGGGTCGATTCGACGTCGAGAGGTCGAACGGTGCGCCTACGATCGCCACATCAGGCTGCCAGGCATCGAGGTGTTCGGGATCGGTGAGGAATGGTCGTTGACCGAACGTCGACAGGCCACCGAACACGTAGCCGAGATCGAGTTGCTCGCGTAGGCCGGGGGAGAGTTCACGACGAGGTTCGCTCACGTCCTCAACCTAACCACGAAGGTGACAGCGGACGTGCGAGAGCCCCGAGCGGTGCTGCCGTCGTCGGCGCTCCACTCGGGGCTCCCAGGTCGGAGGTATCCACCGGACCGCGGCATCGGGTTGTTACCGTTCCTCCGCTCACTTGCTCGCCCGTCGGAGTTGCCCCCGGCGGGCGAGTTCCATGTCTGGCCCTCGCAGTTGCCCGCGCGAGCCGTAGTGGGACCCCCTCCCCGAACCGCTCTACCTCGTTGTCCCTAGTCGGGCAGATGGAACCTCCCCCTACCTGGCGGTGGACAACCTGGTCGAACGAATCGGTTGGCAGACTCTGGTGGATGGGAAAGACCAGGTCAAGAGGTTTTTTGCTGATCCACAGGGTTATCCACCGACTTCAACGGGAATCCACAGCCGGGATGGGGTTCACCCACACGTCGTCCACATGTCGTCCACATGTCAGACGGCCCGCGTCCGAGCGCGAGCTGGTTGACGCAGATCCCTCCAGCCGGTTGACTGTCCAGGTGATGAACGTCTGCTCCACCTCGACCATCATCA
>CBFHWN010000155.1:0-1509 GCA_965659595.1 uncultured Ilumatobacteraceae bacterium | reverse complement strand
CGGATTCGAAGAGGCCACACGCCCCTTCGTGATCGTGCAAGACGCCGATCTCGAATACGACCCCAACGATTACCCGAGAGTGCTCGCGCCGCTGCTCGACGGCCGGGCTGATGTCGTCTACGGGAGTCGGTTCGCCGGCGGAGACGCCCACCGAGTGCTCTTGTACTGGCATTCGCTCGGGACCAAGATCCTGACCCTCGCCTCTAATCTCTTTACCGATCTCAACCTCACCGATATGGAGACGTGTTACAAGGCGTTCCGACGAGAGGTAATCCAGTCGATCGCGATCGAGGAGGACCGTTTCGGCTTCGAACCGGAGATCACCGCGAAGGTCGCCGCGGCGAATTGGCGTGTCTTCGAGGTGGGCATCTCCTACAACGGTCGCTCTTATGCTGATGGAAAGAAGATCGGCTGGCGTGATGGTGTGCGCGCCTTCTACTGCATCGTCCGCTACAGCCCCCTCGGTGAGAGGTGGCTGCGGAAGTGACTGGTGAGATGCCGTCGATCGACGAGGAGTTGCTCGCCACGCTCCACAGCCTTGAGGGTGCTCCGGTATATCTCGAATGGCTCGTGTCGCTCGTGGCGCCCCACATGCACGGAGAGATCGCCGAGATCGGCGCGGGAACGGGAACGATGACGGGCCGTCTTGGCGAATTCGGCCAAGTGACGGCATTCGAACCCTCCGAGGCGTCGTTCGATGTGCTGAGAGATCGCTACCGAGGTGACGATCGGGTCGGTGTAGTACACGGCGGCTACGAGAACGTGGGTCGGGACAAGTTCGATTCAGCGCTCCTGTCGAATGTGATTGAGCACATTGAGGACGAATCCGACGCGTTGCGAACGATTCGGGATGCGCTGAAGCCAGGTGGAGTGGTCGTCTTCATCGCCCCGGCTCACGCGATGCTGATGAGCAAGTTCGATCGCCGTATTGGCCATCACCGCCGTTATCGAGCGAAGCCATTCGCTCGTCGCCTTGAGGCCGCCGGGTTCGAGTCTGTCTCAGTGTCCTACATCAACCCCATCGGTGCGATCGGGTGGCTCGTCACGGCCCGACTGCTTCGGCTCGATCCGACGGCCAACCGGTTCCTCTCGCTGTACGACCGGTTTGTCATCCCGGCGTCCAAGGCACTGACACCGCTCACGGCACGGGCCTTTGGCCAGTCAGTCGTGGCGGTCGCCCGGCGAGGGCGCTGACCGGCTTCGAGAGTCGCGGCGATGCCGGTTACCGTCGAGGCGTGATTGCGCCGGTTGATTTCCCGTCCGCTCGACCCGAGGGTTACGAATGGCTCGCTGACGAGGAGCAGTTCGACCCTGAGATCCACCTCGACATCGGTGAGCCGGAGTTCTCCCACACGCTCGTCGACTTCGGCTACTCCCCAGCCGACTGCGATGGTTTGGCCACGGATCTCGCTGCGACTGGGCCGTTCCGGATCCTGTCGGATCGAGGAGCCGAGGTCATGCTCGACTCGGCGCGTCGTCTGCGGACCTTCACTCGGCGCGCGTCAACTC
>CBFHWN010000154.1:783-1520 GCA_965659595.1 uncultured Ilumatobacteraceae bacterium | reverse complement strand
ACACGCCGACGTGCACATGGGTCGTGAACGCTGACGTGACCGCGTGGTTAGGCATCGCGGCTGCCACAGCCAACGACACAGCGTTCGTCACTACCTGTGTGTCGGCAGCGAACGCCTACTGTTCTCGAGTGAGGCGAGAAGCCGGATACTTCGACAGCCTGAGCACGGCCCCATCGAACGACGTGAAACTCGGGACGATCATGTACGCCGGGACGCTGTACCGGGAACGTGGCAGCGTCGACTCGTTCGCATCGTTCGACCAGTTGGGCACCGCCCAGCCGTTCGGCTCTATGGGCCGCATCAAGCAGCTGCTCGGCGTCGGCCGACCGCAGGTGGGCTAATGGCTGCCACCGGCCTGTTCGCAGCGGCCTACTCGGCCGTTACATCCGCGCTGGCGGCGGCGAACCTCGTCGTGGTCACCGACCCGCGGAACGCACGGCCGCTGTCCGTGTTCGTCGAGTTGCCGACCGCCAGCGCATTCAACAACAACATCCTCGACGTGACGATCGTCTGTCGCATCCTCTCCGCCCCGCCGGGGAACCAAGACGCAGCGGACTACTTGATCACGACGGCGGACACCATCCACCAACTCGGCACGGTGGCCGTTACAGACTGCCGACCGTCGGTCGCCCTCATCGGTGACCAGCAAATACCCGCATACGACCTGACCGTCCGAGTGGCGGCAAGGAGGAACTGACCATGGCCACCACGACCACCCTGAGCAACCCGGCGCTCGT
>CBFHWN010000154.1:0-773 GCA_965659595.1 uncultured Ilumatobacteraceae bacterium | reverse complement strand
CTCGTCATCAACAGCGTCGACTACAGCGACCAGTGCACGTCAGCCACGCTGACCATCACCGAGGAAGCCCTCGAGGCCACGACGTTCGGTGACTCGGCCCGCAAGTACACCGCCGGACTCACCAACGTCGAGTTCACCGCCACCCTCATGCTGTCGTACGACACCGCCGAGGTCGAGGCGCTCCTCGAGGGACTCGTCGGCACCACCACGACCGTCGAGGTGTACGCCAAGAACTCGACCTCGCCGAGCGCCACGAACCCGGAGTACACGATCACCGGCACCTACCTGGAGTCGTTCACGCCGATCAACGCCAGCCTCGGCGCCCTCCAGACGGTCGACGTGACGTTCCGTGGCGGCACCTACGCTCGCGCCACGACCTGATCCGACTAACAGAAAGACCCCGACATGGAACTGAGACTCAAGGTCACCCCGAAAGAGGGCGACGCCTACGAGGTCGACACCGACCTCGCGATCGTCGTCGCATGGGAACGCAAGTTCAAGCGCAAGGCGTCCGACCTCGCCAAGGGGATCGGCATGGAAGATCTGTCGTTCCTGGCGTACGAGGCGACTCGTAGCGCCGGGATGGTCATCCCCGCCGTGTTCGACGACTTCATCAAGAAGATCCGCAAGGTCGAAGCCGTGGAGGCCGAAGCCGCCAGCCCTACCCAAGGGGCACCGTCCGACGACAACTAGCCGAACTGCTGGTTGGGATCGGCTGGTGGCCCCCCGACATCCCATTCGATATGCGAGACATGGCTACCGTTGGGGCCGTG
>CBFHWN010000153.1:0-1651 GCA_965659595.1 uncultured Ilumatobacteraceae bacterium | reverse complement strand
GCTGGTGCCGCTCCGCCCTCGTACAGATTCCAGAAGTGAAGGAAGTAGTGGTTCACCGCGTTGGGGTCGTCCGCAAGCGCGGGACTGACCTCGACATGAATCCAGTCCCCCGGAACACCGGAGAACGCCTTACGGTCGTACACCTCCCACGCGGCACGATCACACTTCCAGCCGCGACCATGCGGCCCGTAATGATTCCAGTAGTCGAACACCGCCTCGATACCGAGCGCGTCAGCGACGTCCGGACGAGTCAGGAACTCCATGACCCGATGGGCGTCGTCGTACCTGCCGGAACCCTTGTTCCCCATGTTGCGCCAACTCATGTCGAACGCCCTGCCCGTCCCGTGAACGGACGGCGACGACTTCCCGCGCTTCGCCCTCACACCCCAACTGCCGTTATTCCACAACGCCTTGCCGGTGTGCTGAGCGATCAACTGGATCAGTTTCTCGGTGCCGGGACGACGCCCTTTCGCGTCACCATCCCAACCGGTGTACGGCCTCCCCATGACCGTCAGCCGTCCAGACGAACAGCGGACGCCGAAGCGTCACCGATCGGACCGCGAGCCGCCGCAACAGACTTGACGAGCGACAGCGCACCAGCGACAAGCGCCGCTTTCAACGAATCGCCGACACCGACCGACAACAGATCGACAGCGTTCGTGCCGACCAACGCGACGAGAGTTTGAGCGAACGTGGCGACAGCACGCTCACAGGCGTCCTTCAGAAACGTGGGTGTGAACATGATGGTGAGGGTAGCAGTCGACCGTCGAGCCGGGTTGCCGGTCTACAAACTGACCGCGTCAGCCCACACCGAACCGTCGAAGATCACCAGTTTGTTCGTGTCCAGCATGTACGCGACATCACCCTCCGACGGTGACGGATTCCCCGCAGTCCGAGCCGCAACGTCCGCATAAACGACGAACGCGGACGCTGTAGCACCCGCCTCCAACGCGGCCACCTTGTAATCCAGCGACGTCGCAACAGCCGACGAATCGACACCGACTTTCGCTTCGAGCGCCTCCACAGCGTCATTCAAGTCGGCGTGTTGGGTGGCGTGCGGAACTGTCGTCGAGTTCAGATAGTCGGAAACCGTCGGGTTCGTCAGCGTGTCAAGCGACGAAGGAAAGTTCGTAGCCATCATTCACCTCCCGGCGGATCAGGGAACTCTGCGACAGGGCCGGGAGTCCACGTTGACGGGAAGTCACGCAACTGCTGACGGTACGTTTCCCACGCCTGCTTGTCAGTCGGCGCATCAGGCAAAACAGTCCAGTCGCACCAAGCCAAAAAACCGTTGCGGGCTTTCCGCATTTCTTCAATCTGGGCTTCGGGTGTGTCACCGTCGAAATCGCATCTCACCAACATCAGGCCGCTCCCATGTCCTCAACAATGATTGCGTGGTAAGTCACACCCGAAATCCCTCCGTTGGCCCTAAACGTGCCGGTGCTCGTTGTGCCAGACAGGTAAAAGTTGTGTGTTCCAGCCGCGAACGTCGCAAAATGGATTGGAACTAGGTTTACTGCGCTGGAATAACCAGAGCCAGAACCTAACGCAGTTCCGGCGTCGTTTAGGACAGTTCCAGTTGCGATAGGTCCGTCAAGGATCTGGATACGAGCAAACTGGTTTGTGCTGGGTTGGTCGATGTTTGCGAAGC
>CBFHWN010000152.1:0-1667 GCA_965659595.1 uncultured Ilumatobacteraceae bacterium | reverse complement strand
GCTCACGCAACCACAGGGCGAACTGGGCCTGACCGGACGTGTTGAGATGCACACCGTCGTTGAACCAGCGTGACTGGTTACCCGCCGAGCTGGCCGCGTTCCAGTCGAGTACTCGCAATTGCGGCCACTTGTCGGCCGCCGCACGCACGGCACGGTTGTGAGCGGCGTAGGTAGGACTACCACTGGAGGTTCGCCGTTCCGACATGGTGACCCACCCGACGGCGCGCACACCCTTGTCGACGAGGGCTTGCATCACCTGTTCGATCTCACCGGCGAGCGACGAACCAGAGTCGTTGTAACCGAGCTCGACCACCACCACATCGGGTGTTCCGGTGAGCGCGCGAGCCACACCGAGTCCGTCGAGTTGGTCGGTCACGCACGAACCCACGGTGCAGCGATTGGTGAGCGCGTCGTACTGCGCCGTGGCGAACACTCCGTTCAACAGGGCCGGCAGTTCACCACCGCCGTTGCGATCGGCGATGCTCTCCCCGACCGAATCGCCGATGAAGGCGAAGTCTTCGGTGGTCACCCGATCACGTCGCACCACGCGCGCTGTGAAGGCGATCGACGGCAAGTCGTAGGCGTTGCGCAAACTGGCGTGGGTGACGGTGACCGAGTTCGATCCGTTGTAGAGCCGGGTTCGGGTGGCCCACAAGCCGAGGAATCCTTGCTGAGCAAGCGTGGTGTCGGTTTCGTTGGCGGCGTTGGTGATGGTCGACAGCCCGTAGCGAGACGCCAGTCCCGACACCGACAGCACACGGGTCCAACGATTCCACGGATTGGCGTCGATCTTGTCGCCGTCGTCGTCGACCGACGGGAACGCTCCACCGGCCGTCTTGTCGCCGTTCGACGACGAGAATTCGGTCGAGACCGGAGCGGTCGTTCCCGGCCGCACGCGAATCGACAACGCCGTGTCGTCAATGGCGCGATTGGTGCGCGCGTCTTCGATCACCGATGGCACACCGGTGGCCGAACCGCGCGTGGCCGCTCCGCCGTACACCTGACAACTGGTGGTGTCGCATGACTTGGCGTACGAGTAGCGACTCTGGGCGAGTCCGTACGAACGAGCGGCCACCGACTGGGCGCGCAATGCGTTGATGCCTGCGCCACCAGCCGCGTCACCCCACGACGCCGGCGACTCCCGCGGCACCACACCGCGCAAATACATCTCGACGGGTGCGTCGTTCACGGTTCGCTGCGGACTGGACGACCCCGATGCGTAGGCGGCGATCATCGACCCGCGGTAGTGACGCACCGATCCGCCGGGCTGACACACACCGAGCGAGTATTCGGCGGGCGTGGACGGCGAGTCGCCACCGGGCGTGGTGATGGTGACCGCCCAGCCGTTCGATCCGGCCGGATAGCGGCCCAAGTACACCCAGTCGGAGGTCGACTCGACTGGCATCTGCGCGATCACCGAACGCGCGACGGCGGCCGTGTCGGGCCCCCACACACCATCAGCCGCACCCGAGTACGTTCCTTGCGAGGTGGCCCAGGTCTGAAAGGCGATCACGGCCGCCTCGGTCATGCCTCCGAACAGTCCGTCGATTCCACCCGGGTTCATCGATGCGTCACCGAGAAACGAGGCGGCGCGCGTGAGGAACGCTTGGACCTCACGGGCGGCAGTGGTGTCGGATGTGCCACGGGCGATGGGACCGTCGGGAACT
>CBFHWN010000151.1:0-1760 GCA_965659595.1 uncultured Ilumatobacteraceae bacterium | reverse complement strand
TCGGGCGGCATGTACGGTGCGTCGTTGGTCGATCCCCGTCGTCGCGATCCGATGTCTCCTTCGAAGTACGACGGCACGCGTCAGTACGCGTCGGCCAAGAGGATTCAGGTCGCGCTGGTTCAGGAGTGGGCCGAGCGCGAGCCCGATCGTTTCATTGCGGTGATGCATCCGGGCTGGGCCGACACACCAGGGGTGCGTTCGTCGCTACCTGGTTTCGCCAAAGTGACGAGTCCGATTCTCCGATCGGCGGCCGAAGGCGCCGACACCGTCGCGTGGCTGTCGGCCACACGACGCGAGGTTCCCTCAGGGGAATTCTGGTGCGATCGTGAGGCTCGCCCTCGCCACCGGTTGCCGTCGACGAAAAGAGTTGACACTGCCGATCGACGGGCTGCCGTATTCAGGTGGGCCGACGAACTCACCGATCCTTTTGCATGATCTCGTCGGCGTAACGACCGGCCGACACCAACTCGGACATCGTCTGCATGGCGTCGCGACTGTGGCGAAAGAATTGCAGGTAGCCGTCGCAGAGATGGTTGAGGCCGGGTTCGCCATCGGGGGTAGTGCCGAAGCGGTCCTTCGGACATCCGCCGTGACAGGCGAACAGCACGTCGCATTCCCGGCACATCGTAGGGAGTGACGTCTGCTTGTGACGTCCGAAGGCGATCTGACGAGGGTCGTCGACGAGTGAGCGCAACGGAGTCTCGTGAACGTTCCCGATCAGATGATCGGGTTCGACGAAGTGGTCGCACGAATAGACGTCGCCGTTGTGCTCGAGAGCGAGAGCGTCACCGCAGGTGGGCGAATGGACGCACAAGGTGTGCAGCCCGAGATGCGAACCGAGGGTCACGTCGAAGAGCTGGACGAATACTCGTCCGACGTCGTTCGCCAGCCATTCGTCGAACACCGCCGTGAGGAACTCCCCGTACTGCCGACCTGAGATCGAACGACTTGTGACGAGATCGCCGCTCTGGCGATAGAGGATTCGGCGTCGCCCGGGCTGCTCGCTCCAACCCTTCTCGGCGATCTCGAGGGTCAGCGCATCGGCACGTTCGACGATCGGGATGAACTGGAGGTGCTCGGCGCCGAGATGGTCGCGAAAATACCGGTACACGTCGAGGGGGTGATCGACGTTGGCATCGGACAGGCAGCACAGGACATTGGTGTCGACACCAGCCGCACGGAGAGCAAACCACGATCGCTCGACGTCGGCGTGGGTCGGTGCGCCGTTCTTGGCCCGTCGATGAAAGTCGTGCATCTCGGCGGGGCCATCGATGCTGAGTCCGACCAGAACTCGGTGGCGTCCGAACAGACGGTGCCAACGATCGTCGAGGAGGACACCGTTCGTCTGGATGGTGTGGACCAGATTCTGAGTCGGCCGTTTGGTCTGCTCGGCCAGGGCCAAGGCGTGCTCGAAGAACTCGACTCCCATGAGAGTGGGTTCGCCACCCTGCCAGGCCACGTTCACCTCACCATCGGGCTGAGCATCGATCAGCTGCGAGACGTAGGCCTCCAGAGTGGCCGACGTCATCCGACTCGACTCGCCCGGATACAAGGCGTCCTTCGACAAGAAGAAGCAGTAAGAGCAGTCGAGATTGCAGACGGCGCCGGTCGGTTTGGCGAGCAGATGGAACGGACGTTTCACGACCACGACTCGTGCCAGAGAAGAGGGTTCGTGGGGCCATCAGCAGGGGATCCTGGGGTGCTCGCACCCAACCACATCAGGTGATCGAAACTCTTGCTCGACTCGACGGGATCTGAGA
>CBFHWN010000150.1:0-1845 GCA_965659595.1 uncultured Ilumatobacteraceae bacterium | reverse complement strand
CGACGAGGGCGAGACCGAGTCCGGTTCCACCCACTCTCGTGCGTCCGGCCGATCCTCGGGCGAAGCGTTCGAAGATGCGGGCCCGCTCGCTCGGAGCTACTCCGGGACCGGCGTCTTCGACGGCGAGTCGTGTGGTCGATCCATTGCCACCTTCGATGGTGACGCGGGTCGGTCCGCCACCGTGAAGACGGGCGTTCTCCAGAAGGTTGGCGACGACACGTTCGAATCGGCGTTTGTCGATCGACGCAACAGAAGACGAACCTGGCGCCACGTCGATCGCGAGATCGACCATGTCGTACCGCTGAGCGACTCGGCGAACGAACTCCACCAGGTCGATGTCCTCTCGGTGGAGGTCGACGATGCCGACGTCCATGCGGGACAGTTCGAGAAGATCGAGAACCATCTGATCGAATCGCCGAACCTGCGAGACGACGACGTCGAGGGCCTGCTGGGTGCGATCGCTGAGATCGGCCCGCCGAGCATCGAGGACCTCGACAGCGGCGGCGAGCGCGGTGACCGGACTACGGAGTTCGTGGGAGACGTCCGACGCGAAGCGCGCTTCGCGCTCGATGCGAGTCTGCACGGCGTCCGCCATGTCGTTGAAGCTCGTGACGAGGCGCGACAGGTCGGGGTCGGTTTCGGGTTCGAGGCGGGTGTCGAGTCCGCCGACCGCGATGTCACCGGCCGCACGGGTGACTCGTTGTAACGGTCGCATCAGCCGGCGACTGACGAGCCAGCCGGAAGCGCCAGCCACGGCGCCGATCACGAGGGTGCTCACGACGAGTGCTGATCCGATGATCGTCAGAGCTCGTTGGTCGCCATCGATCGGGAAAGCCTCGAAGTAGTGGGCTTCGGCGGCTGGAATGCTCACCCCCATACCGATGTACGACTCGTCGGCCAACGTGAACCGCTGGTAGGAGGTCGTCCCTTCGAGCGTGTCGGAGATCAGATCGGATGGAAAGGCGTTCTGTGTGAAGCGCAGGTCCTGTGAGTAGAAGAGATTCTCGCGATCGAGGTGAAGGACGGCGAAGCCACCTTGTTCGGTTCGCACGCTGTTGATGAGTTCGAACGCTTCGCCGCGACGTGTCTCGAGCTGGGAGCGGACGAACTCGGCGTTGGTGAAGGCCTGTCTCTCCACGGAATCGTCGCGTCGATCGAGCAGGTAACTGCGAGCCACGAAGTAGCTCACGAGAGACAGGGAGAGGGAGGTGAGGAGGCCGACGAGGACGAAGAGGAGAGTGACTCGGGTGCGCAGCCGCAACGGTCGCAGTCGTGACGGGTCGCTCATCCCCCCATCCTGCCCCATCGAATCGGTCGGCCGGGTGGGAGGAGGAAGCGATCGTGGCCCGAACATGACGCCGCCCGACTCGGGAAGACCGGCGAGTCGGGCGGCGGATCTCGTTCGGTTCCGCCGGTCGACGGGGATCAGGGGGAGGACGACCCCCGCCGAGCCAGCGTGAACGGAGACAGTGTCCCGAAACCTTGTGAAGAGATCGTGCGCGTTGTGTGCGTTTCTTGTAACAAAAACGCAAGGATCGCAACACCCCTGGTCATGCGCCAGAATGGGCGGGTGAACACGATTTTGTTCATCGAAGACGACGACCAGATTCGCCTGGCCCTTCGTCTCGTACTGGAGGACGAAGGCTTCGCCGTCACCGAAGCCGCCGACGGTCGATCCGGTCTGGCGGCCTTTCACGCTGCCGAGCCCGATCTGGTTCTGCTCGATCTCCGCCTTCCCGACATGTCCGGATTCGATGTGTGTCGTGCACTGCGAGCGATGTCGATCGTGCCCATCGTCATGGTGACCGCCGAGACCGACACCAATGACATGGTCTCCGGTCTCGA
>CBFHWN010000149.1:0-1882 GCA_965659595.1 uncultured Ilumatobacteraceae bacterium | reverse complement strand
CGCCATCTACGTGCAGAGCCAACAGACCCGGTCGGTGAGTCCACTCATCCGAGAAGCCGTTGTTGTAGCGCTCGGCGTGAACAACTCCGTTTCCGGCGACCAGCGGGGCGCGTCGTCCTCGCCGCCTCCGCACAACTCGAATGAGGCAACCCATACGGATGCGCTGAGAACCCTCTTGCGCAGGCGAGGGCCCGAAGCCGTCATCCGAGCGGGCCACCGACTCGGCTGTTCCGGCGAACATCCGATCCTTCACGTCCTCGCACTCAGCGTGGACCCCATGGACCTCATCGAGAAGTTCGAACGTGTCGAACCGCTCTTCCACCTTGGCAACCAGACCAGGTACACCCTCGGGCACAACAGCATCGAGGTCCTCCACGTTCGCAGGCTCAACGCCACCATCGACGTGTCCGAGAGCCTCTTCGTGTGTGGCGCACAGATCGGGATGCTCGAACGGCTGGGCTGCCAAGGACTGAGCGCTTCGTTCGAAGGATCGCACATCGCGTGGCCGGCCGGGGCGACGAGTGCCCACTCGCAGGGACTCCGCAGCGTGATCACCAAGCGACCATCTGAGTCACTGAGCTGGACACTCTCGTGGAGCGCATCACCCGTGCGGGTCATCGGTCCAGCGACCGGTTCGACCACACACGACCTGCGTCGCATGGTTCGTGACCGTCCTGCAAGCAGGTGGACACTGGAGCTTGCGGCTGCCGAGCTCGGCACCTCGACACGAACCCTCCAGCGCACCTTGAGGAACGAGGGATCACGTTTCGCCGATCTTCTCGTTCGGACACGTCTCGACGTGGCAACAGAGCTTCTCGCTCGAACCTCACTTTCGATCGGAGTGATCGCGGTGCTGTGCGGCTTTTCCGACCACCCGCATTTGAGCTCAGCGATGCAGCGGATCCAGCGCCTGACTCCATCGGCCATCCGGTCGACATCGGAGCAGGAACTGATGACTCATCGGGTCAACGGGGAATGAACGCCAGACTCGGCTGCGATTCAGGTCGGCAACAACAGCGCCGGTGACACACTCGAGGTCGGCAGGTGATGCACCGAAGTCACCATTCCATGTGCCGGCTGCGGCCCACGCTTCCGGCCACTGCAGCAGGTCCGGATCGATGCACGCGCGCAGATGAGTCTTCTGACCGAAGGGGGCACGCCGTTCTTGGGTTCGGCAACGCAACCGGCTCCACAGGCCAAGCAGATCGCCTCGTCATTGAGGCAGTCATGGCAACTCTTCTGCTACTCGCCTAACCCGATGAACTGCGCTTCAGGTCGCTGAGCGCTCCACCGCTGGCCTCGACCAGCCTGTGCGGCTCGATACCGAACACGTCGTTCCACGTACCAGCAGCCGCCCACACCTCGTCGTACTGGAGCAAGTCCGGATCGATGAACACGCGCAACTGCGTCGTGTGTCCAAAGGGCGGCACGCCGCCGATCGGAAAACCGGTCGCTTCGCGCACCACATCGGCATCGACACGAGAGCACTTCGATCCACCGACTGCTGCCGCCAACTTCTTCTCATCGAGCTGATTCGCCCCGCTCACGTACGCAAGCACCACCTCGCCATCGACGGCGAAGATCAGACTCTTCACGATCTGACCGATGTCGACACCGATGGCTGCTGCCGCGTCGGCGGCCGTCTTCGTGCCGTCGGGGAAACGCCGGGGTTCGATGACGAGGCCGAGCGACTTCGCCGCCTCCACCACTCTCCTCACGTTGGGATGTACATCGCTGCTCATGATGCCTTCACGGTAGTGGGGCCAGCCGCGCGCAGAACAACGACACCAGCCGCGGTGCACGCCGCTGCGATCAGATAGCTCGTGCGGTATCCCCCGGCGTTGTCGCGCAGCCAACCAAGCAAGAACGGCCCGCCGGCGGT
>CBFHWN010000148.1:0-1989 GCA_965659595.1 uncultured Ilumatobacteraceae bacterium | reverse complement strand
GATATGACGCAGCATCGCGGCCACTTACCCGACAGGCATCGTGGCGCACTCGGTCGATCATGCCCAGCTCCTCACGCTGACGTCCCGCCGGCACGACGACGGGCGGTCATGCGCCGAGCCGCCGGAACGGCTGCCAACAGACCGGCTGCTTTGTTGCGGCACTCGAGATCTTCGTCGGCCGGATCGCTGTCGGCCACGATGCCGGCCCCCGCTTGCAGATAGGCGGCGCTCTCACCCACGAACATGGTCCGAATCGCGATGGCCGTGTCGAGGTTTCCGCTGAAGTCGACATAACCCACGACTCCGGCGTACGGTCCGCGCTTCACGGGTTCGAGCTCGTCGATGATCTCCATGGCCCTCACCTTCGGGGCACCGCTCACGGTGCCGGCCGGGAGCGTGGCGCGTAGCACGTCGATCGGCGACTTTCCCTCGACCAAACGACCGCTCACCTGCGACGTGAGATGCATGACGTGGCTGTATTTCTCGAGGGACATGAGCTCTTCGACCACCACGGAGCCGAACTCCGCGACGCGGCCCACGTCGTTGCGGGCGAGATCGACGAGCATGATGTGCTCGGCCACTTCCTTCGGGTTCTCCTTCAGCTCGGCGGCCAGGCGACGATCGTGATCATCGTCGACGCCGCGCTTGCGTGTTCCGGCGATTGGACGACTCACCACTCGCCCACCGAGAAGTTGCACCATTGGTTCGGGCGAGCTTCCGACGATCGTGATTCCGGGGTGACGCAGGAAATACATGTACGGACTCGGGTTCACTTGCCGGAGCACTCGATACATGTCGAAGGGGTCGGCGTCGAGATCGATGTCGAAACGTTGCGACAGGACGACTTGAAAAATGTCGCCCGCCCGGATGTGCTCCTTGGCCACCTCGACGGCCTCTTGGAAGCGGCCTCCGGCCATCGACGAACGAGCATCGGGAAGTACGTCGTCGCGTGACGGCGGTTCGACTGGCGAGTACGCGAGTGGTCGCGCCAGATCGTCGGCAGCGACCACGCATCGGGCCGATGCCTCGTCGTACAGATCGTGTAGGCGCTGATCATCGGCCCCGAACACGGGAACACTCTCGATGAGGAACACGCGTTGCCGCCAATGATCGAAGGCGGCGAGCGATCCGATCACACTCATCACGGCATCGGGCAGATCTCGGTCGTCGAGAGGCACATGGGGAAGCCGTTCGACCTCACGGACTACGTCGTACCCGAGGTAGCCCATCACTCCGCCTTGCAAGGGGGGCAATCCGTCGATCACCGGACTGCGATACACCTTCAACAGTTCGTCGAGCGCAGCCAGCATTCCTCGGTCGAGAGGGACCGAATCGGGAACTTCGCCTTCGACGGTGACGATTCGGCCGCGAGACGACAACGTGGCGCGGGGACTTCGGCCCACGAACGAAAAACGACTCCAACGCTCGCCGTGTTCGACCGACTCGAGAAGAAATCCGTCGTCGTCGGGACCTACCAATTTGGCGAAAGCAGCCACCGGAGTCTCGAGATCGGCCAACATTTCGACCCACACCGGAACGACGGTGTACTCGCGTGCCAGAGCGACGAACTCATCGCGAGACGGCCGGACGGCCAGGTCGGAACGTTCGGACGGCACGGAGTTCACGACTCGCCGAAGGATCGGAAAAAGCAGGTGCGCTCGCCGGTGTGGCACGCACCCTTTCCTTCTTGTTCGACCTTGAAAAGCAGCGTGTCGCCGTCGCAGTCGAAGTACGCCTCGCGCACGAACTGACGGTCGCCACTGGTGTCACCCTTGCGCCATAGTTCGCGACGACTACGACTCCAGTACACCATGCGACCTTCGGCGAAGGTGAGAGCGAGACTCTCAGCATTCATCCACGCCATCATGAGCACGTCGCCGTTCGCCACGTCCTGTGCGATCACCGGCACCAACCCGTCGGCATTGAACGTGACAGCGGCCAACTGATCAGGTGTGGGCGAGGTCATCGGAACAGCCTGTCAGAGATACA
>CBFHWN010000147.1:0-2008 GCA_965659595.1 uncultured Ilumatobacteraceae bacterium | reverse complement strand
AAAAGAATTGCGACATTCGATCCGGCCGGAAAGTCGCCACTGATCGACCACGAAACGAAAAGTCGATCGACCACACCGACGAACAGGCCTCCGACAAGCGTCCACGAGAACGAACGCATCCGGCCGATCATCGCCGCAGTGAGCGAGAGCAGCAGCAACTTGGGCCCGAGAGCCGTCTGCACGGTCGCGAGAGATCCACCCTGGAGAGGCGCGATCAACAAAGTGCTGAGCGCGGCCAGTAATCCGGCCAGACCCCACACCATGGTCGACACACCACGCACTCCGATACCGGCCAATTGAGCTGCTGAGAAATTGTCGGCCGTTGCCCGGACACGCATACCGAAGGCACTCTTCTGAAACAGCCAACCGAAGAAGATCATGATCACCGGCACGACGATGATCACCGTCAACTGCGGTCCGGTGAGGGAAATTCCGCCGAGCTCCCAGGATCCGCTGATCAGGACGGGATACGAGACGCTGATCGCATCTTCTTCGGCGATCGGGAGGCGGAGCTGAATTAGTTGGATCACTTGCGTAAGGCCCAACGTTGCAACGAACAGCAACAGACGCGGTTGAGTGAAGAGTCGGCGCAACGCCAACTCGGCGGCGACCCCGAGAATGATTCCACTGATAAGCGCAAGCGGCAACGACAAACCGTAGGGAATGTCGTAGCGAATCTGGAACAACGCCATCAGATAGCCGCCGAAGGCACCGATCTGACCGTGCGCGAAGTTGATCACACCCGTTGCTCGGTAGATGAGGAGAAGTCCGAACGCGATCAGTGCGTACACGAGCCCCTGAACGAGGCCGTCGAAGACGATGTCGTTCGAGTACGTGAGTGCGACGAGCGACATCAGGCACCTGCTCCCGAGAGGAAGACCGCGCGGAGCAAATCGCCGCGATCGAGAAGTTCTTGAGCCGGGCCTTCGAACTTCACTTCACCGCGCTCCATGAACACCGCCCGATCGGCGATCGACAATGCGACGTTGACCGATTGTTCGACGATCACCATGGTGATTCCCTGCTCTTTCAGGCGTTCGACCACCTGTAGAAGGTCCTGGACCACCACGGGCGCCAGACCGAGCGACAACTCGTCGATGCACAGCAACTCGGGCTCGAGCATCACGGCCTTGGCGAGAGCCAACATCTGCTGCTGACCGCCCGATAGCGATCCCGCTCGTTGATCGGCTCGTTCCCGCAGCATCGGGAAGGTTTCGTCGACGACCCGCAGACGCTCTTTTCGTCGCGCCGGATCGTCGATCTGGCGACTCCAGAGACTGAGATTCTCCGTGACCGTCATCGTGGTGAAGACTGCCTCGCCGCCCGGAACCAGTACCAGCCCCATCGATGATCGGTACTGCGGATCGACGAGCGAGATCGTGCGACCGTTCATGCGAATCACGCCGCGATCGGGCATCTTCAACCCGGAAATCGCCTTCAAAATAGTGGACTTGCCCGCGCCATTCGTGCCGAGAAGTGCCAGGACTTCGCCCCGGCGTACTTCGAATCCGACGTCGAACAACACTTGGAGATTGCCGTAGCTCACATCGACGTTGCGCACCTGCAGAACCGGCACGTCGTCCGGATTCGCCGCCAGACGTTGGCGCTCCTCTTGCTGTTCGCGTAGTTCAGCCACGGTGAGTGCGATGTCGCGACGCATGTAGCGGCTTCCGTACACGATGAGGAGTCCACCGAGAAGTGCCGCCGGAGGAACCACCGAGGTGAGCGCCGTGCGCTCACCATGCGCATCGGACAATGCGCCGGCGAGCAGACCACCGAAGAATCCACCCATCAAGAAGATGTAGACGCCCACCATGGCGAACGCCTGCGAACGCATCTGGTACGGGATGATGGCCGACACCGCCGGACCCATCTGCGTGAAAGCCGCCCCCTGGAAGGCGTAACCGATCGTCACGAACGCAATCATCACCGGTGCACTCTGGAAGCGAAGACCGACCGTCACGAAGAGTCCGTACAGCAGAATGAACACACCCATGAGTCGAAGAGC
>CBFHWN010000146.1:0-2048 GCA_965659595.1 uncultured Ilumatobacteraceae bacterium | reverse complement strand
ACTCGTGATGTCACGGACCGAGGCGAGCCATCGGTCGAGATCCTCGACGTAGCGCGCCGAGCCGACCACCACCCGCTCGCTCGAGCCGAGAGGGCGATAATCCCACTGATTGGCGACGCTGGCGACCACGAAAATCAGGTCGACCGATTCACTGTTCTCGTCAACAAGTCGAATGTTGTCCGGACAGTACGAGGTGTCCTGGTCTTCGTCGACCCGACGGTGCACGAGTTCGACCTGTTGGAGAGGACAACCGAGAACTCCACCCGAGATCACCCCGAGCTCACCGTCGCCGGCCCGCGAAAACGCCAAGGCGACGTTCTCGGCGACTGAGTCTCCGAGAACGAGTACCGTCAGCGGACCGTCGGGGTCGGCGACCTCGGTGTGCGAAGAGGCGTCGGACGACGAAGCACTGGTCGTCGACGAGACTCCCGTCGACGGGGGCGCAACGGTCGACAGCACGCGAATGTCGGTTGCCTGAACCGGCGCACGATCGGGCAGAACGACGAGTGGCATCACCACGACGGCGACGAAGACGAGCGCTCCGACCGCGCCTGCTTGTCGATTACGCGCCAGAAACTTCCTCGTTCGGATCGGCTGTTCGATCAGGCGATACGAAATGGCGGCGATCGCGAACGTCACCGCGAAACGCACGACGAGGAGTGGTGCGCCGGACAGCCCGACGAGGTTCTCGTCGACCCAGACGAACACTGGCCAATGAGCCAGGTAAATGCCGTAGCTCATGCGCCCGAGGAGGGTCAGCAGCGGCGTCGACATGATGCGACGCATCGGTCCGGGGAGCATCGCGCCGATACAGAAGGGGATGTTCACCAACACGAAGATTCCGAGCCATCCGTCGTACAACCACGATGACTGTGGATCGACGATGCGCGAGAAGAGGATGTACAGCGCCAGCGGAAGCAGCCAGATCACGTTGATCCATCGGAACTTCCCGGTCGCCCATCGCTCGAGGCGCGGACTCAGAAAACAGGCCAACACCGCACCGGCGAAGAGTTCGACCGCTCGGGTGTCGGTGCCGTAGTAGATGCGATCGGAATCCTCGGCAATCACGGCGGCCAAGATCGACAGCGCGCTCAACCCGACGAAGACCATCCCGATTCCTCGTCGGCGAAGCCCCCACACGAATCCGAGCGCCACGACGAGCGGAACGAGGACATAGAGCTGCTCCTCGATCGACAGCGACCACAGGTGCTGAAGCGGACTCTCGTCGGCGAACAACTCACTGTACGAGTGACCTGCGAAGATCGCGTTCCAGTTCGCCACGTAGAGAGCGGACGAGACGGCGTCCCCTCGAACTCTCGCCTGCTCGACCCCGGTCGAGAGCCAAGTGGACAGAAGGACCACACTCGCCAGAGCGACGAATGATGCCGGCGCCAGACGCCGCAGTCGACGCTCCCAGAACCGCCGAAGTGACACACGTCCGCTTCCCTCGCCTTCGAAGAGAAGCAACGACGTGATGAGGAAACCGGACAACGTGAAGAAGAGGGACACACTGATGAAGCCACCCGGCATCCAGGTCGGTTCGGAGTGGTAGATCATGATCATGACGAGCGCCGAAGCTCGAACGCCGTCGAGACCTGGGTGGTGGGCCATACCCCGCCGGCCATCTGCGACCAGCGGCTCGGTCACGAGGAAGAACCGACGTCGATCAGAATCTTGCCGGTGTTGGCATTGCTAGCCATATAGTCGTGCGCCGACGCGATGTCGTCGAACGAGAAACGAGAGTCGACGATCGGCTTCAGGCGCCCGCCGTCGAAGAGCGGAAGCATCTCAGCCACGAACCTCTGCGTGACCGCCGCCTTCTCCTCGAGAGGACGTGCCCGCAAGGTGGTCCCGATCCACCGAACCCGCTTGGCCATGATCAGCCCGACGTTCACCGTGGTGGAGGCGCCACCCATCAACCCGACCTGAACGATCGTGCCCTTCATTGCGACCACTCGGAGATTGCGGTCGATCTCGTCACCACCTACGACGTCGAGGATCACGTCGACACCATCGGGAACGGCAGCCTGAAGGTCGGCCGCCCAGTC
>CBFHWN010000145.1:0-2090 GCA_965659595.1 uncultured Ilumatobacteraceae bacterium | reverse complement strand
CGGTTGCGGAGGCGAGGAGATCCGCGCCGAATCAGGCGAGGTTGTCGCGCCTGGCTCGTGGTCGGTGTTCGATCTCCGCGCGGGCGACTGCATCGATGCCGGAGACGTCGAAGGCGACATCTCTGACGTCGGTCTCGTGCCCTGCGATCAGCCGCACACCCAAGAGGTGTTCGCCACGGTCGACAATCCGGAGACCGTCTACCCGGGTGCCTCCGAGCTCGCGCTCTGGGCTGATGGCGCGTGTCTCGCCGAACTCCGTTCTGCCCTCGGCCTCACGCTCGCCGACGGGGTCTTCATCTCGTATCTGCTTCCGAGTTTTGACGGCTGGAACAAGAACGACGACCGGACGGCCGTCTGCGTGCTGGTGTTCCCCGATCGCGGTTCGGTGATCGGCTCATATGTCGCTGGTACAGCGGTGCAGACCGCCGTGAGCACCACAGAGGTCGCAGGCTGATGGGGATCATGGTGTCCTCCGGCGCGCAGATGATGTGCACGTTCGGTGCCGCGCCTTCGGCGCTGAATGTTTTGCCGGTCGGGATGGTGAACGCCGGCGGCCCGGCTGCGGCAACGATCATGGACAACAAGCCGATGGTCAATATCGCGCCATTCGGTATGTGCATGTCGATGGCGAACCCGCAAGTAGCGGCGGCCACCGCGGCCGCGCTCGGCGTGCTTACCCCGATGCCGTGCCTTCCGAACATCCCGGGGCCGTGGGCTCCGGGTTCGCCGACAGTGCAGATCGGCGGCAAGCCCGCGCTGACGAACTCGTCGAAGTGCATGTGCGCCTACGGCGGAGCGATCTCGATCATGGTGCCCGGCCAGTTCACGGTGATGGCGCCGTGAAGGTCCGTCGCCCCCTTCGTTTCGAGGCGGCGGCCGCTCCTCGGCGCCCCGTTGGCTGCCGTGGGAAATGGCCTCTTTCCCGGGCGGGAACGGTCATGTATTGTTCCTACCTCCACACGAACCGGAGGTATCCATGCCCAGTTACTTGACCCCTGGCGTCTACATCGAAGAGGTCCCCTCAGGCTCCGCCAGCCTGTCCGCCGGGGCGACCGCGATCGCGGCCTTCGTCGGTTTCACCGAGAAGGCACCGAAGGATGACCCGACCGATCCCGAGGGTCTCAAGCCCCGCTTGGTCACCAACTGGGCTCAGTACGAGTCGCTCTACGGAGGCTTCGTGCCCGGCGCCATGCTTCCCCACGCCGTCTACGGCTGGTTCCTCAACGGCGGCTCGGTCTGCTACATCGTGCGCATCCCGCACAACCGCCCGTCGGAGGAGCCGGGTCAGATGGCCCTGCCGGCCGCTGACCGCGCCATCGGTCAGGTTCTCGAGTTCGAGTCGATCGGGCCGGCCGACGGCGTCACCGTCGCCGTGACCAACGCCGAGCCGCTCGACAATCCCGACGGTGATCCGATCCCGACCTTCGACATCGAGGTCGTCAAGGACGGCGACGTCGTCGAGACCTACGAGCGCGTGACGATCGCCGCTGGCGATCGGAACGTGGTCGACACCATCACTGGCACCTCCGAGCACGTCAAGGTCGCGACCAAGGTCGACATCACCCCGGATATCGATCTCACCCTTGCTCAGCCGAAGCCCGGCCTCTATCCGATCCAGCCCGCCCCGCGTGAGCCGGTCGAGGTGAAGGCTGCGACCTTCGCCGGTTCCGAGACAGCTCGCAACGGCATCAACGGCCTCGTCATCGCCGACGACGTGACGATGGTGATGGTCCCCGATCTCGTGACCGCAGCCACGAAGGAGGACGGCTCGATCGACCTCGGTATGTGGAAGGCGGTCCAGACCGCGGTGATGAACCACTGCGAGGGCCAGGCCAACCGCATGGCCGTCCTTGACTCGCCTCCCGGGATGTCGGTCCAGCAGGTCAAGGAGTGGCGCACCGACGTCGCCATGTACGACTCGGCTTTCGCTGCCTTCTACTACCCGTGGATCAAGGTCTCGAACCCGGTTCCGACCAACGGCGACGATGAGATCCTCGTCCCGCCGTGCGGTCACATGGCCGGGCTCTGGGCGCGCGTCGACGACACCCGTGGTGTCTGGAAGGCCCCCGCGAACGAGATCGTTCGTGGAG
>CBFHWN010000144.1:0-2381 GCA_965659595.1 uncultured Ilumatobacteraceae bacterium | reverse complement strand
AAGCAGATACAGGTCGAAACAAGCAGTGGCAGGGGATCGTCGTCGAGTGGGCCAACGACCCGCGGGCGGTACTGGAAGCCTTGCGAGGCACGCGCAGCGAAGGCGAGAACGAATCGTAGAACTACAGGAGAAGCCGACCATGACAAACCGGATCACCAACATTCAGAGCAAGCCGTCGCTTGCGCTCCACCGCCGTCTTGAAGACGCGATGCAACACCGGCACCGGATGACCGTCGACGCAATCGGCGACGACGAGTACCAGCAGGCGATGACATCCTTTCGGGATCTGCTGCTGGGCGAGGCGTGGATACCGGAAGTCGTCATGGACAGCATTGCAGCCCAAGTCGCCGACACCATCATCGACGACATCGACGCCACCCATGGCAAGGAGACCCCATGAACCTAGAACTCGACCGAAAGTCCTTAGACGCGATCCTCCGGCCTCTGACGAAGGCCGCCGGAAACGTCGCATGGCAGCGGAACGTGATCCTCGAGGTCGCCGGCGACGAACTCCGCCTGCGGGCCACCGACTCGGTGATCCACGTCGAGGCACGGATCAAGATCCCCGAGGCGAAGGCCACCGACGACGGCGTGGTCGCGGTGCCGGCCGAGATGCTGGCGAACGTCGTGGCGAACGCTGGTGCCGAGATGGTCGCCCTCGAGACGCGGAAGAACACCCTCCGGGTGACGGCGCACCAGGACCGCTACGACCTGCTGACCGCGGATGCTTCGCAGATCCCGGACGCACCGCCGGAGGACGGACAGGTCGTCCGCGATTGGGTGGACGCCGCTGCACTGCTGGAGGCGTTGGACTCGGTCCACCTGTTTCAGTCGCCGACTTCGTCGCGGTACGCGATCGCGTCGGTGCTGATGTCGAAGTGCGGCCACCTGGTCGCGACCGACGGCCTGTCGATGGCGTGCGTGAAGACGCTGCCGAAGGCCAAGGCCGACGTGATCGTGCCGGAGTACCTCGTGGATCCGGTTCGCCGGCATGCGAAGGACATGGCCTGGGCCACGATCCGCACGGCCTCGAGCTGGATCTTGTTCGATCTCGTCGGCGACGGCATGCGGTGGATCGTGTCGGGTGTCGATGCCGGCGGGGTGTTTCCCGAGTGGGCGTCCGTCATCCCGACGACGGAGGCCGTCGCGACCGTGCCGGAACTGCTGCCGGATGAACTCAGCCGTGCCATGGCACAGGCCGCGATCGTCAGCGATCCCGAGTCGCGTGCCGTTCGCCTGAACGTCAACGGACGGGTCGAGATGGAAGCGAAGTCCGGTTCGACCGGCGAGGCCGCGATCTCGAGGCTGTGGACGACCGAAGGCGAGGCCGCGATCGCGCTGAGAACCGACAACGTGCAGCGTGTCGCGAAGTCGGCACCCGGTGCCATCGACATGCAGATTCACGGCGAGGGCAAGCCGGTCGTGTTCGCGTCGGGCAGGTGGAAGGCGGTCGTGATGCCGCTGGCGATGGCATGAGGACGTGCTCATCCCAGGCGTGTGTAGAAGCCTTGGCGCTTGTGTGCCTTGTTATAGGTTTCGACACACTTGTGGACATCTGTGGCATCTGCGGGATGAATGGAACCGCATCTCTGGAGAGAACATCGGCCGCCAGCGAGTGCAAGACATCGGACAAGTGGCGCAACGCAAGATCCGCGACGCACTCCTCGAGGATCCGGAGATCCGCGAGCGCGTCGAGGAGATGGGAATCGAGACGGAGGCTTACCGATGATGACGACGACGATCGAACAGGATGGCGGGGTGCGGGTGCGCGTCGGCGGCAGCAAGCGTGACCGCATGGAACCGCAGCCGGATGGGCGCGTCGAGATCTGCATCCTCGACGGCGAGGTGACGCTGTCGGTCCACGATGCACGAGGCGAGGATCGCGAACCGATCGCTGAGGTCGAGGTCGATCCTGCGATGCTGCGTGCGGTGCTTGCGGCGTACGAGGCGAACGCAGTCGAGGCGAGGTTCGACTGACCAACGGAGGCACGGATGCCGACAATCGAACTACCGCTGCCGGATCGACGACTGTCGCCGAACGCCAGGGCGCATTGGCGGTCGAAGGCCGCCGCGACGAAGGCGTACCGCACCCTCGCCGCGGAGGCGGCACGCCGCGCGGCCGGCGACGACGACGCGATGCCTTACGACTCGGCGACCGTCGAGGTCACGTACCGCGTGGCGGATCGACGCAGGCGCGACCGGGACAACCTCCTCGCGATGCTGAAGTCGGCCTTCGACGGACTCGCCGATGGCGGTGTCGTCGAGGACGACGCGGACTTCGTCTACCTGCCGGTGCGTGTCGAGGTGGTCGGCAGGCATGGGGATCTCGGGGTGTCGCTGGAGGTGCGCGGCGGTTCCTTCCCGGCGTGATTGGCGGTGTG
>CBFHWN010000143.1:0-2525 GCA_965659595.1 uncultured Ilumatobacteraceae bacterium | reverse complement strand
TCGGGTCAGGATCGTCTTCAAGGTGGTGGGCTCGAGATTCTGAGCCTCGTCGACCACGAGGAACTGTCGATGCAACGAACGGCCGCGCAGGAACGTCACCGACTCGAGTGACAGTTGGTTGCGGGCCATCAACTCGTCGATCATGGTGCGCGCTTCACGGTTCGACCGCTGATCTGACAGAGCGACGATGGCGTCATGAATCGCCGACATCCAGGGGTCGAGCTTCTCGTCGAGACCTCCGGGAAGAAAGCCGACATCGGCGCGACCGACCGGAACGAGCGGGCGATACACCGCCAGTTTCTCGTAACGGCGCTCTTCGACGACCTGCTCGAGTCCGGCGGCAATGGCGAGCACGGTTTTGCCCGTTCCGGCCCGTCCATCCAAGGCGACGACGCTGACGTCGGGGTCGAGAAGAAGTTCGAGAGCGAAGCGCTGTTCTTTGGAGCGGGCCCGCAATCCCCACGCTTCGGGCGAGGACGGCGACACAAGCCGGACGTCCCCATCATGACAACGGGCGAGGGCGGACTGGCTGCCCGCCCTCACGACGACGAAGGAGTTCTCGGTCAGGCTGTCGTCGTCGACCAGTTCGCTCGATGCGAGGCCTTCGCCGTCGTACAAGCGATCGACGACCGCGGTGTCAGCGTCGATCGACACGTAGCCGAGTGGGCGAGAGTCGTGGACGTGACCGTTGGGTTGATGCTCGTGCGCCGCCAGGCCGAGATGGGCGGCCTTCAATCGCAAGGCGGCATCGTTCGACACCATGCGAGTCGGGGAGATCTGGGCTTGTCCGAGAGCGGCACCGATGATGCGGTTGTCGGGTTTGGCCGGGTCGAGGCCGTGTTCGACGAGCAGGTGCCGTTGAATTCCGTTGATCTCGATGTGCACGGTGGCCCCGGAGTCGTCGAGGGCGACTGGTTCGGCGAGCGACCCACCAGCTGAGAGGCGAATTTCTTCCAGTCGACGAAGGGCGGACCGGGCCGACCGGCCGACGTCATCGGGTCGGCTCTTCAGGCCGTCCAACTCCTCGATCACGGTCAAGGGGATGACGATGTCGCAACCCGGGTAGGCACCGAGGCACTGGGTGTCGGCAATCAGAACCGATGTGTCGAGAACGATGCGCGACCCAGTCGGGGTGGGATCGGAACCATGGAGTTCGGTGTCGTGTTTCGCAACAGTGGACCGGCGATTCGCCCGACCCTGGCGTGGAGTGTTCGTTGTCGCCCGCTGTGTCCGCACCGAATCGGCCACCGAATCTCCCTTGTCTCGCTGAACGTGTCGCTGAATCGTGACGAGGTCACGTGAGGGGACCGGACGAGGGGCGATCCGGTCCCCTCAGTGTTACCGACCATGGGCATCAGGTGGTGGATGCCAGGTGTGGCGACGCCCGTCTTGTGTTCCTCGTTGCACTTGCAACAACCGGATTGCTTGTAAACCGTCGCGAATTCTCGTCAAATATGTACGTTCCACCCGAGGAACGATGAATGAACATTCGGGTCGAGTGGTGGCTTCGGCCGACCGACTTCGACTCGACGTTCGGTGCGGAGAGCGCATGCCTCGCCGAATCGGACGTACACAACACACTGCAGTAACCATCAGAAAGGGATATCCCATGGCAGCAAAGAAGAAGGCAGCCAAGAAGGCCCCCGCGAAGCGCAAGGCTCCGGCCAAGCGCAAGGCAGCGGCCAAGAAGGCTCCGGCAAAGAAGAAGGCAGCCAAGAAGAAGGCAGCTCCGAAGAAGGCAGCGGCCAAGAAGAAGGCAGCCAAGAAGGCTCCGGCCAAGCGCAAGGCAGCCAAGAAGAAGGCAGCTCCGAAGAAGGCTGCTGCCAAGAAGGCTCCGGCCAAGAAGGCCCCGGCGCGCCGCAAGCGTCGTACAGCCAAGAAGTAATTCGTCACCCACCACGGGTACGGAACGGATCGAGCGGGGGAAACCCCGCTCGATTTCGTTTTCCGGGAGAGTTCGTCGGTGCTGGGCAGGGACGAATGCCGGTCCCGATGCGAGCTCTGCGACACCGAGAGGCGACACTTCTCGCATGAATCGTCCGAGCCGGGCTTCCATCTGCGCTGATCTGGCCGACGAGCATTCGGCGCTCCACGACATGGTCGTCGATCTCGACCCCGGAGAATGGCGTCGACCGACCCCATCACCCGATTGGTCGATCGCCGATCAGATCAGCCACTTGGCGTTCTTCGATCACCGAGCCACTCTTGCGCTCACCGACCCGGATGGCTTCGTCGCCGATCGAGCTCGATTGTTCGACGCCGCGCCGCGCGACCTCTCGATCGAACTCGGTCGTTTGGGATCGGCCGACGAACTCATGGGTGAGTGGACCACCAACCGCAGTCTCCTTCTCGACGCAGCTCGCCGGGTCGACGAGTCGGTTCGGGTTCCCTGGTACGGACCGGCGATGTCGGTGTCGTCGTTTCTCACCGCCCGACTCATGGAGACGTGGTCGCATGGTTGTGACGTGGCCGACGCTCTTCAGCGTCCGGTGGTGGTGTCGTCCCGGCTTCGACACGTGGCCCAC
>CBFHWN010000142.1:0-2550 GCA_965659595.1 uncultured Ilumatobacteraceae bacterium | reverse complement strand
CCGACGTCACCTTTTGCGTCCTCGACCTCGAGACCACCGGAAGTTCGGCGGCCGACGATCGCATCACCGAAATCGGCGCCGTGAAGTATCGAGGTGGCGAGTGCCTCGGGACCTTCCAGACCCTCGTCAACCCCGACCGGGCGCTCCCTCCTTACATCACAGTCCTCACCGGAATCACCGAATCAATGCTCGCGCCCGCACCACGTGTCGAGTCGGTTCTCCCGACGCTTCTGCACTTCATCGGCGACTCGGTGCTCGTCGCACACAACGCTCGCTTCGACATCGGCTTCGTGAATGCCGCTCTCATCCGAGACGATCGCGATCCACTCACCAATCGCGTCCTCGACACCGTGCCACTCGCGCGCCGACTCGTTCGCGACGAAGTCCCCGACTGCAAACTGGGCACTCTCGCCTCCCGACTGCGCCTCCCCCATCAACCGAATCACCGGGCTCTCGACGACGCATTGGCCACCGCCGACCTGCTCCACTTCCTCATCGAACGAGCCAGCGGTTTCGGCGTCATGGGACTCGACGACCTGATCGGACTACCGCGTCTCGATACTCACCCACTCGCCGCCAAACTACGTCTCACCGAAAAGTTGCCGCGATCACCCGGTGTCTACCTCTTCGTCGACGCATCGGGTCACGTGCTCTACGTCGGTAAGGCCACCAATCTGCGCCAACGAGTCCGCAGTTACTTCAGTACCGGTGAGACACGACGCAAGATCGGCGCCCTCTTGCGTCAGACCCACGACATCCAGCACATCGAGACCCCCGACCCCTTCACCGCCGGAGTTCTCGAGTTGCGACTCATCCGCCATCTGGTTCCGCAGTACAACCGCGCTGGCACCACCACCGACAAGTACTGCTACGTCCGTCTCACCACCGACGAACAGTGGCCTCGGCTGGTCATCTCCAAGAATCCCGCCGCCACCGGCCTCCACCTCGGTCCCCTATCGAGTCGCACAGCGGCCCGACTCGTGGTGGAAGCCATCGAGTCGGTGGTCCCCCTTCGGCGCTGCACGGTTCGTATGGGCCGCAATTACCGGCCACCTGATGACGCCCCCGTGTGCTCGGCCGCCCAACTCGGCGTGGCGCACTGTCCCTGTTCGGGCCACGCCGACCCGAACGCCTACGCCGACATCGTTCACGTCGTCGCGCGCGTCCTGAGTGGCGAACCCGAACCACTCGTCGAGCGCCTGCGCGAGCGACTCGACGATCTGTCACGGTCGTTGCGCTACGAAGAAGCCGCCGAGACACGCGACCGACTCCATGCTCTTCTTGCGGCACTCGCCCGTCAACGTGCCGTCGATTCGCTACGTCGGGCCGGAACGTTGACCATCCGGCACGCCGACATCGAACACGAATTCACTCATGGCGCTCTCACCGGTGTCGCACGTCGCGGTGAACTCTTCACCCACCTTGCTGTTCCCGCCATCACCGATGGCGCACTCGATCCCCCGGCCGTCGACGGAGAAGTCGGTCGACCACTCGATCGCTTCGCCGCCGACGAAGTCGCCTACGTGGCCCGTCACCTCGAGACGGTCGATGACGCAGAGGTGCTCTCGTGTACCGGCCAGTGGTGCTGGTCGACGATCAATCTGCCCAGCGTGCGCCGAGCCGATCGACACGAAGAACGAGACTTCGTCCGTCGGGCAATGCGCCGCTGACCGCATCCACTCGATCAAGTGCGCACAGGCACGCCACTGTCGGACCCGACCCGGACAACCAGGCGCCGAACGCGCCGGCCGCCCCCATGGCGTCGAGGGCTTCTCGACTACGCGGCACCTTGGCCAGGCGCACGTCTTGATGCAGACGATCGCGAGTCGCCTCGCCGAGGGCGGTGAGATCGCCCGTGGCCAGCGCCGCGATCCACATCCCTACTCGCGCCGCGTTGAACACTGCGTCGCCACGAGTCACCGTGTCACTCAATGTTCCGCGGCTCTCCGATGTCGAGGTCTTGTACGGCGGGATCCAAACCACAACGGCGGGATCGACTTCCATCGGCGCCGGAACCACGTGGCGATCGGCGACGATCACCACACCGCCAAAAGTGCTCGCCGCCACGTTGTCACCGTGCCCTTCAGCATCGAGAGCTCGCTCGAAGACTTCGTGGCGATCGACGGCGAGGACGTCGTAATCGGCCTGCTGTTGTCGGGCCAGAGCGACCGCACCCACCCGCACCGCGCCCGAGAATCCGAGTCCCCGCCCCGAAGGAATCGATGTGCGAACCCACACTTCCCCTCGTCCTCCACTTGACGCGAACGCCGTAGCGGCCGGATGCCGACCGCGAGCGACCTCGGCGCCCTCAGGCATCCCCTCGTCGACCAGTCCGAGTTCGGCTGTGAGGTCGAGGGCCATTCCGAGAACGTCGAAACCCGGACCGAGATTGGCCGATGATGCCGGAACGACGACCCGCACGACTCGCTCTCAGCCGTTCGACACCGACACGAGGCCGTCGAGAACTCGAGCCGCCGAACCGGAGTCGATCGAGTCACGGGCCATGTCGAGTGCGATGACCATGTCGGGAGCGGCATCGGCAACCACGAG
>CBFHWN010000141.1:0-2572 GCA_965659595.1 uncultured Ilumatobacteraceae bacterium | reverse complement strand
CAACGCATCGGCTGCGACGATCAAGCCTGGTGTGCAGAAGCCGCACTGCACGGCTCCCGCTCTCAAGAACGCATCCTGGAGATCGTCGGCACCCGCGTCGGCGATTCCCTCAACCGTGACGATTGAACGACCTGATGCGGAGGCCGCGAGCGTCAGACACGAGCACACCGCCTCGCCATCAACGAGCACTGTGCACGAACCGCACTCACCTTCCTCACAGGCGCCCTTCGAGCCCCGAAGCCCACATCGCTCCCTCAAGGCGTCGAGCAGGCTCTCTCCAGGGTGGAGGCCGCTCACAGCGTGATCGACCCCATTCACCGTCAGCGTGCATTCGGTCTCCACGCGTTTCACCGGCGTTCCCTCCCCCGCTTGAGTAATCGCGACGTGAGCACGCGGACGCCGTGGCGCCGATACTCGGCTGTCGACCGATGGTCGTCGATCGGCCGAGACTCCTCAGCCGCCATCTCAGCGACCGTCGCGATAGTGGCCTCCGAACAGGTCCACGTGTCCCAATCGAATTCCGAGGTCAAGAACTCGGACGCCTCCCCGGCCAACAGCACCGTCGGCCCAACCGAACCGAGGGCGATCCTCGCCCGACGGGCTGCCCTATCAAGCACGAGTGCCACCCCAGCAACGGAGATCACCATGGCGTTACGTACACCGATCTTGGCGTAACCCTGCCAGCCGTCATTCGCTTTGAAACTGACCGCGACGATTACTTCGCCGCCCACGAGCGATGTTCGCTTGGGCCCGGTCAGGAGTTCGCTCAATGGGGTTGAGCGCTCGCCATCGACTCCCACGGTGTCGACCATCGCATCGAGGGCGAGGAGAACGGGCAGGCCATCACCCGCCGGTGAGGCGGTAGCGATGTTGCCTCCGATCGTGCCAGCGTTGCGTATCTGGGGAGAACCGACGGTCCTCGCTGCCTGGGCGAGCGCAGGCGCGAGGGTGTCGAAGGGCACTCGTTCGAGCTGCGACCACGTGATGCCAGATCCGATCGTCAGCTCCCCCGATTTCGGATCGTGACTCCACGTCCGAAGTTCAGGTACCTGAGCGAGCGACACCACCGTCGCATCCGACTCAATCCGTCGAGAGCGATGATTCAGCGCCACCATCAGATCGGTTCCACCGGCCAACAACACGGGGTCGTGAGACCCCGTCGCCTCGCGGAGTTCAGCCAGATTCTCGGGGATTAATACCGGCACATCGCAGAGCCTACGACCGCACTGCCACCCCATTTGCGTCTTCTCGCTCGGCGCAGTCGGGTCGTGTATGGTCTCAGGAATCGGGCAGAGGGCCCGATGGTGAACAGGGGGAATCACATGAAGACATCGTCTTCCCATCGTTCGTTCCGTCGTATCGGCGCCATTCTCGCTACAGCCGGACTCCTCGTGTCCGCCTGCGGCGGATCCGACGACACGGAGGCCGACATCGAGCCCGCGACGGAATCCTCATCGGAGCCCGCGGCTGAACCCGCCGCCGAGCCCGCTGAGGACGAGACTCTCGGCCAGACCGAGACCGACGTGACCCTGCCCCCCGATGACGATGCCGACTCGATCTTTGGCGGAACCCTTCGTTACGGGCTCGAGGCTGACGTCAACGGTCTGAACCCGACCGCTTCGGCCCTCTCGGCCCCGGGTCTCCTCATGTCCAACGCGGTCTTCGACACCTTGGCGGTCTACACCGACACCAACGTGTCGGTGCCGCATCTCGCTGAGTCATTCACGGCAAGCGACGACCTGATGACGTGGACGATGAAGCTGCGCGAGGGCATCCTCTTCCACGACGGCACGCCGCTCAACGCTGAGGCCGTGCTCGTCAACTTCAACACTCAGCGAAGCGATCCGCTCGTCGGTTTGGCGATTCTGCCCTTCTTCCCTGCCGATGCGACCGCCGCGACGGTGATCGACGACCTGACTATCGAGTTCAAGGTGAACTTCCCCATCGCCGACTTCGGCTCGATCGTGACCGGCCAGCTCGGCATGGTGGCCTCCCCCACCTGGCTGGCCGCCGCCAAGGAAGATCCCACCCTCAACCAGGCACCAGTTGGCACTGGACCGTTCATCTTCGATAGCCGGAGTGAGGACTCCGTCACCCGATTCGTTCGCAATGAGGACTGGTGGGGTGGCGACGTCTACCTCGACGCCGTCGAGTTCTACCCCGTCACCGATGGTGACGACCGCAACGACCTCCTGTTCAACGGAGATCTCGACGCGTTGCAAACCACGAACCAGGCGTCGATCATCGACTTGATCGACGACGGCTCCGTTCAGAACGTGATCGACGACACGGGCGAGGAGTCGTTCGCCATGATGAACACGGCGATTCCCCCGTTTGATGACATCCGCGCCCGTCAGGCACTCGCCTACGCCTCCCCGATCGAGGAGTACGTCGAGTTGATCGGACTCGGCGTCTCGCGCCGGGCAAGCCAGCGCTTCACCCCTGAGAGCATCAACTTCAATCCTGACCTCGTTCAGGTCGGCAACGACCCTGACACGGCAGCCGCTCTCGTCGCCGAGTACTGCGCCGAGCGTGGCGAGGAGACCAACCCGCTCCTCGGGACCACCACCTG
>CBFHWN010000140.1:0-2761 GCA_965659595.1 uncultured Ilumatobacteraceae bacterium | reverse complement strand
CGGCGTGATGGCCTCCGAACCCGTCGACGACCAGATCGACAGCGGTTGGATCTCGATGTTCTGCGATATCGACTGACAACTTGTCGCAAGAGCCGCCACGACCACGATGACGAATGTCGGTCGAAGTCTGCCCATGCCATTCACCATCTCACGGGATGACATTTCACGTCGGCCCGAAACGTCACGATCGGTCACACTCTCGAGACGATGTCGAAGAAGTGGTCGAGCGCGACTGGGCTGGTGGTCGGGTCTCTCTTGCTCGTGTCGTGTGGAAACGGCGGCGAGGCCACTCCGTCTGCGGAAGAGTTGTCCGAGGTGTTGATGACGGCCGATGATCTGGACGGCGGGTGGAGCATCTTCACCGGACCCCAAGGAGGCGACGAGGAAATCGATCCCTCGGGAATCCTCACCGACGAGCAACGCGAACTCCTGCCGTCCTTCGACCTCTGTGACGCGGCAAGCGACGAAGCGCGCGAGATCGCTCAAACGTTACGTCCGGTCGTCTTTCGTCAGATGAACCTGACGGTCGACGACGAGATCAACCCGCCCTTCGATCGCACCGGGCACTTGATCTTTGCTCAGCAGTTCCTGTATTCGGCAGAAGCCGACGAGATCGAGCGGTCGTTCGAATCGTTAGAAGACGGCATGATCGTGTGTCTTGGCGAGACACCGGCTGGCGAAGAAGGCCCTGGATTTTCCGAGGAGCTGGCGGTACCTGGGGTGGGTGACGATCGGTTCGGGGTTCTGACGACCATCGAAGAGGCAGGTGGTTGGGCCGAGTGGCGGATCCAGGAAGCACTCGTGCGGGATGGTTCGGTCCTGATGAAAGTCGTCGTCGTCGACATCCGAGCCGGTGCCGACCCGTACTTCTCCGACGCCGACTTCGGTGAGATCGTGAGAACGGCGACCCTGAAGTTGTCGTCAGTGTGAATCAGTCAGCAAGCTCGCCGCTACGATCAGAAGTGCGTCCAGTCATCGAACTGCTGACAATGGGTTCCAACGATTCGGTGCGTCCATCCACCAGGGTCGGGATATGTTCAGCGCCCCCTGTCGTTCCAGAGCGGAGGGGTCGACTCGGAGGAACGGGCTCCGCGAAATATCGACCATGTCCGATCGCCCGTGCATCCAATAATTCCTTCGCTTGGGATCGAGTCGAACCTGGCCCCAACTTCCACCCATCAGGTCGGACGGGTCGTTTGCGATGTGGTAGCCACCATCGGCATCAGGTGCTTTGTTGTCGACGCCGCCCAGAACATGGAAGATCTCGTGAATCATCACCAGCCCGAGCGAGTTCGTCGATGACGGAACTCCTGTCACGGCCTGAGAAAGACATCCCATATGACTCGAGTCGTGGAATCGCAAAAGAGGTGACATGAAGACGGCGTTTCGATCGGACATCGCTCCGGCACATCCGACGTTGCGAGTGCTGGCTGGCATGATCTGCCCGCCCCACACGAGCACGTGGATCTTGCCGGCGGTTGTCACCTTCAGGTCGTCGAGAATCGACACCAATCGACGGGGATCGGGACACATCTCGTCGGGAGAGCATTTGGTTCCGTCCGACCTGAACCAGAGCGCACTTTCGGCCATCGGAAGTCGCACGAAGCCGACGTCGAGTCTCTCCTGGTAGGTGTCGAATCTGACCGCGCGGCTTCCGTTGGCGTGGAGCCACTCGTTCGCTGATGCCGCGACCTCGTGGAGGAAGCCGTTCACGTCCCACTGATGATCGGGCGCGTCGGCCGGAAGGACGTAGAGAACCCGGACTTGAGATCCTTCCACGTCGTCCGTCCGGTCGCCGGAAGTACGGCCAGGAACCTGATCGGCGTGAACGTCGGTATGGGACCACTCGGTGAGATACGGCGAGTACCTCAAGTCGGTGCACGCATCGCTCACGAATGGGCCCGACGAGATGTGAAAGTAGAAGCGGCGTTGAGGGTCGAGAACTTTCGGTAGACGAGAGCCCACCGCGTACGGATAACCGATCGGGTCGTGAGGCGACGTGATGGAACTGGGGCGATCGTTCAAAGGAACGCTGTAACGAGCGAGAATCGTCTTGTCGCAGTCTCGGTTTCCATTCATGAGATCGACCAGCAATCTGAAGGCGTCGTATCCGATCCAGTCGACGCCGGTGCCGCGGTAGGTCATCTGTTGTCTCTGATCAAGAGTGCAGTCCGAACCATCGAGATCTCGTACGAAATACACGACGAACGCATTTCCTGAAGACGATGCGCATCCACCATCGATGTTCGAATTCGGCGAACGATACGGTCCGCGAGGTGCTTCGACGATTCCCACATAGATTCGCTTGATCTTGTCGATGTTCGACCCGAGATTCGAACCTTCGTAGAAATCTCGCATTCCGCCGTCGAACCCCAAATCGAGAAGGATCGAGCCCAACGGGCCGACCCCGGCTTTGCGGGCATCGGTTTCAGCGAACCAGGTGTCGAGGAACGCTCGCGTCGTCATGGGGATCTGAATGTGCTGGACGTCAGGAATTCCGCCGGAAGTGTCGACACGAACTGCGAATCCCGGATGCTGAGTCGACATGAAGTCCGAGATTCCTTGAACGAACGATGCGATCTGCCCGTTCGTGTCGCGTGCCATGTCGGGCGAGTCCTGGAATCGGATGTAAACGGGCTTCAGGTCGAGAAGGCCGGTGCTGGGGCGATCGGTCGTGGCTCGAGACGGTGCGGGAACGACGGTCACGGTCATCGCGCGCGAATACCGGCCGACGGTCAGACCGAGAACGCAGGTACCGGCC
>CBFHWN010000139.1:0-2863 GCA_965659595.1 uncultured Ilumatobacteraceae bacterium | reverse complement strand
CCGGCACTGAAGGGACGAACACGGTGCCACCCGCGTTCCACGTGCCGAAACTGAGCCAATGTCCGGCACCGTGCATGAACGGGGGAGGAATCAATGCTCGACGTCCCGTAGTCGCGGCTACGAATTCGTTGACCGACGTTGCGTCGCGCGACCCGGCAAAACATTCGGTGAGGGCGTCAGCCTGACGCCACATCACTCCCTTCGGCATGCCCGTGGTACCTCCGGTGTAGAGGATGTACAGGTCGTCGGGCGAAGCCGGAGGAAGCGGCTCGGCGCTCGACGAAATCAACGCTTCTTCGTACCACACGGCACCGTCGAGCAGCGGGGCGCCACTGTCGTCGGGAACCTGTATCAGGACGCGTAGGTTCGGAGCCAGATCTCGTACGGCGGCCAGAGTGTCGGCGAACGCCGAGTGATAGACGATGGCCGTTGCGCCCGAGTCGACGAGAAGATACGAGAGTTCCTCGGCCACGTATCGGTAGTTGACGTTGAACGGAACGACGCGAGCCTTGAAGGCGGCCAGCATGCTTTCGAGGTACTCGTTGCCATTGTGGAGATAGATGGCAAGGTGGTCCTGGCCACTCTCGTGTGACGCGATGTCGGAACGTTCGGTGTGGCATCCGAGACCGCGCGAGCCGAAATAGTTGCCGAGTCGGCGCGTTCGCTCGGTGATCTCGGACCACGTGTAGCGACGGTCGCGAAAGACGAGGCATTCCTGGTCAGAGCGCGAGGCTGCAATGGCTTCATGGATCTGGCCAACCGTGAGTTCGTCCACGTTCGGACCCTAGAAAACTTTGGGTGGCGGCCGTGGTATCGGACCGATCGGCATGTGATCTGGAGCACCTGGTTAGGGTGGCCGTGTGATCGACAGCCCGCCCGTCGCCGGGCACTCGCCAGACGGAATCGTCTTCGGGATCTTCGCACCTCAGGGATGGAAGATGGAGCTGTCGTCAATCGACGGTGCGAGCGCCAAGTGGGACCGAACGGTTCGAGTGGCCACGTTGGCCGACGAACTTGGCTTCGACTCGATCTGGCTCTACGACCACTTCCACAACGTTCCGCGCCCGTCGCACGAGGCCGTCTTCGAGTGTTGGACCACTTTGTCGGCTCTCAGCCAGTTGACTCGGCGGGTGCGGCTCGGCCAAATGGTCGGATGCAACAGCTACCGGAGCCCGGCCCTCCTCGCCAAGATCACCTCGACTCTCGATGTGCTGTCGGGTGGTCGCCTCGAATGGGGTATCGGTGCCGGCTGGTACGAAAACGAGTACCGCGCCTACGGATACGAGTTCCCGAAGCCGAAGGACCGCATCGGGATGCTTCGGGAGAGCGTCGAGATCGTTCGCTCGATGTGGACCGAGAGGGAGACGACTTTCAAGGGCAAGTACTACGACGTCGTTCGGGCAAATTGCGACCCGAAGCCTCTGCAGACGCCACGTCCGCCCATTCTGATCGGTGGTGGTGGCGAGCAATTGACCTTACGAGTGGTCGCCGAGCACGCCGACTGTTCCAACTTCGGAGGACGCCTCGACGAATGGACCCGTAAGCGCGACACGCTCTGGCGTCATTGCGAGCGAATCGGACGCGACCCCGGAGATATCCGGATGACTTGGTCGCCGGAAGTGTTCATTCGACGAACCGAGGACGAGATTCGGTCGGCGGGAAGCCGCAGTCTCTGGGGAGAGGACGTCGACAGTTGGACGTCCGGCAATCTCGTTGGCACTCCCGATCAGGTCGCCGACAAGATCGGCTCGTACATGGCGGCCGGGTGTCGGGGATTCATTCCGTGGTGTGCCGACTATCCCGATACAGAAAGTCTCGAACTCTTGGCGACCGAGGTCGTGCCCCGGTTCCGATGAAGGGTTCGATTTCGGATGATGTCGGGAGTCAGAAGAAGCTGCGGAAGATGATCTCGGCGACGCAGGAAGGCTTGCTCGCTCCCTCGCACTCGAAGGTGAATTCCATCGTCATCTGAACACCTCCGGTGACGTCTTCGACTTCGAGCAATTTGACACCGAGTCGCAAACGGGATCCGACCGGAACCGGGGATGGGAAACGAACCTTGTTCGCCCCGTAATTGACGCCCATCGAGAAGCCGTCGACGCGAACGACGGTGGGGTACAGCATGGGTCCGAGCGAAAGCGTGAGGTAACCGTGGGCGATCGGACCTCCGAAGGGTCCTGATTTGGCTCGCTCGACGTCGACATGGATCCACTGGTGATCTCCGGTGGCATCGGCGAACTGATTGACGCGATCTTGCGAGATCTCGATGTAGTCGCTATAGCCGAGATGTTCGCCGACGGCGGCTTTGAGCTCATCGACGCCGGAGAGAATGCGAGGTGCCATATCCCGATCGTAGTGCGTCGACTGGCTTCCGACGGGGGACGGAGCTCAGCGGTACCAGAGTCGCTGATGCTCGCGGCTCTGCGGGTGGAGAAGCAGGGCGCACAATGCCACCTCGAAGAGGAAGGAGATGGTGTTGCGACCGGTCACCTTGTCCCAGACTCCGACATAGGACAGGTCGGACAACACCCAAAATCGCAGTGCGAACGGGGAGAAGGCGGCCACGAGCCCAAATCGATATCCGAGACGACGATCGTTCGCCATGAAAAAGCCGGACAGCACATGGGCCGCAACGATGACGAGTCCAACGATGAGACCGAGCGAACCCTTCGAGACGCGCGCGTAGCCGATCCAGTCGGATCGGTCGAGCAGGCCGACGAAGGCGAAGAACCCATTGAGGTAGAGGAGCCACGTGGCGATCTGCAGCGTCTGGGGTTGCATGCGATCGAACCACCGGCGGGGGTCGAGTCGGGCTCGTGACATACCTCCAGGATCGCGCACCTGAGCCCGAGAAGAAGATTCG
>CBFHWN010000138.1:0-2957 GCA_965659595.1 uncultured Ilumatobacteraceae bacterium | reverse complement strand
CCCTCGCCTCCGACATGATGCTCGCCGGACTCGACGCACGAACGAAAGCACTCGCATCATGACCACTCGCCCCGACGTGATCGTCATCATGACCGACGAGGAGCGCGCCGCTCCCCCGTACGAGAACGATGAACTGCGCGCCTGGCGGAAAACGCTCGCCGGCGCCGCATGGTTCGACGACAACGCCGTGTCGTTCGATCACCACTACACCGGCTCGCTTGCGTGCGTTCCGAGCCGTCCCACTCTCTTCACCGGCCAGTACCCCGATCTGCACGGTGTCACGCAAACCGACGGCCTCGGCAAGATGGCCGACGACTCGCGCATGCGCTGGCTTCGGCCGAACGAGGTCCCCACTCTCGGCAACTGGTTCCGGGCCGCCGGCTACGACACGCACTACGACGGCAAGTGGCACATCAGCCACGCCGATCTCATGGGCGCCGACGACGAACCGCTGCCCACCAACACTGCCGAAGGAGAAGTCCTGTCGCACAACGTGCGTCGTTACCTCGACGCCGATCCACTCGGCCCGTACGGCTTCTCGGGCTGGGTCGGCCCCGAACCGCACGGTGGTCTCTTCTCCAATTGCGGCCTCGTACGCGATCCACTCATCGCCGATCGCACCGTGGCCTGGCTCGAAGACCGCTACCGACGACGTGCTGCTGGCGATGCGGATGCACTCAAGCCGTTCCTACTCGTCGTGAGCTTCGTGAACCCGCACGACATCGTGCTGTTCCCGCTGTGGATCCAACGCGGTATGCCACGCGAGCTCGACGGAGTGAAGGTGCCATCGGTGCCCATGTCGCCGTCCGACTTCGAAGACCTTCGGCACAAGCCAGCCGCTCACATCGCGTACCGTGCGGCGTATCCGTCGTGCTACGGCCCCGGTGACACCGTGGCCGCTTTGTATTCGAAGAATCACCAGCGCTACCGCGACCTCTACTACCAACTCCATGCAACGGTCGACGGCCCGCTCGATCGAGTGCGACGCGCCGTGACCGACGGGACCAACGCCACCAAGGGCGAAGCCGTCATCGTGCGCACCGCCGATCACGGCGAACTTCTCGGATCACATGGCGGTCTCCACCAGAAGTGGTTCCAGCTGTACGACGAGGCAACTCGGGTGCCGTTCGCCATCGCCCGCGTGGGCACGAGTTCGACCACTGGAAGACGCGTCGAGTCCCCCACCTCGCATGTCGACCTGGTGCCAACCCTTCTCGCTGCTGCGTCGATCGACCAGAACTCGACCGCAAACATCCTCACCTCACAGTTCTCCGAGGTGCATCCGCTGCCAGGTTCGAATCTCATGTCGGTGGTCGACGGCGCCGACGCCGACCGCGACCGCACGATCTACGTGATGACTCGCGACAACATGCCCGAAGGCGACACCGGTGCAAGCGGTGTCGCGCGAGCCAGCGGCCGCACATCCGATGCGCCAGGCGTCCTTCGCATCAACGTCCCGGCGTACGTTGCAACCAACTTCGAGGGTGTCGTCGGACGCGTGAACGACACCGATGCCTCCGGTGGGACTGGCCATCTCTGGAAACTCGTACGCACCTTCGACGACCCGTCCACCTGGACCGAACCGGGAGTTCGGCAGTTGGCGAGCGACGGCATGGGCGGTCCGCAGTACCGCACGAACGTGCTCGCCGACCAGTGGGAGCTCTACGACCTCGACGCCGACCCGGTCGAGATGGCCAACCGCGCCGACGACCCGACGGTTGCCGACGTGTTCGCCCATCTTCAGGAACGAATGAAGGCCGAGCGTCATCGCTCCATCCCCGAACGGAACAATCCGTGGCCATACGTGACGAGTCGCATCGTCGACATCGACAAGGTTCCGCTGCTTCCGCCTCGCAATCTTGTGCGACAAGTCGTGAAGCAGCGAGTTCAACAACGAGTGCGCGATCGCGTTCAGGCGCGTCGGAGCGGGCCACAACCCGCACCTCCCCCGCCCGCCAAAGTGGCGCGTCGAGTCCTGCAGCGTCTCGGACTCCATCCCGACGACGACCAGCGATCGACCCGCGATCTCGGCGGCCGACGGGCCCTCGTGATCGCCACCAATCACGCCCAACTCGACGTCGGTCGACCGACTGGTGTGTTCGCAAGCGAGCTCACCGTGCCCTACTACGCATTCCTCGACGCCGGCATGACCGTCGACGTGGCCAGTCCGCTCGGTGGCATCATCCCCATCGATCCGTTGTCGTTGAAGCCCGCGGTTCGCACGGATGCCGACGACCGTCTGCTCGGCGATCCTGCCCTACGTGCCCGACTCACGGCCTCGCTCGCCGTGGGCGACCTCGACATGCGCTCGTACGAGATCGTGTATCTGGCCGGTGGCTGGGGGGCGGCGTTCGATCTCGGCACGTCGGCCGTGCTCGGCGATCAGATCACCGTCGCCAACGCGAATGGTGCCGTGATCGGCGGTGTGTGCCACGGTCCCCTCGGACTGCTACGAGCCCTCGACGTCGACGGCACACCGCTCGTCCAAAGCCGCAAGATCTCGGCCGTCACCGACAAGCAGGTGCGAGAACTCGGTATCACGTCGACTCCCCAACATCCCGAGACCGAACTGCGTGCCGCCGGCGCACTGTTCGAGTCGACGACCGCTCGACGCGACTTCCTGGCCAATCACTGGGTGGTGGACGGCAACCTCGTCACCGGCCAGAACCAGAACGCTGCGCCGATGGTCGCCCGACTCATGCTCGACAAGCTCCCGACGCACGACTCCTGAACCGACGGGTATGACGCCTACGGTTCGGGGGTGACCACCGTCGTGCGACTGATCGGCGTGTACGACGCCGAGGGAACGCTGCGGGGTGAAGTTGCGTACTGGATCGGAGCTCGGCTCGGCCGTCGCCACTGCTCCCTCTGCGAGGTGACCCACGGTCTTTTCACCGAGAAGAACGAGTGGCGCTCGTGTCGAAGCGGCCTCCCAGTTCCCTTCGACACGTATCACC
>CBFHWN010000137.1:0-3056 GCA_965659595.1 uncultured Ilumatobacteraceae bacterium | reverse complement strand
CGATCGGAATCGACAGGCGCCACCGTCGCTTCGAATTCCGACGCCCCGTTGGCTGAGTCGTCACGACTTGTTGCAGCGGGTCCCGTGGCTCGATCCGGAATCGCTGCAGGGCGGTTTCGCCTATCACGACACCTTGAACGTCCATCCGGAGCGTTTGCTCTTGGCATATGCGCATTCGGCGGCTGGAGCTGGTGCCGTCCTGATCAATCACTGTGAGGTGATCGGATTCCACGCTGACGATCATGACGAGATGACCGTCGTACAGGGGATCGAAGTACTCGATCGTCTCGACGGGCGCAAATATCGGATCGAGGCATCGGTGGTGGTGAACGCCGCCGGCCCGTGGATCGAGGATGTACTGGATCCGTTCGGGCGACGACTCGGTGTGGGGGTCGATCGGTCGAAGGGTGTGCACGTTCTCACCCGACCACTCGGAGATGGCGTGGTGAAAGATGCCGTGTTCGCTCGGGCCCGCTCGGGACGTCACGTGATCGTTTCGCCATGGATGGGCAAATCGTTCATCGGTCCGACCGACACTCCTTTGGAGGTCGACGATCCGGTCACTTGCGACCCCGAAGACGTCGAACAGATTCTCGAGACCGTGAATTCGACGATGTCGCCGTCCGAGCAGGCGCTGACGTTCGACGACGTGGAACTCACGACGGTGGGAGTCCGGCCTCTCATCAAGGTGGACGAGGGCTCCGACACACCTGCGTCATCCGACACCTACTCGGCGAGTCGGCGGCACGAGCTCTACCATCACCTCGAACGTGGCGTCGCCAACCTCTGGACCATCGCCGGAGGAAAATGGACCACGGCTCGGGCGACTGCCGAGGACATGATCGACGAACTGTTCGTTCACGAGTTGTCCCACGTGAAGGAACGAGCCTTCGGATCTCGGACGGCCCCGGCTCACGGCACCTTCGCATGGGCCGAGGACGCAGGACCGTTTCTGATGGATGCCAGCGCCGAACTGATTGCGGCTGGTGTGTCCGAGCGAGCGGCTGAGATCGTCGTTCGAGCCCATGGAACCGACTATCGGCGAGTGCTCGATCTGGTGGCAGTGGAGCCACGATTCGCGGCTCCACTGGAGGGCACCGACGAAATCGGTGCGCAAGTCGTCGTCGCCGTGGTGGACGAGGCAGCGCGCACACTCGGCGACGTGATCGATCGACGATTGATCGCCGGTACGACGGGGCGTGTCGACAGTCGGACGTTGCGTTCGGTGGCGGGGATCATGGCACCGATCCTCGGTTGGTCCGACGAGGTGATCGCGTCGGAGGTCGACCGAGAAAGTCGCCGTCGCGAGGTGATCGACACCCATTGGCGCACCCGTCGCCCGTAACTGAAGATCGCGTTACGTGCGTGGGAGGTAGCTATGGACGACTGGCGTCCGCAGGCCACGATCGACGACGAGACTCCATGGTCTCGTTTCGTTTCGTGGGTGAAGTTCGTGGGTCTGGCGAAGGTCGCAGCGTCGGTGATCGGTGTCGTGGTGGCGGCGGCGATCGGATGGGCCCTCCTTCGGCCGAGCGAGCCGGGAGCCGATGCGACGCTGGGGACTCTGGCCCCTTCATCCTCCGTCGGAGCCGAACCTGGATCCAGCACCGGTGACGAGGTCTCGACGGAAGTCACGCTGGTTGTGCACGTTGCCGGTTCGGTAGCAGTGCCGGGTGTGTACGAACTCGCATCCGGAGCACGAGTGATCGACGCGGTGTCGGCGGCCGGCGGCGCGTTGGCTCGTGCTGCGACCGACGCCATGAACCTGGCTTCACGACTCGAGGACGGTCAACGGGTTTACCTGCCGGCAGTCGGCGAGGTGACCATCGAATCTCCGGATCTCGTCGGCGAGTCGAGTTCAGGCTTGATCGATCTGAACCGGGCGACGGCCGGACAACTCGACGAACTCCCAGGGGTTGGACCATCGACAGCAGCTGCCATCGTTGCGTACCGCGACGAGATCGGGCGGTTCGTCGGCGAGGAGGATCTCCTCAGGATTCCGGGAATCGGTCCGGCGAAAGTGGCCGCTTGGCGCGGATTGATCGCCTTTTGACGCCTCAGAGTTCAGAGATTCACCGACAGCAGCGTTCCGGCGACCGCGATACCGACGAGGGCGCCGACCCAGATGCCGACTGCGAGGCGCAACCACTCTCGCCGCCACTCGGGCCAGCTCGCCATCGGACGGCGTGACGATCGCCGAGCGGCGACGGCACCCACTGCGAACCACACTCCTGCACTCGTGATCAGGGCGATGAGCCAGCGCGCCAAGCCTCCCATCACCGGAATGCCGGTCATGGGAAGAGTCGGGACGGCGATGACGGCGAGCACGAAGCCTGGAACTCCCCGCCATGCCGAGTCCGATCCGACCAGGAGGATCGCTGCGACGAGCGCGATGACCGATGCCGTCGACACGGACACCGCGGGTCCGAGGCGACGAACGAGGCGTCGGTGGTGGCGGGGTCCATCGGGCACGACGACTCGACGCGACATCATTTCGGCAGCCACGGAAACACCGTACGGCTCGACGAGATCCGATTCCAGGATGGTGTCGCCACTTCTCGTCACAGCGGTACTGGTCGTTGCGGCGGTGTGGTGGTCCGATGTGCTCGTCGACCCTGTAGACGCCGTCGATCGTCGCCTGGCGCTGTTGTCGTGTGTATTCGTTGTCGTGACAACGTTTCTCGTCGCGTTCTTCGGCACAGAACGCCACCGTCGACTTGTGCCTCTCGTCGTCGTGATCATCGCCGTCGTCGCATGTGGTCGGGGAGTGGTCGAATGGTCGGTGCAGTCGCGTGCGGTGCAGGGTCGGCTGGAGGGTGTTGTGCGAGTGGTCGAAGATCCAGAATTCCGAGGTCGCGGAGTGCGGATCGTCGTCGACGACGGTCGAGATCGTCTCGAGGCCTACGCCTACGGTTCGGCCGGTCGGCGGCTGTCACGTGTGTCGGTCGGTGAGATGGTCTGGTTGGACGGAGATCGTCGACCGATCGACGCGTCGTCGACCCGTCGACGACTGCTCCGCCACGTGACGGGCCGGATCGAGATCGATCGGGTCGATC
>CBFHWN010000136.1:0-3123 GCA_965659595.1 uncultured Ilumatobacteraceae bacterium | reverse complement strand
CTGCGCTTCAGAGTGGGGACTTTTCATCGGTGAGGGGGAGGTGAGGGAGGGGTAATCTGAGTCGGGTGAGTGGGCATTCGATCGTGTCGTCGGCGGTCGACACTTCCTCGGCCTCGTCCATGACGGCCACATTCCTCGATCGTCTCGCCCGGACTCGGGTCCAGATGGCGGCATCAGGTATCGATGTCGTTCTGCTCTCGGTCGGTCTCGACATGCCATGGCTCGTCGGCTACCACGCGATGCCTCTCGAACGGCTCACGATGCTCGTGGTCCCCCGCGACGGTGACGTCACCCTCGTGATCCCGCGACTCGAAGCGCCTCGTGTCATCGAAATACCCGAGGTGTTCCGGTTGTGCCCCTGGAACGAGACCGACGACCCGATCGCCATCACCGCCGAACTCGTGCGCGCACACGGCACGCAGACAGTTGCCGTAGGCGACCAGATGTGGTCGCGCTTCCTCGTCGATCTCCTTCCGTTGCTTCCGGGTGTCGACTGGCGTCGTGCCGTCGATGTCCTCGGGCCCCTGCGTATGCGCAAGGACGCCGCCGAAATCACCGCGCTCAGGGCGGCTGGCGCAGCAGTTGATCGCATCGCCACCGAATTGCAGGCCGGAAGAATTCCTCTCGTCGGACGCACCGAAGCCGAAGTGTCGGCCGATCTGTCGGCGCGTATTTTGGCCGAGGGGCACGACGTCGTGAACTTCGCCATCGTCGCCGCCGGTGAGAACGCGGCCAGTCCGCATCACCATCCTGGCTCCCGAGTCATTCGTCGCGACGAGATCGTGCTGTGCGACTTCGGTGGCACTATGGCCGGTTACTGCAGCGACATCACACGTTGCGTGTTCACAGGTGAGATTCCGAGCGACGTGGCAGCCGCCTACGCCGTGTTGAAGGAAGCCCAGGCGGCCTCGGTCGCCTCAGCGGTGATCGGCGCCAGCTGCGACTCGGTCGATGCGGCCGCGCGCGACATCATCGCCGCCGCTGGTTACGGCGAGTACTTCGTGCATCGAACCGGACATGGCATCGGCATGGATGCCCACGAGGACCCCTACATCGTGTCGGGAAACACTCTGCCGCTCGCCGATGGTCACGCGTTCAGCATCGAGCCCGGCATCTACGTGCCCGGCAAGTGGGGAATGCGCCTCGAAGACATCGTGGTTGCCACGGAGAGCGGGCCCGACGCAATGAATCGAGTCGAGCACTCTCTCGTCGCAGTCGACGCCTGAGCGTCGAGAGTCAGGAGTGAATCGAGCCCGAGGTGTCGCGCAGGCTCGTGGCGCTGTGGCCGGTGCGGCGGGCGATGATCTCGGCGCAGATGGCGACGGCGGTTTCCTCGGGAGTCCGTCCACCGAGGTCGAGGCCGATGGGTGACATGAGACGAGCCAGGTCGGCCGAATCGTTGACACCGACCTCGGCCAGGCGCTCCAGACGCTTCGTGTGCGTCTTGCGACTGCCCATGACGCCGATGTAGCCGACTCTCGAGGCGAGCGCCCCCTGTACGGCCGGAACATCGAACTTCGGATCGTGCGTGAGGATGCACACAACGTCACGTGGGCCGAGCGTGTGGCCGCGACTCTCGAACATCGGGCTCGGCCACGACACCACCACTTCGTCGGCCATCGGGAAGCGTCGTTTGGTGGCGAAGATCTCTCGAGCGTCACACACGGTGACTCGATAGCCGAGGACCTTGGCCACGCGACCGAGCGCGGCGGTGAAGTCGACGGCACCGAAGATCCACATCTGCGGCGGAGGAGAGAAACTCTCGACGAACACCGACACCGTGGGAGTGTCGATCAGGTCTTCGGGTGTCGCCTGACCTTCTGGCCCGTAGTGGCGAACTCCGGTCCGGCCCGCTTCGAGTTCTCCGGCAGTGTCGCGGGCCACCACACGATCGAGATCGGGATGTCCGAGAGACCCTTCAACTACTTCGGTCTCGTTGTCGCGAACGACCAACAACTTGGCGCCGACCCCCGGGCCCTCGATGACAGTGGCGAGGGCAACCGGCACTTCGCGCCGAACAAGATCGCGAAAACGTTCGTAGAGGCTCATCACGTCACCGATCAGTGTTCACCAGTCGAGGGGCTCGATGAAGAGCCGAATCGTTCCGCCACAGGTGAGGCCGACTGCGAAAGCTTCGTCGTCGCTGTAGCCGAACGACACCATTCGACCAGGGCCGCCTTCGGCGATGATGCCGAGGGCCTCGCTCACCACGGCCCCCTCCACGCATCCACCACTGACCGAGCCAGCGACCTCCCCGTCCTCGTTGACGGCCATGGCCGCACCAGGATCACGCGGGCCCGACCCTTCGATCTTCACGACTCGGGCCACGGCCACCGACTTTCCGGCGGCTCGCCAGCGATCGATGTCGTCGATGATCTCGCGCACGACACCAGTCTGCCGGGTACCGAGACGTATGACTCGATCGGACTCCCGTACTCAGGGCGTCGAGACGACGCGAGCGAGTCGCTCCATGGCGTCGATCGAGTGTCCCTCGACGAAATGGTCGATGTGGGGAAGGGCGGCGGCCATGCCACGGGCAAGGGGCGCGTAACCCGGCGTGACCTTCAGCGGATTCACCCAGACGGTACGGAAACTCACTCGGTGCAGGCGCTCCATCTCGGCGGCGAGAACGTCGGTGTCGCCACGGTCCCAACCGTCGGAGAGGATCACGACGATCGAACCACGCGCCATGCCGCGAACACCCCACTCATCGTTGAATCGTCGAAGCGAATCACCAAGGCGTGTGCCCCCACTCCAGTCGGCCACTCGTTCGGCGGCCCGAGCCAATGCTCGGTCGGGGTCCCGATGCGACAGCTCGCGCGTGACGCGTGTGAGTCGGGTTCCGATGGCGAATGCCTCCACCTTCTGTCGTCCGGCCACAGCAGCCTGAACAAAACGTACGAGCGCCCTGGAGTACGGCTCCATCGAACCGCTCACGTCGAGCAACAGAACGAGACGTCGCAATCTTTGGTCGGGTTCGAGCCAGTGCCGTCGAATCGGCTCACCGCCGGTGGCCAGACTGGCCCGAACGGTTCGTCGCAGATCCGGACGTGACGACGAACCCTTCACGAAGCGGAACGATTGCCGCGGCGATCCGGCCAGTCGAAGCCGACTCATGAGATC
>CBFHWN010000135.1:0-3225 GCA_965659595.1 uncultured Ilumatobacteraceae bacterium | reverse complement strand
CCTCGAAGAATGGTCGGTCGTGTACTCCGGACTCATCTGGGCTGTAGACGAGGAGCTCCGATCATGATTAGGAAGAGAGCACGACATCAGATCGCCGACGCAGCCGTCCAGCGATGGTGCAGGTTCTACGAGGTCACCCCGTACTTCTGGCGAGTCAACAAGAACCACGAGAACGCCTCGATCATCCGGCACGCGGAAGATCGCAGGCGAAGACGAAAGAGCGATGTCATATACGGCGAAGCGGAAGACCGTGCCGACTGTATGGCGATGATCGTCGGCACTTTATACGTCAAAGGATTTGAACGATCAGAACTCTCCCAGCTGCTCGAGATCGCCGGCGGCACCGTCCACCTCTACTTAAAGCACTACCGCTCGATGCCGGACGAAACGAGACGCGACCTCATCGCACTCGACGGAGCACAGGCACCAGGGTTCTACCACAGCGTCATCGTTGACGCCAAGATCGACTCGATGAAACGACTCCTCGCGACACAAGCGAAGATCAAGGAGATGAACGGAAGATGAACGACAAGGAATGGACATTCTCGGCAGCCGTCAAGGACTGGAGACAATCGATGAAGGGACGACCGCCGGCGAAGGACTTTGGTGAGCTCGCCTACTGGCACTCGAACACGATGGTCCGCTATCGCAACCTCACCTCGATGCAGTGCCGCCGCATCGTCGAGATCGTCGATGCCGACCTGCTCAGAACGGAGGACGACAAGTGACGACGAAGGAGATACCAAGATCGATCAAAGGCATTCGCGGCGGCAAGATGATCACCGAAGCACGCGATGACAAGACCTTCACGCTCATCGGTCGATGCATCGTCACCGATCACATCATGCGGATCGTCGTGCCCAAGAAAGAGCTCTTCAACTTCTGCCTCGATCCGAAGCAATCAATCCACTGGTTCGAGTCAATCAAGAACGACCTCGGCCTCCGCGAGTTCCTCATCTCTGGCATCTCGCCGGCAGGATGGAACAGGATGTGGGGCGACGATGACAAATAGCCGACAGAAAGGGAAGCGCGGAGAGCTCGAGTTCGCGGCCCTGCTCCGAGGCCTCGGAATCGACGCTCGACGAAGTGTGCAATACTGCGGCACCGAAGGAACCGCCGACCTCATCACCGCTATTCCCGAAGTGCATTGGGAAGTCAAGCGATACGCGAAGATCGCCTCGCTCCGATTCCTCGAGCAGGCCGAACGTGACTGCCTCGCGAATGACCTTCCGGTCGTCGCACTCCGGGAGGACCGAGGCGAATGGACTCTGCAATTCCGGGCAAAGGATCTGCCAAGACTCGTCGCGAAGGTCTCCGCCGCTCTCGCAACGTCTGGGACCACCAAGGATTCATCACACAGCTCGTCGTGAAGTGGCGAGTAGCCGGGCACCTCGCCGAGTTCTCGCATCCCGAAGTTCTCAACGCCGCGATCATCGAAGGCGAACGCCTCCTCCGGGCAAAGTTCGACCCGGAGCGAGGCACCGCCTCGACCTGCCTCTCGAAGTTCCTCTTCTCCCGAGTTCAGTATCGACTACTCACGGCCGCCGGCAAGAAGAAGACGCCCGACGGATGGCTCGACTCTCGCAAGCTCGACGAGCCAGCGCGGCAACGCGAACCACCGCCGCATCAGGACACCGACTGGGAAGACCTTCTCGACTCCGCTCATCCTGACCTCCGATCCGTCATGCGACGAATCGGCGAAGGTATGACCATCGACGAGATCCTGGACGAAGACGAGGCGGTCCCTCTTTTCGACACTCTCCGCGAAAGGTCGAGAGATGAACTGCTATCTATTCTCCGGTCTGAAGTGAGACGACTTCTGCGATGAGCGAAAACCACAAGGCGAACCTCGGCGTGGTCATTCAGTTCTTCCAGCTCGCCACGCTCGTCGTCGGCGTTGCTGGCCTCTTCCTGACCGTCGGCCGCAAGGACGCACGCCTCGATCAGAACACCGTCGAGATCGCCGAGCTGAAGGACATCGCCTCAGAGCTCGCGAAGACCTCGATCGAATCCACGATGGCCAACCGAGAACAAGACCGCCGGCTCGACGATCTCCGCGATCGCCTCGCCCGCATGGAATCCAACCGATGATCGATCAACTCCGCGAGAACCGAAGAGCCGCCATCCTCATCGTCGGTGCCGTCGGCTTCCTCCTCCTCGCCGCGACCCTGCAAGCGTGCCAGGTCGAAGACCTCGTCAAGGTCGATGTGCCGCCCGACGTCGCCGCCGCAATCGACTCCGAGGATCGGATCGCGTACTCGCAGTCCCTCGACGCCTGGGACGACTGGCAGGCCTACGTCGAACGCGAGTCAGCCAAGTTCGCACGATCCATCGACAAGGGTGCCGAGATCGCCGGCGTCCTCCGATCGCTCTCCGAGACCGGGCTCCAGCTCGGCCAGGACGCCGCCTCGACCCTTCCCGGCGGTGCTCTGATCTCCGCCGCACTCGCCGGACTCGGAGGCCTCTTCCTCCGCCGACCGGGCGACGCCAACCGCGAGCGAATGGAAAAGGAAGCGTCATACCGGGCCGGTCTGGAGAAGGGCCGCCAGATCGCCGAGACGACCATGCAGGCCGTCGAGGTCATCAAGGATGCCCAGAGTCACCCGGAGAACTGGGAGGGCTGAGAACGGCTCTACTGGGCTCTCAGGGCACGAATATATATCCGAGGGAATCCGATGGCACGATGGCAAGTCGAGCAGACGTCGCAAGGGTGCTATCGGATCGGGATGGAGGCGACCGGCAGCGACTGGCACGCCGACTTCCTCCTGTCCTCCGACCGGCATCACGACAACGCGCACGCCGACCATCGGCTCGAGTTGCTCCACCTCAACGAGGCCGTCGATCGCGACGCCGGGATCCTCGACATCGGCGACCTCCACTGCGCGATGCAAGGCAAGTGGGACAAGCGAGCATCGACCGACGCCTGCCGGCCGGAGCAGCAGCAGGGCCGATATCTCGACTCCCTCGTCGAGTGTGCCGCCGACTTCTACGAGCCGTTCGCCGATCGCTGGCTCTTCATGTCTCCCGGCAACCACGAGGGCTCGATCCTCAAGCGGCACGAGACCGACCTCACCGAGCGGACCGCCGAGCGACTCAAGGCGAAGGGCTCGCCGATGATCGTCGGCACCTACGCAGGCTTCATCCGGTTCCAGGTCGATATTGGAGACGGGAAGACGCTCTCCCGCGTGATGTACTACACCCACGGCAACGGCGGCGGCGGACCGA
>CBFHWN010000134.1:0-3287 GCA_965659595.1 uncultured Ilumatobacteraceae bacterium | reverse complement strand
GTCCGGCCGGTTCGCGCCACGGTGACAGCCATCGCGAACACGTCGAAGTACGAGCGATGGTTTCCGCACAGAATTGCCGGCCCGTCGATCGGCACGTTCTCGACGCCACCGATGTCGAAACGGGCGAACGGAAACATGCTCGGTCGCGCGAACTCGAGGGCCAACCGCTGAACTTCGACGTTGGCCACCGGAACCTTGACCACTCCGGGCGACACGTCGAAATGCAGAATCGGCCATCGACGCGTCGCGGCCACGATCTGCAAGCGCGGATCGGGATTCACGGCGTGCGGGAATCCAACCGACGACAAGAGTGGAAGGTCGTAAACGCTGTCGGAATAGGCGTACGAACGATCGAGATCGACGTCGGCGCGAATCGACCAGTCGCGGACAGCTGAAGCCTTGCCACTGTTCCAGACGAAGGGTCCGTCGAGGCGGCCGGTGTAGATCTCGTTCTCGTCGTGTTCGTAGGTCGTAGCGATCACGTCGTCGAACCCGAGAAGTTCGGCCAGCGGTTCGACGAGATCGCGCGGTGTGGTGGTGGCGATCACGAGGACGCGATTCGCGGCCCGATGCCGTTCGAACTCGGCACGTGCGAACGGAGGGACGAGTGCAGCCAGTCGCGGTGCGGCTGTTCGAGCGGCCTGACGCACGGCGCGGCGAGACTTCCCTCGTGCAAGAGTTGCCCCTTGTCGAGCGATGACCATCGACGGCAACGTCTCACCGACACGGTTGAACACTTCGAAGAGAAATCGTTCACCCGGTACTGATCCGGACCGCAGCCCAGCCTCCTGCAAGGCGTCCGCCAGCACAGGACCCGATGCGCCGACGAGAAGAGTTCGATCGAGATCGAAGATCGCCGCCTCGCGCATGAGAGCACACTACGAAGCGAAACGGACGGTTCAAGACGTCAGGCCAGAACGGGAAAGGCCCCGCTTGGGGGAAGCGGGGCCTCTCAACCTGGGGTTCCAGTGGCGGGGGGAGCCACTTTATGGAACCACGTCGTGTGTGTTTGGGGGAAACACACAACGATCTATATGTGAAAGTATGCACGTGAATAGGGGAACGTTCAAGTCGATAGGCGAGATAACCCCTATCACTTCTGGCGATAGGGGCGCTATGGTGTCGCCGTGGACCTACGGCAGATCTCGTCCCTGATCGCCATCGCCGATCACGGATCGTTCTCGGCGGCGGCCCGCGCCCTCTACACGGTCCAATCCAACGTCTCGGCACACATCGCCCGCCTCGAACGGGAGCTAGGCGTGACCTTGATCGACCGCACATCGGGCCAGATCACCGACGAGGGAGCCCTGGTCGTCGAGCGGGGACGACGAATATTGAGGGAGTTCGACGAGATCACAGCCGACATCGCCGCCCTCGACGACATCGTGTCCGGCCACACGCGAATCGGCGTCATCGGCACCACCGGCCGATGGCTGATGCCCCAATTTCTCAACCAGCTCTCGGGCGAACACCCCCACGTGAAGCCCACGATCTCCGAAGGTGGGACCACCTCTCTCGTCCCCCGACTTCTCGCCGGGAACCTCGACGCCTGCATCGTCCACCTCCCCGTCGACGACCCCGAAGCCCACGTGGAACCTCTATTCGCCGAAGATTTGGTGCTCCTGGCCCCGGGCTCGCACCCATGGTTCGAAGCCGAACAGCTCTCGATGCACGATCTCGCCGAGCACCCCATCTTGCTGCCACCGTCGTCGTCCACATTGCGTCGCATCATCAATCGGGCCGCCGACAACGCCAGCGTGACTCTCACGTCGCAGGCCGAGATCGACGGCGTACGCCTCATGACCTCGCTCGCCTTCGAAGGATTCGGTGCCGCCATCGTTCCGGCGACTGCCGTACCCCGGTGGCTGAAAGGCGAGTTCCGCCGAGTCGCCGTCCCCGAACTCCCCCGACGCGTGGTCGGATGGGTGCAGCGACGACGCCCGCGCCCCGGACCGCCCACCCGCGCCGCGTTCGAAGTGGCACGCGATCTGATCGAGCGTCGTGGCCAACGTCAGCCGGGGGTGTACGTCGGTGCCGATGCTTTCCCGCTGAAGGGCAACTGAGTCCCGGTATTCCTGCCATTACTGTTCAAGCCATGCCCGTTCCTTTGCGATCTCGTGTGCCGGGAGCAGCCCGGGCCGAGGTCAGATGCTGGGCCGATCGATCGGTCGTCTGGGTGGAAGTGAGTGGCGACTTCCACAAGGGAGCCTTGAGCAACGAAGCCTCGTCGATCATCGAAACCGGTGCCCGCACGGCTGTCGAAGAGCAGATTCCACTCGTGGCGGTCGTCGCGTCGTCGGGCGCCGACATCTCCGAGGGAATGTCAGCCCTGCACGGATGGGGGCTCGCAGCCCGCGCCCTCACCGACTGCTCGGGCAAGGTGCCGACCGTGATGATCGTCGACGGTCCCGCGGTCTCCGGACCCGCACTACTCCTTGGCATCGTCGACCATGTGGTGATGACCGAGCGTTCGTACGCTTTCGTGTCGGGACCCACCATGGTCACCGAGTTCACCGGCGTTCCGATCGACAACGACGAACTCGGTGGCGCAGCGGCGCACGCCCGCCACACCGGCGCCGCGTCTCTCGTCACGCCCGACCTCGACTCAGCTATCGCAGCCGTCGAGCAGTTGTTGTCGTATCTGCCCGACAACTCAGACGTCGAACCCGTCGAGTTCGGATCCGACGACGATCCCGAACGCCTCACCCCCGAAGCCGGCGATCGAATCCCGCCCTCGTCCACGGGGAGTTACGACGTGCGGGACGTGATCCGTGACATCTGCGACGACGGGGACTTCTTTGAGATTCGAGCACGCTGGTCGGCGAACCTCGTCACCGGGTTTGCCACCATGAACGGACGGCCGGTCGGGATTCTGGCCAATCAGCCGATGGTGCTGGCCGGCACTCTCGACATCCCGGCGTCCCAGAAGGGCGCCCGGTTCGTCGCGTTCTGCGACGCCTTCAACCTTCCCGTCATCACGCTGGTCGACACCCCCGGCTTCTACCCCGGCAAAGACCTCGAATGGCGGGGCATGATTCGCCACGGCGCGCAACTGGTCTTCGCCTACGGACGAGCGACCGTGCCCCGCGTTTGCGTGATCCTTCGCAAGAGCTACGGCGGCGCGTACATCGTCATGGATTCGAAGAGGATGGGCAACGACCTGTGCGTCGCCTGGCCCTGGGCCGAACTCGCCGTCATGGGTGCCGGTCAAGCAGCGGCGATCCTCCAACGTCGGGCCACTCCCGACGAGCGCGCCGCTTTCGAGGCCGACTACACAGAACGCCTCC
>CBFHWN010000133.1:0-3357 GCA_965659595.1 uncultured Ilumatobacteraceae bacterium | reverse complement strand
GTCGTGGAACGAAACCTTCAACGATGTGGTCATGGTTCCCTACGACGATCTGCTGGCCGACCCGAACTCTTCCGAAGGGCGTCGTCAACGGCCGGATGGAACTCACCTCGAAGAAGGGTTCGCCGAAACATTGGCACGCGAGGAGCTCATTCCCAGGCTTCGACTGGCTTACGCCGAGGCGATCTCATCGTTCAGACGACCTTGATGCGCCGATAGTGCCAGCCGGTTGCGCCGTCGGGGGCGACGGGTGCGACTCGATCGGTCTGGGTGTAGCCGCTCTTGTCGGTGGCGCGCACGGTGAGTCGATGCTCTCCTGGAGTCGCGTTCCACGCGATCTTCCATTGGCGCCAGGTGTCGTCGCTCACGTCGTCGGCGAGTGTCGCCTCCCGCCACGGTTCGTCGTCGATGCGAACTTCGACTTTGGCGATGCCCGTGTGTTGGGCCCACGCCGTTCCGGCGATCACGAACTCGCCCGACGGAACTTGTTGGCCGCGTCGCGGCACGTCGATTCGGGACTGTGTCTTCACGGGACCGAGACGTGACCAACCGCGGGGGATCCAGTACCCGCGTCGATCCCACGTGGTGAGTTCGATCTCCGACAGCCATTTGGTGGCTGAGACGTAGCCGTAGAGGCCGGGGACGACGAGTCGAGCGGGGAAGCCGTGAACGAGGGGGAGGGCTTCTCCGTTCATTCCGAGCGCTACCAGGCAGTCGCGTCCGTCGAGCGCGGTTTCGACCGGAAAGCCGCACGTCCATCCGTCGAGGCTCGTGCTGAAGACTTGTTCGGCTCCGTCGGTGACACCGGCTTCGGCGAGGAGATCGGACAGCAGCACGCCTTGCCAGACGGCATTGCCGACCAGCGATCCGCCGATCTCGTTCGACACGCAGCACAACGTGATGGTGCGTTCGACCTGCGGGCGAGCCAGCAGGTCGCCGTAAGTGAGTTCAAGAGGTTCGTTGACGAGTCCCGAGATGCGGAGTCGCCAACGATCGAGATCGACGTTCGGGAACGAGAGCGCAGTGTCGATGCGGTAGAAGTCGCCGACGGGGGTGATGAATGGGTCGGTCGGGTGGAAGCCGCTGGTGGAGACGGCGCCTCGGTCGGAATCGGGGAGCGAGTCGGGTCGCTGGGATTCGATGCGATCGAGTCGCTCGCCCTCCCGTCGGGTCGACACCACTCCCGCGATCGACGCCGTCGCACCGGCGGCGACGGTCGTCCGCAAGAAGCGTCGACGGTCCCAGCCGACCGGTGCTCGAGAGACGTGAGGGCGTCGAGCATCGAGCCAACGACCGACGAGTACGTCGCACGCCAGCGCGAACATGACCGAGCCGATCGCGGCTCCGACGAACGGCGCGATGATCGACAGCAACGACGTACCAGCCCGTTCGGCGGCGCTCACGCTTCCGATGAGGGCGACTGCGAACGATCCGAGGGCGTAACCGGTCGCGTGGCGCCGTGATGCGATGCCGAGGGTCAGCGCGACGATGAACAGAACTGCGTAGGCGCCGATCTCGAGCACCAACTTGTCGTTGGTGCCGAAATTGGCGATGGCCCACTCCTTCAGCCAGCGGGGGGTGCGGTCGACGAACGAACTTCCGACCACATCGAGAGGGGAGATGCCGTCGTCGAATTGCGCGACGATGTGTCCGACGAACAATCCGAGGGCACCGGCTACGACACCGGCCACGGCTCCGGCCCATCGGGGCGGAGCCGACCACACGTCGGCCTCACGTGGCGCCGTCGGGTCGACCTCGGCGAGTTCGGCCAACGTCAGCGCGAGGTGACGGGAACGTAGTCGCGAGCTTCGACGCCCGTGTACCACTGACGGGGACGGGAGATCTTCTGCTCCTTGTCGTTCAAAAGCTCCTGCCAGTGGGCGAGCCAGCCGACCGTTCGTGGAATGGCGAAAAGGACCGTGAACATCGCCACCGGGAACCCGAGCGCCTGATAGATGAGCCCCGAATAGAAATCGACATTCGGGTAGAGCTTGCGATCGACGAAGTACGAATCGTTCAATGCCGTCTCTTCGAGTTTCAGAGCGATGTCGAGCAAGGGGTTCTTGCCTGTCACTTCGAACACGTCATAAGCAGTCTTCTTGATGATCGTGGCTCGCGGGTCGTAGTTCTTGTACACGCGGTGACCGAATCCCATGAGACGGCTTCCCGTGCCGCTCTTCACGTCATCGATGAACGCCGGTACGTTCTCGATCGAGCCGATTTCCTCGAGCATTCGAACGACTGCCTCGTTCGCGCCGCCATGAAGGGGACCGTAGAGCGCCGACGCAGCGGCTGCAGCCGACGTGTACGGATCGGCATGACTCGAACCCACCACTCGCATGGCGGTGGTGCCGCAGTTCTGCTCGTGATCAGCGTGAAGGATGAAGAGGACGTCCATGGCCCGCTCGAGACGGGGATCGATCTCGTATTCGCCGACCTTCCACATCATGTTGATGAAGTTGGCCGGGAAGGACAGATTGTTGTCGGGGTACTGGAAGGGCAAGCCGACCGAGAACCGATAGGCCATGGCGGCCAGAGTGGGTGACTTGGCGATGAGGCGCAGGATCTGCTTGTCGCGGCTCTCCTTGCTCTGAATGTCCTTGGCGTCGTCGTAGAACGTGCCGAGGGCGGCGACCGAGCTCACGAACATGCCCATCGGATGGGCGTCGTAATGAAAGCCGTCGACGAATCGCTTGCGCATGTTCTCGTGGATAAACGTGTGATGGGTGACGTCGTTCGTCCACTTCTCGAGTTGCGACTTGTTGGGCAACTCGCCGTTGAGCAACAGGTAGGCCACTTCGAGATACGTGCTCTTCTCGGCCAACTGCTCGATGGGATACCCGCGGTAGCGCAAGATTCCGGCGTCACCGTCGAGGTAGGTGATCGCACTCTTGCACGCAGCGGTCTGCATGTAGGCCGGGTCGTAGATGTAGAGCGACGGATCCAGCTCTCGAACCGCCGAGGCCGGGAACACTCCGCCCTCGATCGGGACCGTCACCTTCTTGCCGGTGCGGTCGTCGATGATCGTGATGGTGTCGGGCACCTTGCTCGTCCCCTTCGTGTTCGGCGGTCCGTTGTTCGGACCGTGGCGTGCGTACGGAGGCTTTCTCCCCCGCACGACGAGGATAACCGTCGAGTCCGGCCACCGCTCAGTCCCGCTCGTGAACGCTTGGTGACGGGTCGACGCCGTCGGAAGGTCAGAGGGGAGAGTTGTCGTGTTTGCGGCCGGGAAGGTGCTCGCGTTTGTCGATGAGGGCCGACAGGGCGGCACAGATCACCGCTCGGGTGTCGGCCGGCTCGACGACGGCGTCGATGAAACCTCGCTCGGCAGCGACGTAGGGATTGAGGAGGCGTTCTGTG
>CBFHWN010000132.1:3055-3435 GCA_965659595.1 uncultured Ilumatobacteraceae bacterium | reverse complement strand
GTTCGTTCGGATTGGGTTCGTTCGGATCAAGCACGGTCACACCTGACCATGTGGGTGTGACACGAGCACCCTGGGCTGGTCGTTCTGGCGGCAAGAGCCGACCAATCAGAGGTCGGGACGGGCGGATTCCCAGAGGGCACGGATCTCAGGTTCGGGATCGTGCAGGACCGACGACTCGATGTCGAAGACCCGAGTGGCTCGTCGCTCGAGACAGAATCGCGGCCAGTCGACGGTTCCGTCGCTCGCGAACGACACCACTTGTGTCGACATATCGCGCGCCAGGTCGGCCCGTTCGGGCGCATCGCCGGTGAACATCGAGACACCGGCGGCGTCGAGATTGTCGAACGTGAACGGAATGTCGACCGCATGGCACGAGCCCA
>CBFHWN010000132.1:0-3045 GCA_965659595.1 uncultured Ilumatobacteraceae bacterium | reverse complement strand
GCCGGTGTGGGCCATGTGAACCAATACATGTGAGACGTTCCACCGTTGGCCGTGTGCTTCTCAGCCAGGCGAATGGCGCGCTGGCGGAATCCTTCGTCGCTCTGAGCGGCCATCACGATCTGCGCGTCGTTCTCACCCGAACGATGACGGCGATATATGTCGACAGCGTCATGGCGTCCGGGCAACATCCCCACGACCATTTTCTCCATCGTCTCGCTCGTCATGTTCGTCGCATCCGGAGTGAACGCCCCGAACAGTCGGTTCTCATCACGGGTAGTGCCGACCACCAGCCGGGCATCGCTTTGCGCCGCCAAGTCGACGATGTCTCCGGGCAAGTGCGTTCCACCCGCCGTGGGCGAGAAGAAGTCGTAGGCAGGGCTGCTCTCGCCGATCAACTTCTTCTGCGCCTCGAGTAGCTGTTCGGGCGTCATCGACGACAACGCTGCGTCGTTGGCCGCACCCGACAGCTCGAGAAAGCGATCGGCGTGCATGTCGGCACGCTCGCGAGATCGGTACTGGCCGATCGACGGACTCATCGACCACACGCGATGAAAGAGTCCACGGGCATCAGGGCTCGCCATCAGTGCGACCACACTCGATCCGCCGGCCGATTCACCGAAGACCGTCACGTTGTCAGGGTCGCCACCGAAACCTTCGATGTTGCGCTGTACCCACCGAAGGGCCTCGATCTGGTCGCCGATCCCGAGGTTGTTCCCGCGCCAGAAACCGAACACTCCCAGCCGATAATTGATCGACACGACCACGACTCCCTGGCGAGCGAGTGATGCACCGTCGTACCAGGGCGACGATCCCGATCCGTTCAGGAATCCGCCCCCGTGGATCCAGACCATGACCGGACGACCGGTGCGGCCGTCGCCCGGGGTGTGCACCGACAGGCTGAGGCAGTCCTCCCCCATCGGGGGCAACGAGCCGCCCATCGCCGATTCGATGAGTCCGGGCTCCTGGTGGCAGATCGGACCATGGCGACGGGCCTCGCGAGCCCCTGACCAGGGTTTTTCTGGTTCGGCGGCGCCGAATCGGAGAGCGGAGGCGTAGCGAACGCCGAGGAAGGCGAGGGTGCCGTCGGAACGCTGGTCACCGACCAGTCGGCCGTCGGCCAGGACAACTTCGGTCATGGGTGCACAGTAATCGGCAAAAAGTTGTCAGGAACCGGCCGTGGGCGGCTCAGGACCGACATGGATCACTCACTCCACCCACCGCCGGTGAACGAGGGCTCGACCCCGCACCACGCGGAACCTGAACCCAACCTTGACGGAGCACTTTCGAAGCGATTTCGACACTTCGCTACACTCCGAGGAAGACCAGGTGGCGACACGAACGTCACCGAGACGCGAAAGAGGGGGACGATGCGTCGTCTGTCCGCAATCTTCTTGGCCGCCGCCGTCGTTCTGACGGCCGCTTGCAGTGGCGGTGACAAGAACTCGAGCGAAACCTCAGACGGAGGCTCGCGCACACTCTTCCAGCCGGCCGGCGTGGTGGGACCCGACTCGTTCGCGCCCACCTTCGCAGTCGCGTCGTACGACGTGAACGCCTCGAGCCTCACGAGCGGAACCGTGTCGGGTTCGGCACCCGGGTTGTATGCCGGGCGTACGTATGGCGGTAGCGGACAGAACATCTGCGACGTCGAGGCGATGATCAAGTTCCTCACGTACTACGAGGATCGCGGACGCGCCTGGGCCGACATCCAAGGCATCGAGTTCGAGAATCTCGAAACGTATCTCCGCAGCCTCACTCCGGTCTTCGCCTTGCAGAACCTGAACGTTCAGATGTTCGGATTCAAGAACGGCAAGTCATACGGCTACGACGCCGTGATCGCCGCTGGTACGGCCATCCTCATCGACGACGAAGGCATGCCACGCGCCCGTTGCGCATGTGGCAACCCGTTGCTCGGTCCGAGCGAGGACGCGCCCGACGGCACCGACACTCCCCCGGGTGACGAAGGCGAACCCCAGACCCAGGACTCGGTCCCCGGCGACGACACGGTTCCCGGTGACGACACGGTTCCCGGTGACGACACTGTCCCCGGCGACGACACTGTCCCGCCCGGCGAACGTCGGGAGCCCGAGTGCCCCGAAGAGTTCGAAGGCAACACCTACACCGATTCCGAAGGTGTCACCTGGACCTGGGTGAAAGGCAATCCCACACCAGAAACTTCACCGGGCGGCGCGAACTGGTTCGACGCCGATAGCGGCGCCTATAAGACGACCCAGGATCTCGACCCGGGGTTCATCGATTGTCCGGAGCCTGGCCGTGAACGAATCCCGCAGGACGACCCGGAATGTCCGGATTGGAATTCTCCCCCGGTGACCTACACCGACCCGAGCGGAATGACGTGGGTTCTCGATCAGCGCAACGGCACGTGGTATTCGGTCGACGATCCCGATCTGTTCAAGGTCGCTACCGACGAGCTCCCCGGTTACACCGAACTCTGCGATCCCCGGGAAGACGTCCCCGATGAGTCCTTCGAACCGCAGTGCCCCAATCAGTACGTCCACGAAGAGTCGAACTCGTTGTCCTGGACGGCTTATGTCTCCCGTACCGGTGTCGTCTGGACCTTCAGCCCCATCGCTCCGCGAGGCTGGACCAATCAAGAGACCGGCGATTTCGTAGCCGGTGACGATCCCTCGGCCATCCCCGGCTACGACAAAGAGTGCCCGTCACCCATCGACGAGCAAGGCAACCCATGCCCGCCCCTCAAACCCGACTTCCGCGAGACCTGGGTCGATCCCGTCACCGGCGAATCCTGGACGTTCACGATCGTGCGTCGAGGAGAGCGTTTTGGCCTTCGTTGGCTCAACGACTTGACCGGCGATTCCCTCTCGGCCCTCGAGCTCTACCAATCGGAATGTCCGGACGGAAAGATCCCGAACGAAGTGCCCGAGTGCCCACCCGGCAAGCCGATCCTCGACGACACGTGGGTCGACACGATGGGTAACACATGGGTTTACGCCGCCAACAGCGGCGGAGCCGACGGTTGGGACAACACATCGACCGAGCGGATCGAGAATCTCCGGACGAGAGATC
>CBFHWN010000131.1:0-3573 GCA_965659595.1 uncultured Ilumatobacteraceae bacterium | reverse complement strand
ATATTTGGCCAGGTACTCGGGAGGGGCTTGGTGGGGAGCATGAGTCGCACCGAACGCGAGATACATGAAAAAGGGACGATCCGGACGGACGCCGATGGAATCGTGAACGAACTCGATCCCTTTGTCGACGAGATCCTCCGAGAGGTGATAGCCGTCCTCGGGCTTTCCCGGCGGATCGATCCAATGGTTGTCGTAGACGAGTTCGGGGTGGAATTGATCAGTCTCGCCGTCAAGAAATCCGTAGAAGCGATCGAACCCTCTTTGAAGTGGCCATTGATCGAAAGGACCGGCTTGCGAACACTCGGTCATCGGACACAAATGCCACTTCCCGAGCGCGAACGTCGCATAACCGTGATCGCGCAGCATTTCGGCAATCGTCGCCGCTCGTGGTGAAATGCGCCCTCTCATGTGAGGAAAGCCGGAGTTGAAGTTCGAGATCGATCGCATTCCGACGGCGTGATGGTTCCGACCTGTCAAGAGAGCGGCGCGCGTCGGTGAACACACGGGCGTGACGTGGAAGTTGGTGTAGCGGAGTCCGCCAGACGCGAGACGGTCGATGTTCGGCGTGTCGATTGTCGACCCAAAACATCCGAGATGAGAGAAACCGAGATCGTCGAGCAGGATGACCACGACGTTCGGAGCCTGGGTCCCGGGGTACGGACGCTCGGGCCACCACGGCTCCGATTCGCCCAGAGTCCGACCGATCCGTCCGCCGAATTCCGGCTCGTAGTTCTCGGACGCTCCCATGCGTGACCATCTCCCCTCGACGACGCAACACAATTGACAATAGCCCTGCCACTACCTACCCTTCGTCCATGACGCCTCGCCCGGTCGCTCTGGTCACCGATGCACGCTTCTACGTCGGCCCCGAACTCTGCCGGCACTTCGCCAAGCGTGGGTTCGATCTGGTGGTCGGCGACCCGAGTCCCGAACTCCTCACCGAAATTCGTGCCCACGATGTACACGTTGAACCTGTCGTCGGAGGTTCGGCTCTCGACGAATCGGCCTGCGAAAACCTCGTCGACACGGCCATCGATCGCTTCGGACGCCTCGACTCGGCGGTCATGTTCTCGGGCCAAATCGTCACCGGTCCATTCCTTCGCTCCACCGTCGACCAATTGCACCGAGTCGTCTCCGGATGTCTCGAGGCCCCGTATCACTTCCTGCGCGCCGTGACTCCCCGTCTGGTCGATCTCGGATCCGGCCAGATCCTGGTGATCACGAGTGCGGCCGGCGCTCGGCCCACAGCCGATGCCCCGTTGTATTCCGCCGTACGAGCAGGGGCGACGATGTTGGTGAAGAACGTGGCGGCCGAGGTCGCGTCCCACGGCGTCCAGGTCAATGCGGTCGGAACGAACTTCATGGACTTCCCGGCCTTTTTGGCCGCGACGGGCGCCGACGATCCGGCCGTGCGAGCCCGAATCGAATCCCGAGTTCCCATGCGCCGCCTCGGGACGATGGAAGAGTTCGCCTCGTTCTGCATGGCCTTTCTCGACGGATCGAGCCGGTTCACCACCGGCCAATTCGTGGCCTACGCCGGGGGCTGGGCCTAGACCCCCTTCGAACCTCGCCGGCCAGGCGATACTGGTCGTGTGAAACGGGACCTGTACGACGACGAACAAATCGCTTTCGGCAAGAGCTTCCGCTCCTTCGTGGCCAAAGAGATCACTCCTCACTACCTCGACTGGGAGAGCGCCGGTATCGCACCCCATGAGCTGTACACGTCAGCCGGGCGTCACGGATTTCTCGGTATGTCGATTCCTGAAGAGTTCGGAGGTGGCGGAAACGACGATTTTCGCTTCAACGCCGTGATCGCCGAGGAGCTCGCCGCAGCCGGCATCGGAGGTGCCGGCCTCGGCATCACTCTCCACAACGACATCACCACGCCGTACTTCACCGATATCGCGAACGACGAGCAGAAGCGCCGTTGGCTTCCTGGGATTGCATCCGGCGAACTCGTGACAGCAATCGCCATGACCGAACCGGGCACGGGTAGCGATCTGGCCGGTATCACCACCACCGCTCGACAGGACGGTGATGTGTATGTCGTCAACGGGTCGAAGACCTTCATCACCAACGGGATCAACAGTGATCTCGTAATCGTCGCCGTCAAGACCGATCCCGAGGCCCGCCATGCCGGTATGACTCTCCTCATCGTCGAACGAGGAGCTGAAGGTTTCGAACGGGGACGGAACCTCGACAAGATCGGTATGCACAGCCAGGACACCGCTGAGCTCTTCTTCAGCGATGCTCGGATTCCGGTGGCCAATCGCCTCGGGGACGAGGGCAAGGCTTTCCACTACCTGACGTCGAACCTCGCCCAAGAGCGACTCTCGATTGCCGTCACGGGAGTCGCGACCGCGAGAGCTGCTGTCCAATGGACGGTCGACTACGTGACCGAACGTCGCGCCTTCGGATCGACCGTCGGCGCGTTCCAGAACACGAAGTTCGTCCTTGCCGAGCAGAAGACCGCGGTCGACGTGGCACAGGCCTACGTCGACAAGTGCATCCTCGCCCTCAACGCCGGGGAACTCTCGGCCGCCGACGCCTCGGCAGCCAAGTTCTGGTGCACCGAACTCCAGAAGAAGGTCGTCGACGCCTGCCTCCAACTCTTCGGCGGGTACGGGTACATGAGCGAATATCCGATCGCCCGCGCCTACGCCGACGCGCGGGTGACAACGATCTACGGAGGCACGACCGAGGTGATGAAGACGATCGTCGCGAAAGACATGGGCCTGTGATGCCTGTATGAGATCGTCGATCAATCTCGATGCGTCCTGGTACGGCGATCCCGGTATCCACCAGCGCGAACGCGAGGCGATCTGGTCGCGACAGTGGGTGCTCGCCGCCCTCGAGGACGAGTTGTCCGTGCCTGGGTCGTACGTGGCCGACCAGATCGCAGAATGGCCCATTCTGATTCGTCGCGATCAGGCCGGTCGTCTCTCGGCATTTCTCAACGTCTGCCCGCACCGTGGTGGCCCGTTGGCATGGCCCGGAACAGGTTGTTCGTCGAACATCGTGTGCCGATACCACGGATGGGCTTTCGACTCCTCCGGTCGCCTTCTGTCAGCACGCGACTTCGGCGACAACCCGTGTCGCGACGACCTGACCCTGAGACCGGTGCAGGTCGCCACGTGGGGCCCTCTGGTGTTCGTGAATCTCGATCCTGATGCCGAAGCCCTCACCGATTCTCTCGGAGGCCTGATCGACCTCGCCTCCGGCTTCGATCTTGCGCGCCTCCGCCCGGTCAAACGCCTGACTCGCGACCTCCGCTGCAACTGGAAGACCTACGTCGACAACTATCTCGAGGCGTATCACGTGCCGTTGATTCACCCGCTCCTCGGCGCATCCATCGACGTCGGCACGTACACCGTCGAAATTCCCGAGCCTTCCTTTTGCGTCCACGATGCCCGTACCGTCGACGGCGCACCGAACTCCGGACGTTGGATCTTCCGCTATCCGAATCTGGCGCTCAACGTGTATCCCGACGCCATGAACGTCGAACGAATCGTTCCAATAGATCGCAACCGAACCCGTATCGTGTACGACTACTTCAGTCGCGATTCATCGGCT
>CBFHWN010000130.1:0-3664 GCA_965659595.1 uncultured Ilumatobacteraceae bacterium | reverse complement strand
CGGATTCGCCTCCGGCGGTGCGGATCCCTCATATGCGGACAAGCGCACGAAAAAACCTCCCGACGCAAGACCAGAGGCAGCGTCGGGAGGCACGAAATGGGGCGCGGTGGCTGTCAGAAAGCGTGCGGGGAGGGCGCGCGAAGGTTCAAATACTTTGGAGTCAGGTGCAGTAAGCCATGCACCCTCCCAGCATCGTCGCCGACGTGACGGAGATGACGATCCAGTTCATCACCATGGTTCGGCGGCGCTTGGCCTCGGCCTCCTTCCGCTGCTTCAGAACCCATGCGGTGAACCCTCGCGCGTCCTCGATGCTCGGGATCCGGCCGTAGTTCCGCCGGATCGCGTGTTCGACCTTCTTGAGCGCGGCGGCGATGCTGGCGTCTTCCTTCTTCGCAAACTCGTCGTGATCGGGATCTTCGCCGGCCTCTTCGCGGTCGAAGTTGTACCCCTCCTCCTCGACGCGCCGCCTTGCATCCCGGACTGCCGCGCCGAACACCTCGGCCTCTCTCGGCGTCTCCGGCTGGTACTCGTAGTCCCGGTCGGTCTCCGGCCGCAGCAGCGACTCGGCCTCCGGCATACCCCAGCGGTCGCACAGGTCGCCGACATGCTCGCCGAAGAACTCGCCGGCCTCTTCATTCAGCCGGAACTTCGGCTGCTCCCACTCGTCTCCAGTCGTCATATCGAATCCCCAGGTGCGTGGTCCGAAACCGCCACACTTGTCGCGAAGTGTGGTGGATTCGGAACAGCGGGTTAGGTGTTGGCGTCAGGACGCGCGGGAAAACACGGGCGCGACGCCGTGGTCGTCGGGACCGGCGTAGACGTCGAGGCAGTCGAAGTAGTCTTCGCAGCGGTAGCCGTCGGTGTCCGCGTCTCCCGGCTCCCAGCCGACGAACTCCATCGCCACGTGCAGCCGGTACTTTGCGCCGGCGACCATCGGCACCTCCTCGCCCGGCTCGACGACCATTCGCCAGTCGATGCCGGCGGCAATCAGTGCGGCGGCCTCGCCGCGGTCCATCTCGCCGCCGGTGCGGAACTCGTAGGTGCGGGTGACGCCTTCGTCATCCACCAGCACGTACGCCTCGTTTCCGCTGCCGTCGCAGCAAAGGACGGTGCGAACGCGGTCGTCGATCGACCGCTTGGCCGTCTCGATCATGCCTGCGATGTCGCGAGGACCGTTGGACTCGGTGATCTGGAAGTCCGTCGGTCGGATTCCGATGGTCTTGGTGTCGCTCATGGTCTGGTCTCCGTTTCCGTCAGGCCCCATGCCTGACACCCAAACAGTACCACATAAACCTATGAGGTCAACCCGTACACGGAGGGATTCCGGGTTTTTTCTGCCGGTCGCCGATGTCCGCCAATGTCCGCTCGACGGTGGTCGCCTCGAGGCCGCAGTGCCGGCACCGGCGACGCCGGCGGATCGACCCGTCGACGGCGCGGTAGGTCCAGATCACACGCAGATCGCGACACCAGCACCGCGAACACGCCATCACCCGCGGCGCCTCGTCGCCGGGAGTCACGCGCCTCGCCTCCGTGCCTGGATCTCGGACAGACTCAACCGACGCGTCACCCGCGACGCTTGGGACGCCGCGACCTCGCCGATCGTGACTCCCTGCATGTTCGCGGCCACCGACGCCAGCACCATGCAGTCGAGGAGGTGGTTGTCGAGGCCGGGACGACGCAGCACCCACTCCTCGACGCGTCGACCGCGAGCCTCGACCGTGATCGCCTCCTCGGCCGCAAGCTGCGATCCGAACTGTTCGTGCCGGCGAAGATCGGCCGGCGAGTCGCCGCACAGCACGATCGAACCCGGCGAACCAACCGACGCCTTGAACCGCGCCGACAGCCACGTCTTCCAGTAGTTCACGTCCACCAAGACCTCGCGCACCGTCGTCCCGAAACGCAGCGGGTTGCCGGATCGCCAGTGCAGGCCGACGCGGTCGCCGGGCTGTCGCTTGCGCTCGTTCAGTCCCGACGACGACTTCGCACCGATCGTGCGTCCCTTCGACGGCGACACCGGCGCCCGCGACCGCTTGCAGGCGCTGCGAACCGCCTCGGTCATCCACCCCGAGTCGATCAGCAGGCGATCAACCCGCACCGACGCACCACCCTCCATCGGCCAGTCGGCGTTGCAAAGTCGCGCGAACGTCGCCTCGATGCCGGCGGTCACTCGCGCCTCGTCGTTCGCGCCGGGTGCCAGATCCTCGAGCGTCCGCGACAGTTCGCCGAGGCCAAGGCGCCCGCTGGGTTGATCCGGCGTCGTGCCGTAGTCCACCACCCACCCGCGCGCGTCGTCCGTCCATGCGACAACGCACCAGTAGACGCAGGCACCCTGCACGTCGACGCCGGCGGTCAGCACCGTCGCCTCGCTTGGCACCGTTCCCCGTGGCACCCGGACGCCACGCTCGAGGACTTCGTCCGGGTCGATCGACACCGCACCCGTTCGCGACTCCGGTTCTGGATCGTTCTGGTACTCGGCCAGGAACGCCGCCTCGCCGCGGTCGATGCGCAGATTCCACGCGTGTTGGATCGCGGACGCCTCGCCCGGCACGTACCTCGACGGCCACCCGACGCGGACGCCGTCGTCCATCGCCTTCCGGTTCTCCGCGTAGAACTTGTCCGCGGCAGCCGCACCGCGCTCGGGATCCCGGCGGATCTCGCCGTACTCCCGCCACAGCGCCTCGCCGGTACCCCAGTCGTAGACCAGCTTCGTGCGTTCACTCGCCCAGTCGGGATGCTTCTCCGGCGTCAGCAGGCGATCGGCCAGGTCGTCGGGACGGATCACCGTGACGGTCGCGAGTGCCGCCATCTTCTCACCCGGTCCTGCCATGCCGAGGATCGTGCCGGTGATGATGCGCTCGCGATAGTCGCACTGGCTCGGCGACTTCGCCGACTCGTCCGTCTGCGGATCGTCGATCAGCACCAACGACGGACGCACGATCGAACCGTCGCCGAGTCGCGCCTGCATCCCTCTGATTCTTCCAGTGATCCCGACGCACTTGACCACGCTGCCGCCGGACTTCATCTGCACGGGTTTCGCGACCGCGTCACGCGGCACCGTCGGCAGCACGAGTTCGTCCGCAGTCAGTCCGATCTGCGTCCGCTGGCCGAGGCAGAGTTGGCCGCTGGCGCGCTGGTGGATCCCCTCGAGGCGACGCATCGGGTAGCACGCCTCCGGCCAGTCCTCCAGCATCTTGTCGTTGTGTTCGAGTTCGTCGGTGATGACCGACAACATGTCGCCGGCGGCCTTCGCGTCCGCGCCGACGATCACGACCATCCGACGCCGGCCGGTCAGCATCGCCCAGATCGTCGCCCAGGCGACCATCGTGGTTTTGCCGCTGCCGCGTGGCATCGCCAACGCGAACTGGCCGCCGTCCGCCACCGCGGCCTGCAACCGATCGAGTACCCGCAGGTGGTCGTCGGACCACGCGCGATCGAACGCCTTCTTCCCGTAGGTGTCGCAGAACTTACGCAGCGCCTTCGTCGCCTTCGTTCGCCTCGACCAGTTGCCGACGGCCGGCATCTCGCCGATGTCGCGACCGGCCGTCGACATCTCGGCGGCGCGCTTGGCGGCGCGCGCCTTGTGTTGCTCGTAGGACCGGTCGCGGGAGGTCATGCGCTTTCCAGCAAGAAAGTAATTTGCAACAGAGAGACCTTTCGCACGCCC
>CBFHWN010000129.1:0-3835 GCA_965659595.1 uncultured Ilumatobacteraceae bacterium | reverse complement strand
CGCTCGATGTCGACCTGGTGGTGCTGGCTCGTTACATGCAGATCTTGTCGCCCCGCGTCGTTGACGCTTATCGATCGCGCATCATCAACATCCACCATTCGTTTCTTCCGGCGTTCATCGGTGCCAATCCCTATCGCCAGGCCCACGACCGGGGCGTGAAACTCATCGGGGCGACCGCCCACTACGTGACCGAGGAACTCGACGAAGGACCGATCCTCGACCAGGAGGTCACACGCGTGACCCATCGTGACTCGGTGGTCGAACTCACCCGCAAAGGACGCGATCTCGAAACCATCGTGCTGGCGAGAGCCGTACGTGCCCATCTCGAGCACCGAGTTCTCGTCTACGGTCGCAAGACCGTCGTCTTCGGCTGACCGTCCTTCATTTCAGCCTTTCGGGGCCGAGATCGGCAGACCGGTGTCGTTGCGCAGATGTTCGGCGGCCTTGGTGAAATAGGCCATCATCTCGGCGGCCACGTCGGGATCGGAGCACACCGACTCGACGGCGCGGGCCATGTGCACGAGCCATCGGTCGCGTTCGAGAGGCCCGACCGTGAAGGTCATGTGCCGCATGCGAAGACGGGGATGGCCACGCTCCTCGAGATACGTGGTGAGCCCTCCCCAATAGTGGGCAAGGAACAGAGCGAGTCTTCGTTTAGCCCCTTCGAGATCGGACTGGTCGGGATACAGCGGCCACAGCACTTCGTCGTCGACCACTCCTCGATAGAACTCGTCGACCAAACGCTCGAAGAACGGAAGTCCCCCGACCCGTTCGTAGAGATCGTCGATCACGAGAACTGAGGATCCTGCCAATCGGGGAAGACGTCGGGCAGTCCGTCGCTCACTTTCACCGGGAATTGCGCCGGCCTCTTCTCGAGGAAGCTCATGACACCTTCGCTCGCGTCGGCACTTGCGCCACGTGAGTTGATCGCTCGCGAATCGACTCGGTGCGCCTCCATCGGATGATCGGCCCCCAACATGCGCCAGAGCATCTGACGGGTCAGGGCGACCGAGACCGGAGCCGTTCCGTCGGCGATCTCGAGCGCGATCGATCGGGCCACGTCCATGAGTTCGTCGGCCGGGTGCACGCTTCGAACGAGGCGACCTCGCAAGGCCTCGTCGGCCCCCACGATCCGGCCGGTGTAGCACCATTCGGCTGCCTGAGAGATCCCCACCAATCGCGGCAGGAACCAACTGCTGGCCGCCTCGGGGACGATGCCGCGCTTGGCGAACACGAAGCCGAACTTGGCCCCGTCGCTGGCCAGGCGAATGTCCATCGGAAGCGTCATCGTCACGCCGACACCGACGGCCGCCCCGTTGATCGCTCCGATCACCGGCTTCTTCGATTCGAAAATGCGTAACGCAACCAGACCTCCGCCGTCGCGCACGACACCCGACTTCGCCGCCACGTCGCTTCCGCCTTTGGCGAAGGTCTCGCCACCTCCCGACAAGTCGGCACCGGCGCAGAACGCCCGACCGGCACCGGTCACGATCACTGCTCGTACTTCGTCGTCGGCGTCGGTTGCGTCGAATGCCGCGATCATCTCCTTCAACATGCGGTTGGTGAAGGCGTTCATCTTGTCGGGCCGGTTCAGCGTGATGGTCGCGACCGGCCCGTCGACGGAATAGAGAATCTCCTGGAAGTCCACGAGTCGACCCTAAACGATCGACCGGTTCGCGTCAGACGTCGAGGAATCGTGATGCTGCAATGCCTGAGCCCACGGCACCGGCCAAGGCGCCGATGAGGAGCAGGATCAGCATCACGCTGCTCACGTAACCGTCGGACACCACCAGAGCCGCCAATTCGGTGTCGTTGAAATCGTCGACGGCACCCGACCACGCCGAGTTGAGACCCCAGAGTCCACCGCAGGCGAGCACACCACCGATGAGACCCTGCAACAATCCCTCGAGCATGAACGGGATCCGGATGAACCAGTTGGTGGCACCGACCAGCTTCATCACTTCGATCTCGCGTCGGCGGGCGAACATCGCTGTTCGGATGGTGTTCCAGATGAGACCGACTGCGACGACGAGCAGGATGATCGACATGGCCGTCGTGGCGACACGGATGAACTGCGACACCCGAGAGACGACATCGAAGACGTCCTGCGCGTAGGCGACCTCCTTGACGCCGGCCAATTGTCGGAACTGCTCACCGAGTTCGCGCACCAGCGAAGAATCGTCGGCGATGGGAACGACCTTGAATTGCGACGGAATGTTCTCGGGAGTGAGGAGTCGCAGAGTGCCCGGGTCGCCAGCGAACAGCTTCTCGGCCTCGGCATAACTCTCGGCCTGGTCGAGATACCGAAGTCGATCGACGTCGATCACCGACGGCTGGGAGCGCAACGCGTCCTCGACCAACTGGATCTGCTCGGGACTTGCGTCGGAGCGCAGGTAGACGATCAGTTCGACGTCACCCTTCCAGCGGGTCAACAGGTTGTCGAAGGCCCGCTGGATGAGGAAAGTCGATCCGACCAGAAGAAGTGACACTGCCGACGTGATGATGGCGGCCGCAGTGAGAGTGACATTGCGCCGGAGGCTGGCGAAGGTTTCGCGAAGCGCATAGCTGATTCGAGCGAGCATCAGTCGTACACCCCGCGCTCCTGGTCGCGCACGATGATCCCCCGGTCGAGCTGCACAACTCGGCGCCGCATCATGTTCACCACTCGTGTGTCGTGCGTGGCCATGACAACCGTGGTCCCGGTGCTGTTGATTCGATCGAGAAGACGCATGATTCCCTCACCGGTGGCGGGGTCGAGGTTTCCGGTGGGCTCGTCGGCCAGGAGGATCAGCGGACGATTCACGAATGCCCGGGCGATCGACACTCGCTGCTGTTCACCACCCGAGAGCTGGTGCGGAAAGCGATCACCCTTGTCGGCCAGACCCACCAACTCGAGGACCGCAGGAACCTGCTGACGAATGACGTGGCGGGGACGGCCGATGACTTCGAGCGCAAAGGCGACGTTCTCGAAGACCGTCTTGTTGAGGAGCAGTTTGTAGTCCTGGAAGATGTTCCCCATGCTTCGTCGCAGGAAGGGAACTTTCGACTCGGGAAGGTCGTTGATGTTCTTGCCGGCGACCCACACCGAACCCTTCTCGGGAACTTCCTGACGGTTCATCAAACGCAACAGAGTCGACTTACCCGAACCCGACGGACCCACGAGGAAGATGAATTCACCCTTCGGGATCTCGAACGACACGTCACGCAGAGCGGTCACATCGGCGCTGTAGGACTTGGTGACGTTTTCGAGGCGAATCATGGTGTTCCTGCGAGCGAGAGGGTATCAGTGTCACTCGGTCAGGATTCGTCACCGGCCCGCCGCCAGCGCAGGTAACCCTCCATGAATTCGTCGATGTCACCGTCGAGTACGGCCTCGACACTCGACGTCTCGATCTCGGTTCGAAGGTCTTTCACCATCTGGTACGGCTGCAACACATAGGAACGAATCTGGCTCCCCCATCCGACCGTGGCCTGTTTGCCGGCGATCCGATCGAGTTCGGCCTGATGCTCCTCTTCGATACGCGCCGCAACCATCGCGCGCAGGCGATTCATCGCCTTCTCGCGGTTCTGCAACTGGCTGCGCTCCTCCTGCGACGAAGCGACGAGACCAGTGGGCTCGTGAATGAGTCGCACGGCCGACGATGTCTTGTTGACGTGCTGTCCACCGGCCCCCGACGCACGGAACACTTCCATGCGGATGTCGGCTTCGTTGATCTCGACGTCAGGATCGTCGATCACCGGCCAGACCTGAACGGCCGAGAAACTCGTTTGGCGCCGGCCCTGGTTGTCGAACGGACTGATACGGACCAATCGATGAGTGCCACGTTCGGACGTC
>CBFHWN010000128.1:0-3920 GCA_965659595.1 uncultured Ilumatobacteraceae bacterium | reverse complement strand
TGCCACCGCACGGCGAACGACACTCGATGACCAGAACCCACGGAGATACCATGCGCTTCACACGACGCGCCGAACCAATCAGCGGGCATCCCGTCGGTCAACAGTGTGACCGTGTCGGAATTCGTCGCACGAACGAGTCGATCGTGCACCAGAGCCGGCAACACGTGACGCGACACGTCGAGTGACGTCACCGGCTCGACATCTCCCCACGCCGTCACCAGATCGTCGGCTCGCGTGCCGCGCGCCTTCGCCACTGCGGCGATCAGATCGTCGATCGCACGCTTGTCGTCGGCGAGCAAACGTGCTCCAGCCAAGAGCGCCAGTCGCGCCGTCGTTCCGTCGACCCGACCTCCACGTAGATCGGCGAGCACTTCTTCGGCCGCTCCCGCGACCACCATCGAATCGGCAGTTTCGACGTTGACGCGTACGCGCTCGTCGAGATCGAGCAGGCGTTCGGCCGCCGAGTCGGCATCGTCACCGTGCAGGATCGCCTGACAACGAGCGGCCATCACACGATCGGCCAGCGGCACACCGTCCACGATGTCGGGGACGGTGAGGCGACCGGCGCGCTCGGCCACCACCAACCAGCCTCGAACCACCGACTCGGCGTCAGGTACGTCGGCCGAGAGTGGATCGACTCGCCCGTCGTGTCGCAACACGACCCGGGCACTCGATCGATGGCCGATCGGCACCACGAGGGGCCGATCGGAAAGGTCGAGACCCGGGGCCGGCCACTCCTGCGACGACGCCGTCGGACGCGACGTCACGAGATCGGTACGGGAGAACGCCACGGCGATGGGTAGTGCCGACTCGTTAGCCACGTCGATCACGGTCACGCCCACTCCGTCGACCGTGGTGCTCCAGATCGTCTGCACCACGTCGCCACGTGGCACCCGCATCCGTGTCTCGAAGACCGGCGTGCCCTCGATCAGACGTTGCCTGACCGCTGCTTCCTGCGAGGGATGGTGCCAGCGGTCGTCGGCGGCCACGAACCACTGAAGTGTTGCCGAGCCGTCCTCGAACCCGAGATCACCCCACGGTGTGACCGAGGCTCGCCACGGCGCGCCCAGAACCCCCGTCAATTGAGCGAGAGGTGACAACGCTTCGACCGGGGTCGGTCGACGTCGCCACCACTTACCCAAGTTCGCTCCGTCGCCGACGTTGCATCAGAGACGACATGGCGTCGACCGCCGAACGTCCTTGATGGCACACCGCGACGACCTGTTCGGTGATCGGCATCTCGACGTCGTGTCGTCGGGCCAGATCGAGCACCGACGGTGAACTCTTGACTCCTTCGGCGACCATCGTCATCGACTCCATGATGGCATCGATGGCCTCACCGCGCCCAAGACGCAGACCCACTTGGTTGTTGCGGCTTTGCGTCGACGAACAGGTGGCGATGAGATCACCCATCCCGGCAAGACCGGCGAAGGTGAGCCCCTCCCCGCCCATGGCCATACCGAGGCGAGTCATCTCGGCCAGACCCCGTGTGATGATCGTGGCGCGGGTGTTGTCACCGAAACCCATCCCGGCCGCCATACCCGAGGCGATCGCAATCACGTTCTTGGCGACTCCCGCGATCTCACTGCCCACCACGTCGGGGTTGGTGTACACCCTCAACGTGGGACGCGAGAAAACCTTCTGCAGTTCCTGAGCGATTGTCGAGTCGTCGATGGCCACGACGGCTGCTGCCGGCTGCCCAACCATGATCTCCTTGGCCAGGTTCGGACCGGTGAGAACGGCGACCGGATGTCCTGGCAGCTCGTCGGCGACGACTTCACTCATGCGCTTCAGCGAACTTCGTTCGAGCCCCTTCGACAAACTCACGACCGGAACCCACGGACGAACGTAACGCGCAACGTCCACCACCACGTCGCGGAATCCGTGCGACGGCACACCCATGACCACCACGTCGGCCGACGACACCGCTTCGCTCATGGACGCCGTGAATTCGAGGTCGTCAGGCAGTGACGCGTCGGGAAGATACCGATCGTTACGACGTGTCGACGACATGGCGGTGACGAGATCCGGGTTACGCGCCCAGAGCACCGTCGACGCGTTGGGAGCCACGACCGAGGCCACTGTGGTGCCCCACGAACCAGCACCGATGACCGCCACTCTCATCGAACGACCATTCGTCATCACCCTCACCCCCTCTTCGAGCGTAACGGCGCGACGACCACTCGTAGGCTCGAACCGTGAACCGAGCCGTCGACCTTGCCGTCGTCGTCCCCGTGCGTGCCTTCGACATGGGCAAATCGCGCTTGGCGACCTCGTTCACCGCCGACCAGCGGGAACGCCTGGCCCGGGCCATGGCCGAGATCGTCGTCGACGTCCGCAACGATGCTCGATGGTTCGTGGTGTGCGACGACGACGCCATCGTCGAGTGGGCGCACTCGCGCGGCGCGACACCGGTACGCGTGACATCGTCAGGCCTGAATCCGTCTCTCACCGAGGCCGCGTCCACCATCGCCGCCGCCGAGGCCTCCCACGTCGTCATCTGCCATGCCGACCTGCCGCTCGCCAACGATCTGGTGTCCATCTTGGCGTCGGCGATCCGCAACGCACCCGACTCGATACTCGTCTCACCCGACCGCCACCACGACGGCAGCAACGTGGTCGTGATCCCGCGCCACCTGTTTCCGCGCTGGGAGTTCCGCTACGGCCAAGGATCCTTCCAGGCCCACTGCGCGCTCGCCGACGAACTGGGAGCGTCCACGGTGGTGATCGACGACGAACGGCTGGCGACCGACATCGACACGGTCGACGATCTCGATCTGGTGCGAGACTTCGTGACGACGACCCTTCCCGATTGGAAGCCCACATGACCGACCGCACGAACGACGCCAACGAACCCGGCCAACCGCAACTCGCCGCCGATCCGGCGATCACGAGCATCGATCTCGTCACACCATCGGTGGCCATGGCGATCGGCGCCCATCCCGACGACGTCGAGTTCGGCTGTGGCGGGACCCTGGCCAAGTGGGCGGCCGCCGGTTGCACGGTCCACCATGTCGTCCTCACCGACGGTTCGAAAGGCACGTGGGACGTCGATGCCGACACCTCGGCCCTCGTCGCTCGGAGGCGAGACGAACAACGCGAGGCGGCGCGCCGTCTGGGTTCACACGGTGAGGTTGTATTCCTCGACCAGATCGACGGTGAACTCGCCGAGTCGCCGGCACTCGTGAGCGAGATCGCCCGTCACATCCGCCAACTCCGACCGAATGTCGTGCTCGGCCACGACCCCTGGAAGCGCTACCGCCTGCACCCCGACCATCGACATGCCGGATTCCTCACGTGCGACGCCATCGTCGTCGCCCGAGATCCGCACTTCTGCCCCGAACACGGCATCGCCCACCACCGGCCCGACACGCTGCTGTTGTGGGAAGCCGACGAACCCGATCACGCCGAGGACGTCTCGACGTCACTCGACGCCAAGATCGCCGCCTTGCTCGCTCACGAGTCGCAGTTCGAGAGCACCATGAAAGCCACCGACCAAGCAGCCCTCGACGACTTCGAGCGGCGAATTCGCCGTCGTCTGGCCGAACTCGGAGAACGGGTCGGTCGTCCGGTCGCCGAGATCTTCAAAAAGATCGACAACATCTAACGCTCGAGAGGCGCCCGACCAGAACCAGCCGGTCCAGCGAAGGCCTGAGCGACGTCCATCCAGCTACCAGCCGCTTCACCGAGAACGGTGAGCGACGTGTCGACGAGGTGCCGACGCTGCGTGACCACCAGACAGAAGTCGAGGGCCGTCCCCCGAACCGAAGCACCCTCGGCGCCTCCTTCACCCCACACCCACGACTCTCCGTCGGGTGCCGTCAACTCGACGTGGATCGGGCGGCTGTCGGGTTCACGTCCGTTCACCATGAGGCTGTACGGACGAGCCGACACGCCGATGTGGGCCACGTGTCGAAGCC
>CBFHWN010000127.1:0-4068 GCA_965659595.1 uncultured Ilumatobacteraceae bacterium | reverse complement strand
GCTCCCGACTTCGTTCCCGTCGTGGCGCGCGAGGACCGAGCCGACGTCGTTCGGCGCGATCCGGCGCTCGGCCGAGAGCGTGAGCTCGCACGGGAACCCGAGCGCGACGAGGGCGGTCGACGCGAGGTCACGGCGCACCACCAACGATGGCCTTGAATTCGCCATATTCCTGGAGCGGATCGTCACCATTCGTCAGGAGTTCAGGATCGACTCCCCCGGTGGAGACCAAGACGGCGGCCACGGTCATCGGATCGACCGTGATGAAGTCGACGCCGACCCCAGGCTGCATTCCGAGCGCGCGAGCCTCGACCACCAGTCGGGCCGGTTCGCGCAAGAGTGAGCGCTCGAGTCGCAACTGGTTGTAACGATCCCGTTCGGAGTCGATTCGCGACTCGATGCGATCGAGTTGCATCTGGTTCTCGGCGATACGGGTCTGCGCCACCACCACCGCCATCATGATGCCCACCAGAATCACGAGGACGCCGAGGGCGCTCTTCACCAGGCGACGTCCGGCCGCCGTTGCATTCTGCGGGTCGACGGCCCGTGCGATGGCGGATCGCGATGACTTCGAAGCCGGCGCGACTTTCGATGCGGGTTTCGGAGCGGTCTTCACGTTCGCCCTGGAAGCAGCCTTTTTCGTTGCGCCAGAGCGACGGTCGGCGGCGGTCCGGGTGGCGACTCGACGCGCCGGACGACTGGCCGGCTGGGACGACCGAGACGGAGCGCGTGACGCGACTCGAGAGGCGGCGCGCGCCATCAGACCGCCTCCACCACACGAAGTCGGGCCGATGCACTTCTCGGATTGCGCGACTGCTCGCTATCGCTAGGTCGGGCCGAGACGCGAACCCGCCGTACCGTCGCTCGCGCGCCACAGCCGCATGGAAGCCCTGATGGACACGTGCATCCGCCGGTTTCGTGATGGCGGAACCGAGCCTTCACGATTCGGTCCTCACCGGAGTGATACGACAGAACCGCCACTCGTCCGCCCGATCGCAGTCGATCGATGACCCGATCGAGGGCCAAGGGCAGCACTTCGAGTTCCCGATTGACCTCGATCCGCAGGGCTTGGAACGTGCGCTTGGCCGGATGTCCTCCCCGTCGCCGAGCCGGGGCTGGAATCGCCGCCACGACGATTTCGGCGAGTTGTTGGGTGGTCGCGACCGGTCGCGCAGCCACGATCGCCTCGGCGATGCGCCGGGCGAAACGTTCGTCGGCATTGCTTCGAAGGAGACGTGTCAACTCGTCGGCCGGCCATTCGTTCACGATCTCGGCCGCCGTCCGCGATTCGGTCGGATCCATACGCATGTCGAGAGGCGCATCGTGCCGATAGGAGAAGCCGCGCGATGCCTCGTCGAATTGATGCGACGACACACCGAGGTCGAAAAGTGCCCCCGACAGGTGTTCGACCCCGGCTTCGGCCAATGCTTCGTCGACCTCGTCGAAGCGACGGTGTTGCAGCGTCACGCGATCGGCGACTTCGGCCAGTCGCGTACGTGCTGCGTCGAGAGCTGACGGGTCGCGATCGAGACCGAGGATCGACAAGTCTCCACGTGATGCGAGGAGAGCCTCCGCGTGTCCACCCCCACCCATCGTCCCGTCGAGGACCACACCGGCCGGGACCGTCGAAAACGCGGTGACGATCTCGTCGACCATCACCGACTCGTGAACGAAGTCGATCACGACTCCTCCCCGGCGATGGCTTCGGTACCGAGAGCCAACTGACGTTCGAACCGGGTGGGCTCCCAGATCTCGACCCGTTCGAAGTTTCCGGCCACCACGACTTTGCTGCCGACCGTGAGTCCGGCGTAGGCGCGCAGCGACTCGTCGATCGTCACTCGGCCTTGGGCGTCGATGACGACCTCCACCATGCTCGCCGCAAAGGCTCGGCGCTCCTGCTCGGTGGTTTCCCCACTCTTGACGGCTGCCGTGATCTCGTCGGCCAGCCGTGCCGAGTCCTCGGCTGTCACGACAGCGATGCACTTGTCCTGGCCGAGCAGCAGATAGCAGCGGGGCTCGAGGCGACTCCGGAAGGTCGCCGGAAGCGCAAGCCGACCCTTGGGGTCGAGCTGCCGCTCATGTTTTCCGACGAATACCTGCACTGACTGCCCCTCTGCCCGAGTTGTGAGGTATTCCTAGTCCCCACTGATCCCCTCTGTCAACCACTTTTCCCCCTTTCGCGCCACTTTTCCTCCCGGAATCCCCTTTCGTCCACCACCAGGCCCGTCGCCCGCCGTCCCTCGTTCAGGTCCGAACCTCCCGATTTCGCTCAAGGTCGGATCTGACCGGGCCGATACCTGGGACGTGTTGTCTGCTCTTGGTGCCGCTCTCGTCGGAACATCGCTCCTCGTCGCGAGCTCCAGCGCCACACCCGTTCTGGCCGTCTCGGCCGACGTCAAAGCGGTGACTTCAGTGGCCACACCATCGGTCTCGTCCGGACTCGCACGAGGGGCCCGGGGCGACCACGTCGCCGCCCTGCAACGGGCGCTCATGGCAGCCGAAGTCACGGTTCGCGGCGGGGCCGACGGCATCTTTGGATCCGCCACCGAAACCGCTCTACGTGCGTTTCAGATTTCGGTGGGTCTGCGGTCGACAGGCGTTCTCGACGCTGTGACCGCCCACCTTCTCGACCTCGGACCACCACCGGAATTCCCAACTCGCGGTCAGCGAGGTGAGGCCGTTGCCGAACTCCAGCGCGCTCTGATCACATCGGGCATCTCGGTCCGCGGTGGAGCCGACGGCATCTTTGGGCCGGTCACGAGCGAAGCCATCGCTCGCTACCAGGAGCGCCACGACCTGTCCGTGAGCGGACGAGTCGACGTCCGGACTGCGATCAAGCTCGGAGTCATCGATCAGGATGCACACGCAGCGACCACCGGCTCCTCGGCGCCAGCGGTCGCCACCGATGAAACGGCAAAGAATGCTGGGGAGGCCGACGATGCTTCCCCGGTCGTCGGCACCCCCACCGCCGTCGACATCGCCACCTCGGCGATTCTGCCGCGACGTGGCGACACCAACCAGGCCGTTGCAGTCGTACAACGAGCGCTCATCGCCGCCGGCGTGACCGTTCGCGGCGGAGCCGACGGCATCTTCGGATCCGCCACCGAGAACGCCGTGAAGTTCTACCAACGCAATGTTCGTCGCCCCGCCACGGGTGAAGTCGACGAGAAGACCGCTCAACTCCTGGGCGTTCTCCCCGCCCCGACGGTGCCACGTCGCGGAGATCGAAGTGACGACGTGGCCGTCATTCAACGCGCGCTGACGACAGCCGGCGTGACCGTTCGCGGCGGAGCCGACGGAGTCTTTGGTTCGGCCACCGAAGGCGCGATCACCACGTACCAGTCACAGCTCGGACTCACGGCATCGGGACGGCTCGACCTCGTCACCTACTTCGCGCTCATGGACGGCACCACGGCAACTCCTCCGAGTGATGAGACCGCGAATTCCTCGAAAGATTCGTCGGGCCGTCCGACTGCGACAACCGATCCGATTCGCGCGTCGGTGTTCCCCGTACAGGGGCCGTGCTGGTTCACTGACACCTGGCATGCTCCGCGCTCGGGCGGGCGACGACACGTCGGCGTCGACATCATCGCTCCTACCGGAAAGGCCGTCTACGCAGTCGTCGACGGAATGATCACTCGTCAGTGGTTCGACAAACCGGGTTCTCTTGGCGGCAACGCATTTCGTCTGACCGCCGAGGACGACTCGTACTTCCATTACGCGCACCTGTCCGAATTCGCTCCCGGTGTCGAGCTCGGTTCCGAAGTCGTGGCCGGGCAAATCATCGGTTACGTCGGATCGACGGGTAGCAGTTCGACCCCGCATCTCCACCTCGAGTACCACCCCTTCGGCGGCTCGGCCGTGAACCCCTACGGAATGGTCAAGTCGATCGATGCATGCAAGGCGACCGAACTGCTCCCCCAGCCGTCCGCATCCTGACGCGAACCACCCACTCAGTTGTCGAGGCGATCGACGAATCGGCCGACGACGTCCTCACTGAACGATGATGTGTCGAGTTCGAGGTCGGTCCCCAGTCGTTCGAAGGCGTCGGGAGCGAAGCGATCCGCTTCG
>CBFHWN010000126.1:0-4083 GCA_965659595.1 uncultured Ilumatobacteraceae bacterium | reverse complement strand
AGTACATCCGCAGCAGGACTTCGCTCCAGTCCTGGGCGTCGACCCCACCGTCTTTGGTGTTGATGTGCACGATGCAGTCCGCTTCGTCGTGCTCCCCAGTGAACAGGCTGCGCATTTCCAGGCCGTCGAGTCGTCGGGCGATGGAGGTGATTCCCTTTTCGATGTCGGACTCTTGACTGGCATCGTCGACTTCGCGCGCGAGTTCGTGCAACACCTCGACGTCCTCCACGTCACGGGAGAGCAGTTCGTACTGATCGAGGTCGCCCTTGGAGTCGGCGTACTCAGCGTTGAGTTTTTTCGCGAGATTCTGGTCGTCCCACAGATCGGGGCGGGAGACTTCGATCTCGAGCTCGGCCACACGGGCCCGCAATTCGTCGACTCGAAGGTAGCCGTGAGCCTCGACCAAGCGACGCTGCAGGTCGCGGATGTCATCGGTGAAATCGCGCATGCGTCAGTTGGCGCCGTGGCACATCTTGAACTTCTTGCCCGAACCGCATGGACAAGGAGCATTGCGCGGCGTCTTCGACCATTCGTCGTTCACCACGGTGCGCGGTTTGGCTGGGGCCGCCGGAGCGGCCGTCGGTGCAAGACCGGCTTCGATGGCCGCCGACTGGGCCGCCGGCGTGGCCTCCGACTTCGTCTCCTGCACGTTTTTCACGGCGATATCGGGTGCGTCGTTGCGCACGACCTGGACGTGCATCACGTACCGCACGAAATCCTGAGCGATTCCCTTCATCATGGAGCCGAACATCTCGTATCCCTCGCGCTGCCATTCGGCGAGCGGGTCCTTTTGGCCCATGGCACGCAGGTTGATGCCCTCCTGCAGGTAGTCCATCTCTTCCAGATGTTCGCGCCAGCGCTGGTCGATGATCCGCAGCATCACCTGACGCTCGACGTCGCGCATGACCGTCGGTGTGAGTTCGGACTCTCGACGCTCGTAGTAGGCCGACGCGTCGGCCATCACGAGGTCGTACATCTGGCCGGTACTGCGGCAATCGGCCAACTGACCTTCGGTGATCTCGTTCGGCCAGAAGGTCTTGATTTCCTTGGCGAGTCCGTCGAGATCCCATTCGTCGTCGACTTCGCTCACACAGTGAGTCTCGATCAACGAGTCGACGGCTTCGGCAAGGTACTCGAGTCCGGCCGCCTTCAGGTCGAATCCTTCGAGGATCTGATCGCGGCGCATGTAGATCACCTTGCGCTGCTCGTTCATCACCTCGTCGTACTTCAACACGTTCTTGCGGATCTCGCCGTTGCGCTGTTCGACCGTGGTCTGCGCTCGTTCGATGGCCTTGGTGACCATCTTGTGTTCGATCGCCTCGTCGTCGGGAAGCGCTCGGCCCATCACCCAACTGAGAGCACCCGTGGCGAAGAGGCGCATGAGTTCGTCCTCGAGACTCAGATAGAAGCGTGTCTCGCCGGGATCGCCCTGACGTCCGGATCGACCACGCAACTGGTTGTCGATTCGTCGGCTCTCGTGACGTTCGGAGCCGATGACGTACAAGCCGCCGAGTTCACGGATTCGATCCCCTTCGGCCTTGCATTCGGCCGAGAACTTCTGGAGGAGCTCCTGGTAACGAGCCTGGGCGCGAGCACGATCGTGCTGATACTCCTCGGACATCTGATCGAGGGGCATGGGCAGAGCGAATTCATCGGTGAGAGTCGACGGATCGAAACCCTCGCTCAGAACCGAGCGGGTGGCGAGACCTTCGGGGTTGCCACCGAGCAGGATGTCGACACCTCGTCCGGCCATGTTGGTCGCCACAGTCACGGCGGCGAAACGCCCGGCCTGAGCCACCACTTCGGCCTCACGAGTGTGCTGTTTGGCGTTCAGTACCTCGTGCTTGATCCCGCGCTTGGCCAGAAGTGTGGCCAACACCTCACTCTTGTCGACCGTCGCCGTACCGATGAGGATCGGCTGTCCGGCCGCGTGGCGGTCGACGACGTCGGCGATGATCGCGTCGAACTTGGCCAACTCGGACTTGAAGATGAGATCGGGCTGGTCGACACGTCGGATGTCGCGGTTGGTCGGAATCGGCACCACCTGCAGTCCGTAGGTGTTCATGAGTTCGGCCGCCTCGGTCTGAGCGGTTCCGGTCATGCCGGCCAACTTGTCGTACATCCGGAAGTAGTTCTGCAGCGTGATCGTGGCGAGAGTCTGGTTCTCCTCCTTGATCTTCACGCCTTCCTTGGCTTCGACGGCCTGGTGAATGCCCTCGCTCCAGCGACGGCCTTCCAGGATGCGACCGGTGAACTCGTCGACGATCTTCACCTCGCCGCCCTGGACGATGTAGTCCTTGTCGCGCCGGTAGAGCTCTTTGGCCTTCAAAGCCACCTGCAGCTGATGGACAAGATTGCGCTGAACTTCGTCGTACAAGTTGTCGACGCCGAGTTCTTGTTCGACGGCTTCGATACCCGCCTCGGTGGGCATGACGACTCGCTTGTCCTCTTCGACGTCGTAGTGGACGTCACGCTTCAGCGAACGCACGATCGAGGCAAATCGGTAGTAGAGCTGAGCGGCATCGGCGACTCGCCCCGAGATGATGAGTGGAGTACGGGCCTCGTCGATGAGGATCGAGTCGACCTCGTCGACGATGGCGAACGCGTGACCACGCTGGACCTTGTTGGCCTTGGTGGCGGCCATGTTGTCGCGCAGATAGTCGAAGCCGAACTCGTTGTTGGTGCCAAAGGTGATGTCGGCTCCATAGTTGGAGCGCTTTTGGTCAGGCCGCTCTTGGTGGCCGGGGATCACGAGACCGACTTCGAGGCCGAGCCAGCGGTGGATCTGGCCCATCCAGACCGAGTCACGCCGGGCCAAGTAGTCGTTGGTGGTGATCTGGTGGACACCCCGACCCGACAACCCGTTCAGATAGGCCGGAAGAGTCGAGACCAAAGTCTTGCCTTCTCCGGTCTTCATTTCGGCGATCCAGCCGAAGTGCAGAGCTGCACCACCCATCAACTGCACGTCGTAATGACGCTGGCCGATCGTACGCTTGGCCGCCTCGCGCACCACGGCGAAGGCCTCGATCAGAAGTTCGTCGAGCGACTCGCCCCGCTCGATCCGCTGCCGGAACTGATTGGTGCGGTCGCGCAAGGCGGCGTCCGACAGAGCCGCAACGACAGCCTCCTCGGCGTTGATGTCGGGAACCAGGCCCTCGAGAGCCTTCAGCTTCTTGCCCTCACCGGCCCTCAGAATGCGATCCAGGATTCCCATGCGGAGAACGAGCCTACCGCTCGCCCGTGACCGCACTGTGGTCGCCCTGTGCGGCGTCGATGCGGGTCACGCCGATCGGGGCGGGAAGACTGTTCCCATGGCGACCACCCCCGAAACGAGCGTGAACACCGTGATCTTCGATCTGGGTGGCGTCTTGTCGACGTCGGGTCGAGCACTCGACGTCGTCAAGCGATTCCCCGATCATCCGGCCGACGAGGTCATGGCCGTCATGCTCGGCGACTACGCATCCGACACCGATCATCCGTGGCACCGACTGGAGCGCGGCGAGATCAGCCTCGACGACTATCGCTCGGCCGTCGGTCACCTCATCGGTGAAGCTGGATTCACGATGCGAGAGCCCGAACCGTCGACGCCTCGCCAAGGATTGAACTTCGAATTCGTCCGTAGTGACGACATGTTCCGACTCGTGCACGATCTACGCGACCATGGATGCCGGCTAGGGGTACTGACCAACAACATCCGCGAATTCCGCGACCGTTGGCGATCGATCATGGACTTCGACGCTCTCTTCGATGACGTGGTCGACAGTCACGAAGTGGGTTTGCGCAAACCCCATCCGTCGATCTACGAACTGTCGTTGTCACGCCTCGGCGCCCAGCCCCACGAAGCCGCGTTCCTCGACGACATGGAAGTGAACGTTCGAGCCGCCGATGCGCTCGGCATGCACGGCGTTCTCGTCGAGACAGATCAGCGTCCGGCCATCGAGCGCGTGCGATCTCTCGTCGGCCTCTGAGTGATGCGGCCGGTGTCTGGCGGTCGGATCACCACGTTCGGCCGCGGATGAGACCGGCCACCCCATTCGATGGGAGTGGATGCGACAGCAGCCAAGGTGACGTCTCCCCAACCCG
>CBFHWN010000125.1:0-4133 GCA_965659595.1 uncultured Ilumatobacteraceae bacterium | reverse complement strand
GACCGAGCTCGGATTCGGGGTGAACGCCGAGGCCGACCTCGTTGGTGATGAAGACGACGTCGGCCGACGTAGCGCGTAGATCGTCGGCCAGACGGGCGGCGATGCTCTCGACATCCGAATCCGTATCGCCTCGCCACATGAGATTCGAGACCCAGAGCGTGAGGCAGTCGACGATCACCAATGTCGGTGAAGTCGCAGCTCGGATGAGCGGAGCGATGTCGAAAGGCTCCTCGACGGTGGGCCAGTCGGGTCTTGTGGCGACGTGACGGGCGATTCTCGCCTTCATGTCGTCGTCGAGAGGTGGTGCAGTGGCCACGAAAAGCACCGGACCGTGATGACGGCGTCCGAGGTCGACGGCGTAGTTGCTCTTACCGCTTCGAGCTCCTCCGGTGAGCACGGTGATCATCAGTAGTCGATTCCGCGTTTGGCCGCGATGCCACGGTCGTAGGCGTGTTTGACGTTCGTCATCGAGGTGACGGTGTCGGCCAGATCGATCAACAATGGATGAGCATTCCGGCCGGTGCACACGATGTTCACGTGAGGAGGTCGCGTCGATATCGCCTCGACCACGGGCTCGATTTCGAGCCAACCCCATGTGATCAGGTAGGTGAGTTCGTCTAGGACGACGAGACGATGTCGTCCTTCGGCGATCAGGTCGGCCGTTCTCGACCAGGCATCCCTCGCTATGGCGCGATCATGTTCGAGATCGTCGGAATCCCACGTGAATCCCGAACCCCAGGCATTCCACGACACCTCGAGCTGTCGGCAGATCTTTTCCTCGCCGGTGTTCCACTGGCCCGACTTCACGAATTGGACCACGGCGACGTCCCAGTCGCGGGCCAGACCGCGCATCACCATGCCGAAGGCCGAACTGCTCTTTCCTTTTCCGTCTCCCGTGAGCACCAGAAACAGCGAATCGACCTTTCGCAGCCCGTCCGGACGAGGATCGTCGGTCAAAGGCTCGGTCGAGGCCTCTTCATCGCTCATGCAAGGAGGGTAGAGGCTCATCGTCGGACGTGTTATGTTCGCCGGGTCGGCGATAGTCGGCACGCTCGAAACCAGCGAAGTCCGGTGAGATCCCGGCACTGTCCCGCAACGGTGGTCCGACACGCAAAGTCGTCGTGTCGGCGAGTCCGGTCGCCTGGCTCGGGTGCGATACCTAACCCTCGAGGCAAGGGTGGATCGTGGTCGGAAGCGGCTGCACTCCTCTTGTCTCCTCAGAGCCTGAGGAGGCCCCATGAAAGCGACCAAATGGCGACGATGGATCGTCGCTCTCCCCGTCATGATGTTCGCCGCCGCGTGCGGAGGCGACGATTCCTCGTCGAGTTCGACGCCAACGTCGGGGGCCATCTCTGCCGAGACCTCATCGGTACCGAACGCCGATGAAGCGCCCCAGCGAATTCTCTCGTTGTCGCCCACGCACACCGAGATGCTCTTCGCCCTCGACGCCGGCGACCAGATCGTGGCCGTCGATTCGTTGTCGAACTATCCCGAAGAAGCCGAGGACGTTCGCACCGACCTGTCGGCCTACGAGCCGAACGTCGAAGCGATCTCGGCGTACGAGCCCGATCTCGTGGTGATCGCCGACGACTTCACCGGGCTGACCGAGCAGCTCGACTCCATCGGAATCCCGGTGTGGGAGGGGTTGGCACCCACCTCGCTCGATGACGTGTACGCCCAGATCGAAGACCTCGGAGCGCGTATCGGCCGGGTGGAAGAAGCAGCGAAGACGGTGGGTCTCATGCGTTCGGCCGTCGAGACCATCCTCGGTCAGTCACCCGGACTCGATCTCGGGTTGACGTACTACCACGAACTCGACAACACGTATTACTCGGTCACGAGCAACACCTTCATCGGCCAGTTGTACTCGATGTTCGGTCTCCGCAACATCGCCGACGTGAGCGAGGGAACGAGCGACTATCCACAACTCTCGGCCGAATTCATCGTCTCGCAGGATCCCGATCTCGTCTTTCTCGCCGACACCCTGTGCTGTGGGGTCACCAAAGATTCAGTGGGCGAACGTCCGGGCTGGGGTGAATTGTCCGCGGTGCGCGCCGGACTCGTGTTCGAGATGAACGACGATCTCGCGTCGCGCTGGGGCCCGCGCATCGTCGACTACCTGTGGTCCATCAGTGAGGCCCTCGAGGCGGCGGTGTCGATCGACTCGTGAGCACGTTCGCGACGTTCACCGACGCACCCGCTGCGGTGGGGGAGAAGTCCAGTCGCCGTTCCTGGTGGATACCAGGAGCGGCGGTGACACTCGCCGTTGCGTTCTTGTTCGGCGCCATGATCGGGCCGGCTGGTCCGGCCTGGCATCAGGTACCCGGCGAAATCCTCGATCGTTTGCCGTTCATCTCGTTCGATTCAGGAGCAACCGCGCTCGAGAGCACCGTGCTCTGGCAGATTCGAATGCCCCGGGTCGTGTTGGCAGCGATCGTTGGCGCCATGTTGGCCCTCGCCGGTGCGAGCTACCAAGGTGTGTTCCGCAATCCACTCGTCGACCCGTATTTGCTCGGGGTGGCAGCCGGTGCCGGACTCGGCGCGACGATCGTCATCGTGGTGAATCGGTCGGCCACCGACTCGTGGCCGGTCGATCCGCTCCCGGTCGTGTCGTTCGTCGGCGGACTGCTCGCCGTACTCTTGACCTACACCGTCGGCTCGGCGTTCGGTGCATCACGGGTGCCGGCCACCCTGGTTCTCGCCGGTGTGGCGGTCACGGCTCTGGCCACTGCGTTGCAGACGTTTCTTCTGCAGCGCAACACCGAAGTCGTGCGCCAGGTGTACAGCTGGATCCTGGGTCGATTGTCCACCGCCACGTGGGCCGACGTTCGACTCGTATTGCCATACGTCGTGGTCAGTTCGATCGTTCTGCTCCGGCATCGTCGTCTGCTCGACGTGTTGCGCGTCGGTGACGACGAAGCGGCAGCACTCGGAGCTCGTGTCGACCGCATTCGACTCACGGTCGTGATAGCGGCCACGCTCGGGACTTCGGCGGTCGTGAGCGTGAGCGGACTCATCGGTTTCGTGGGCATCATGGTCCCACACCTCGTGCGGATGCTCGCCGGAGCGAGTTACCGGCGTCTTCTTCCCCTGTCGGTACTCGTGGGTGCAGCCTTTTTGATCATCGCCGATATTCCTGGACGAATTCTCTCCGACCCGGCCGAAACTCCCATCGGAGTGGTCACGGCGTTCCTCGGCGCCCCATTTTTCATCGTGGTTTTGCGCACCCGACAGGGGGCGTTGCGATGAGCTCGCTGTCGTTCGTCGATCTCGCCGTTCGATACGGCGACAACGTCGCTCTGCAGCCGTTCTCCGACACGATCAAGCCGGGCGAATGGCTCTGTCTCATCGGACCGAACGGCGCGGGCAAGTCGTCGATGCTGCACGCCGTCGCCGGACTCGTTCGTCATGACGGACGCGTTCTCGTCGACGGAAGTCCTCTCGATCTTCGTTCCAGTCGACGACGGGCCGCTTTGGTGGCGCACGTTCCGCAGTCGCCGGTCCTGCCGCACGATATGACCGGCTTCGAGTACGTGCTGCTAGGGCGCAACCCGTACGTTTCGTACTTCGGTACCGAGACGACGCACGATCGAGCCATCGTGCGCGACGTCCTCGAGCGTCTCGATCTCGGAACATTTGCCGAACGTCGACTCGGAACACTCTCGGGTGGTGAACAGCAACGACTCGTCATTGCTCGCGCACTGGCCCAAGAGGCGCCCATTCTCCTGCTCGACGAACCCACCAGTGCGCTCGACATCGGGCACCAGCAGCAAGCACTCGAACTCGTCGACCGGCTTCGGAGGGAGCACGGTTTCACGGTGTTGTCGGCCATGCACGATCTCACCCTGGCCGGCCTCTACAGCGATCGTTTGGCCTTGTTGCATCGAGGTCACTGCGTGGCGGCGGGTCCGGCCGAGGCTGTTCTGCGAGCCGAGACGCTCTCGGAGTTCTACGGCGTCACGGTGTCGGTGCACCGCGATCCCGACGGCACGGTGATCGTGGTCCCGCGCCGTACTATGCCTTTGGCATGACGGAACACGACGCCAGCGGCACCTCGGATCACGAATTCGATCCAGTTCTTCTCAATCGCCGAGTGGAGGGACTTGCCTCTGCGCATCAGCGACTGCTCGAAG
>CBFHWN010000124.1:0-4223 GCA_965659595.1 uncultured Ilumatobacteraceae bacterium | reverse complement strand
CATCGTGAACCGAGGACGATCAGCCTCGAGAGCGGCGGCCAGTGATTGCGGGTCGTTCCCCGGCCGATGGGCGTATTGGGCGAATTGGCGGGGAAGGCTCTCCGGGCCGACGTAGTGGCCTCTTATCGCGTCGATCAGTGCCCGACGATGCTCGTCGCTTCCTTCGTCAAACACGTTACGGCCAATTCCTCCGAGTACGAGGCGGCGAAACGCACCCGGACGATCGCACGCGACCCGCAGAAGCGTCAGAGCTCCGAGTGAGAAGCCGACGGCATCGACCGGGGGATCATCGAGCCTCTCGAGGATCGGAGCCGTCAGATCGACGTAGTCATCGGGGTCGGACGAACGAGGGGCCGTCCCGTGCCCGAGCAAATCGATCCCGATCGGTTCCGATCCGGATTCACGAAGGAGGAGATCGAATCCGGTGCTCTGCCAGGTGCTCTCGAAGGAACCTCCCCAACCGTGCACCACGAGTACCGGTGGTCGACTCGAAGTCCCCATGACTTCCCAACATAGCCCCTAACCTGGGGCGGCCGACCGAGCGGCTACGACTCCCATGCGTTTCCTTCACGACACTCCTCCGAGCCACGAGCTCACCTACAACGACGTCTTTCTCGTTCCGGCCCGATCTTCCGTGCCGTCGCGTCTCGACGTCGACCTCCGCACGACCGACGGCGTCGGGACGACGCTGCCCATCGTCGTCTCCAACATGACGGCCGTGGCCGGACGCCGGATGGCCGAGACGGTCGCCCGTCGCGGTGGGATCACGGTCCTGCCACAAGACATTCCCCTCGACGTCATCGAGACAGTCGTGCGGTTCGTGAAGACGCGGCATCACGTCTACGACACACCAATCACACTCGGCCCTCACGACACGGTGGGCGAAGCGCTCAACCTCGTGCACAAGCGCTCTCATGGCGCGATCGTCGTGATCGATGCCGACGAACGACCACTCGGAATCTTCACCGAAGCGGACGCGAGCGGATACGACCGCTTCACCCAACTGCACAATGTGATGTCGACAGACCTCCTCACGGTGGCCGATGGAACAGATCTCACCGACATCTTCGACATGTTGTCCGGGCACCGATTGACAGCTGCACCCGTCGTCGACTTACAAGGCCGTCTGATCGGCTGCATCACCCGCAAGGGAGCCTTGCGTTCGAATTTGTACCGACCGGCCGTCAATTCCCGGGGTGAACTTCTGACCGCCGTGGCGATCGGTGTGAACGGCGAGCCGGCCGACAAAGCCGCCCGACTCCGCGACATGGGGGTCGATGTACTGGTCGTGGACACCGCCCATGGTCATCAGGATCGAATGATCGACGCCGTACGCGGCGTGCGCAAGGCGGCTCCCGAAGCTGTCGTCGTCGCCGGGAACGTCGTCACGAGACAGGGTTCCATCGATCTCATCGAAGCAGGCGCCGATGTCGTGAAGGTGGGTGTAGGACCAGGAGCGATGTGCACGACTCGCATGATGACCGGCGTCGGTCGACCACAGTTCTCCGCCGTTCTCGAATGCGCCGAAGCAGCCCATGAGCTCGGGAAGTCGGTCTGGGCAGATGGAGGAGTTCGGTACCCGCGAGATGTCGCACTGGCCCTGGCTGCCGGCGCCAGCAGTGTGATGTTCGGGTCGTGGTTGGCCGGGACACACGAGTCGGCGGCCGACATTCAACGCGATCCGGACGGTCGCCTCTACAAAGAGAACTTCGGTATGGCCTCCAATCGTGCCGTAAGAAATCGAACGCGTCGCGAAGGAAGTTTCGATCGTGCTCGTAAGGAGCTCTTCGAAGAGGGGATCTCAACATCCCGTATGTATCTCGATCACGAGCGTCCCGGCGTCGAAGACATCATCGACCAGATCGTGGCCGGAGTGCGCAGTGCGTTCACCTACAGCGGAGCAGGCGATTCGATCGAATTCCATTCCCGTGCCGTGGTGGGGGTTCAGGGTTCGGCTGGCTACGACGAAGGCCGGCCCCTCGGTACGAGTTGGTGACTTGTGAAGATCGTTGCGATCGACGGCCCCGCTGGAGCCGGTAAGTCGACCGTGGCCCGTGCTCTGGCCCGTCGCCTCGGTGTGCAATACCTCGACACCGGCGCGATGTACCGCGCCATCACTTGGTTGGCGCTCGAACGGGGTTTCGACCTCGCCGACGAGAGGCGGATCGGAGAATTGTCCGAGTCATGCGAACTGCATGTCGGACTCGACGAGGTGATCGTCGAAGGGCATGACGTCACTCGCGCGATCCGCGAGTTGCCGGTCACCCGGGCCGTCTCGATCGTTGCGGCTCATCCTCGAGTTCGTGCTGATATGAGACGGCGCCAACGCGAATGGGGCGAGGTCCGTGGTGGCGGTGTGATCGAAGGCCGCGACATCGGAACCGTGGTGTTCCCAGATGCCACAGCGAAACTCTTTTTGACCGCCGACCCACGTGTGCGAGCCGAAAGGCGGGTGGCCGAAAGTGGAGGCGACGTCGATGAGATCGAAGACCAGATCACCGAACGAGATCGCCTCGACTCCACCCGGGCCGACAGTCCTCTCGCCGAGTCGAACGATGCCATCGTGATCGACACAAGTCGGCGTTCCATCAGTGAGGTGGTCGAGTCGATTGTCGATCTGATCGAGGAGGGGCGGTGAAAGGCGTCGAGACGTTTTTGGCCGGCAATGGCCGCGGCAGTCGCGTCTTCTATCAATTCGCCCGTTTCGTCGTCGTGTCGGTTTGTCGCGGCTATCTCCGTATGTCGATCGAAGGACGTGACAACGTGCCGACGTCCGGGGCCTTCGTGCTGGCTCCCGTTCACCGTAGTTACATCGACACCCCAATCGCCTCTGGATGCACTCGGCGTCGTCTTCGCTTCATGGGAAAGGATTCCCTGTGGAAGCGTCAACCCTACCGATGGACGCTCTCAGCCCTCGGGGGTTTCCCCGTGTCCCGTGGGACGGCTGACCGAGAGGCGATCCTTCGTAGCGTTCAGGTGCTCGAATCGGGCGAACCACTCGTTCTGTTTCCTGAGGGCGAGCGCAAATCCGGACCAGTCGTTCAACAACTCTTCGACGGTGCGGCCTACGTCGCTTGCAAGGCAGGAGTACCGATTGTCCCGGTAGGCATCGGGGGGAGTGAGTCAGCCATGGGAAAGGGAGCCAAATGGCTTCGCCCCCACAAGGTTCATGTGATCATCGGACATCCTCTGCCGGTACCACAGCGAGTAGATGGCCGGATGCCTCGCTCGTCGGTCCGTGAAACCTCCCGACTCCTTCATTCCGAATTGCAGAGATTGTTCGACGAGGCGCAACGCCGCGCGAGCGGCAGACCTCAGTCCTGAGAGAAGAACTCCACGAGTACCTTGCGGAGGCGTTCAGGATCGTCGCGGTGGCAAATCTCTCGAACCGAATGCATGCTCAGTTGGGCGACGCCGACATCCGCGGTGGGAATGCCGAGTCGAGTCGCAGCGAGAGGTCCGATCGTCGAACCGCATGGCATGTCGTTTCGACTCACGAAAGTTTGATGAGAGACACCCGCTCCTTCGCAGGCTCGAACGAAATGCGCTGCCGTGTCCACCGAGGTGGCATAACGCTGATTGGCGTTGATTTTGAGGACCGGACCGCAACCGAGATGCGGCTGGTGTTCGGCATCGTGTCGCTCGGGGTAGTTCGGGTGCACCCCATGGGCGCAATCGGCCGACAAGCAGGACGACGTAGCCAGAGCTTGATGGAAGGTCTGCCGATCGCCGTTGTGCAGTTTCTCCAGAATCCACTCGAGCCAGGGTCCGGATGCGCCCACGGTCGACGACGAACCGACTTCTTCGTGATCGAACAAAGCCACGACGCTGGTCGGTCGGTCCGGGTCGTCGTCGAGAGCAATGAGAGCTTCGATGGCCGCCCAGCACGACACCTGGTTGTCGATTCGACCCGAAGCGATCAGGTCTCGATCGAGACCAATGAGAGATGCAGGTTGCGTGTCGAACAAATTCAACTCATGGGCGGCAATCAAACCTGGGTCGAGATTTGCCCAGGCCGACAGCACTTCGATGAACGGCGCCGAATCGGTCGTACTGACAACGGGGACCAGGTGGTTGTGCCGATGGAGGACGAGGCCCTTGTCATTGACGTCGCGATCGAGATGCACCGCAAGTTGGGGGATCCGGGCGACTGGACCGGGGGAACGAACCAAATGGCGGCGACCCGATTCGTCGACCACCACGCCGGCGACACCGAGATCCCG
>CBFHWN010000123.1:0-4434 GCA_965659595.1 uncultured Ilumatobacteraceae bacterium | reverse complement strand
GGCGAATCGTTTCAGGCCAACGATTGTGCTCGTTTGTGACTGTCAGCAATCCAGAGCACGGTCATATTCCAAGCGCATCGCGCGAGGAGAGAAACCTCTGGTTGATGCGAATCATCTTGTCGCCGGTGATCAAGAATTCGCGCCCATCGCTCACGAGGCGGAGCGCAACGGCCCCGTTGCCACTGTCAGTAGTGGCGCCGAAGAAGTTCGGTCCCCAGAAGTTCAGGGCAAGTTGGCTAACTAGGTCAACGGTGGCCTCGAGTTGGTTGACTTCGGAGCGATACCCACTGGTCGCGGAAATGAGAAGAATTAGCCCCTCCTCGTCTGACGCACTTCCCCCGACTACGTCCACACGTTCGTAGCCAAGTACGACGATGAAGTCGGCTAGCGCCTCTCGGAACTCTGTAATTGCCGGGTCTCTTGATTCTCGCTCGAGTTCTCCGATCAGGAAGAGGTTGGTGACGACTCCGTCTGGACCCGCGACCGTGGTACTTGTTGTTTGGGCTGGGTAAGGAATCCATTCGCCTTGGTTGCACTTGACTCGCTGATCGCCAGTGCCACGGGTTGATCCGTCAGAGGCGAAGGAGCCATCGTCGCGTTGACATCGCCCTGGCGGTGAGGCTTCGGAGGTGGTGGACTCCGCCGGCGGCGCAACCTCTGTGGTTGTGGGCACTTCGCTCTCGTCCTGCTCGAGGGCCACCGTCACATCGGTAGGCGAGCCTGATGACGAACACCCGAAGAGCACCGCGGTCGCCAAGGCGATGCTGAGAGGTCTCGAAAGCCGCCCGACGTTGGACGAGATCGAGCACGACGTCGCCGTTGGTTCGTCGCTTCCGCACACGGGCCCATCGCTTCGCCTTCGGAAGCTTGAGTCCAAGAACAAGTTGAATTTCGTTTTGCGATTTTGCCTCACTTGGGCCTGATTGATGATGGGACGGCGTTGCGGCGGCGAAGTCGGTCGCGTGCTGGCCCGGCGACACAGCGATTCTGCGTGGCGAAGTGTGCGGCTTGACGCCTTCCGGTGTTGGTCTTCATCGGCTCGAACCCGTTGAGCGGGATCGGACTGTCAGTTGGAGCGACGTCGGCTGGGATCGCCGAAGGTGCACGAAGCGCAGCCATACCAACGACGCCGCTGTGTGACCTCTGTTTGTTTGACATCACGTCAAACAACGGCCAATATGGATGCCATGCGAATCGCTCCGACAACGGCACCTGATCCAACTGTCTTCTGGTCGTCACGCCATTCGGCTCGTTCCGGTGGCACGACCGGGTTGCCAGACGAGGCAGATGTCGTGATCGTCGGCGCCGGATTGAGTGGATTGTCGACCGCTCGTGCCCTCCAGCGGGCACAGCCTGGCGCACACGTTCTCGTTCTGGACCGAGCCGGTGTCGGGGCAGGCGCGAGCGGCAGAAACGCCGGCATGGTGGTGCCGCTCGTCGGCGCCCCGTGGCTGCTGCCAGGTGCACTCCCCGACCACGAGACGACCTGGGCGCTCGACGAAGTCGCCCGCCGGTTCGACAGGCTGCACAGGGAGCTATCGACACTGGACGCCGGGATCGAACCCGCCGACTTCTACGTGGGATCACCGCACTCTGCGTTGCTGCCCGCACTTGGATGGTTGAGTGCGGCGTGTCGTGAACGCGGACTTGACGTCGACGAGCTGGATCGAATCGAGCTCGCCGCACGCACGGGCGAGCATGGCGTCGGTGCAATCCGACTCGATGCCTGGCGCATCGATCCGCTGCGACTCTGTCGTGTGCTCGCCGCCGAGGCTGCCTCGCTGGGCGTACAGATCGTCGAAGGCGCGAACGTCACGGCGGTCATCGACCAGGGTGATCGAGCAGACGTCCTTGTTGACGGACATACGATCAAGGCTCAGCGGGCAGTGGTCGCCGCGGGCGCCTGGGGGCGGTCGAGTCGCCTGGCGGAGCGGACGGGCAAGGTCTACCAAACCTTCATGGTCGCATCCGAGCCGTTGAGCGACGAGACGATCGCCCGACTTGGCGGGGAGCGTGCACTGGTCGTCGGCCTGCGCCGAGGCACGCCGTACCGTCGGGTCGTCGATCGGCGGTTGTTGTTCGGGGGCCTGGACCGCCGCGTGGGGAACGATCGTGTGGTGCGCCCTGATGTCGACCGAGTTGACTCCGACGCGATCGAGGCGCTGCGCTGCCTCGCCCGACGAAGCCTGCCTTGGCTCGACCCGCTGCCGAGTCTCGATGTCGCATGGGGTGGGCCGATCGAGAGTCGCGGGCCTCACGAGTTGCCGCTGGTCGACTGGCGCCCCGGTAGCCGCCGCGTCGTCGAGGTCACCGGCATGTCAGGCAGCGGCGTGTTCTGGGCACTCCAGATGGGAGATCTCGTGCGGTCGCTGTTGGACGGACCGTCGAGCGACAGCACCGACACTGACCGGCTCCGACGCTGCCTCGCCGCCACTCGCGTTCCCGTCGGTGGTGTGCTGCGAACCGGGTGGGCCATGCTCGCCCACGCGGCCGCGTGATGGCGGCTCGTCGCGGCCGCCCCTCGGTCGCCGCGGAGCGATCCGCAGCGGTGCTTGCCGCCTACATCGAGCTGGTTGCCGAGACCTCCGACCCCGGAGTGACCATCAGCCAAATCGCCGATCGTGCCGAGGTGTCGCGCACGGCGGTGGCCCACTTCGTCGGATCCCGAGACGAACTCGTTAGCGCCGCGATCGCTGAGCTAGCACGACGTTACGAGACCCGCCTACGCGCAACCGTCGGACCCGAACCCCAGATCGAGGTACTCCTCGACGCGCTCTTCGACGACGACTGGTCGGCAGGGCGACGCGTCGACGATCGGGCATTCGACATCTTGGGACAGCTCGCCGACGCGCACCCGGCGGCGGCTCGTGCGGTGCATGCCGCGTATCAGTCGCTCGTCGATGAACTCGCTTCTTCGATCATGCGGACCGTTGTCGACGCGTCCGCGGAAGACTCCTGCGGTGCCGCCGCAGTGATCGCCTCTGTCGCCGAGTTCCACCCGTTCCTCCGCCAGATCGGCCTCAATACTGGCCCCCCCAGCGCGCCGCGTCAGGCGGCCGACGCCATTGTTCAATCACTCAGCCGACGATGCTCGGAGTCCCCAACCAAATCCTGATTCGGAACGAATCTGGGCACCGCTCATGCCACGCACGATGGGTGTAAGTCGTCCGGCGTCGGACGATGCTTGCACCCGAGGCTTCCCGGGGCTCCAACGTCGCTAGGCGTCGGCCGAGACCGGCGATCACGCCTGGCCGAAGTCATCGCCGGGTCGGGTTATCTCGTGTCACGGTAGGGCCGTGGTGTTGCGCGTTGCTAGGGATTCAGACAGTGATTCTGCGTGTCAAAGTGTGCGGCCGATCGTAGGTCGTGTGGGATCGTCGAATCAGTCTTGGATGTCGCCGGCGATCGCCGACGGGATGTCTCGTTTGGTGTGGAGGACTCGCCAGACGTCGACGACGTCTTTGTCGGTGACGTAGAAGATCAGATATGAGAAACGAGCGATCGGTCGGGCACGCAGATCAGGAATCTCCAGTTCGTACGCGAATCGAAGGCTTCCCGAGTTCGGCGACCGAGCGATCTGGCCGACCGCGCGCTCGATCGCGTCGATGAATCGAAGAGCGACGTCCGCGCCAGCCTCGCTGCGGTAGTAGTCGGCAGCGTGTTCGATGTCGGTCGCCGCTCGCTCGCGCAGCTGGACTGAGCGGGCGGCCACGGTGATCAGGCGTCAGATCGGATGCGATCACGAAGCGACGTGAAGTACGGCGCGTCTGCGATCGGTCCGGGGTTCGAAGCGGCCCCGTCGAGGAGCACTCGACGGAGGTGTTGACGGTCTTTGTCGCGTCGGATCAGGTCGCGGACGTACTCGCTGGTGGATCCGTAGCCGCCATCGCCGACCTGCTCATCGACGTACGATTTGAGTTCGTTCGGGAGCGACACGTTCATCGTCGACATGATCTCAGACTAACGCGCCTTGGCAAACTTTGCCATCAGTTCAGCGCAGCGTGATCGTGATTCCGTGGCGCCGCAGTGGGGCTTCGCAATTTCTTTTGCAAAACTCGCCGAGCTAGTAGCTGAAGGCGGCGTTGCCGATGACTCGAGTTCAGGCAAGTGGACCTCCGCTTGGCTCGGCCTATTTGAGTACGCGTTCGCGAAGTCCGTGAAAGATTCGTGGGTGCCCCCGCAACCAAGTCAATGCGAGTGACCGCGCTTTCCTTGCTGGTTGGCTGCTCGCACCGCTGCGGGCCTAAGCGGAATGCAAAGAAACTCCGAGTCCTCGGACGGCACACACCGGCTCGTTGAGACTCAAGCGGTTAACAAATCCGGCTGGTCCGCCCCCTGGGATTCGAACCCAGAACCAATGGATTAAGAGTCCACTGCTCTGCCGTTGAGCTAGAGGCGGTCGAAGCCCGGGCAGTGTAGGCGGAGGCCAACCAC
>CBFHWN010000122.1:2018-4514 GCA_965659595.1 uncultured Ilumatobacteraceae bacterium | reverse complement strand
CGCTGACAACGTGACCGACACGTTCACGATGTCAGTTCCGCTTGTGCTGATACCAGCAAAATCTGCGGTCGATTTGGCCGACGCTAAAACGCCTCTCGGCAACGAATCTCCACCAACTTTTACGTCTGACGAGGCGTTGATGTCGCCGGTCACATCCAACTTGTACGACGGCGACGACCCACCAACAGCCACATTCCCCGAACCGTCAGTAGACACCACCCCAGTCCCCAACGTCGTTTCCCAATCATCGAACCTCAACACGGAAGCCATCAGACCAACTCCTCATCATCCTCAACAGGTGGTGCGATCCAGTTGGTGCCGTCGTAGGTCCAGCCGGGACCGCCGCCGATCCCCTCGGGGATCTTGACGACCGTCAGGCCTTCGCCGGGATCGAACTCGGTTTGACCGTCCCAGACGATCGCGTTCACGACGAGGCCGTCCGTGTTGATAAGGGCGTAGCGCATCATTGCTCCTTAGGCGTACAACTCGACGATGATGATTCCGTTAGCACCGGCACCACCGGCTTCACCAGATGCGTTCGTTGTCTTTCTGACGGATGCGGCACCGCCGCCGCCTGAACCATAACCGGCACCGGCACCGCCAGCCGATGAATCGTTGTTCGCTGACGCTGATGCGGATGCTCCATAGCCGCCGAAACCGAATACGGAATCACCACCGGCACTTGCGGCGGCGTTGATGTAAGTCGCGCCGGTTCCACCGAAGGCCAAGCCTGTTTCACTTCGCGAACCGGGGATCTCTAAATCTCCGGTAAACGTCGTCGTAAGCGATGAGCCTCCGGTAGTGAAAATCGAGGTGGCGTCAGGTCCACGATTACCGCCAGGACCGCCACCAGCGAGAACCTCGTAGCCGGTTCCTGAACCGAACGACGAGGTACCACCAGCGGAGCCGCCGCTCGCGGTCGGTGCGCCTGCGGTTCCACCTGCGCCACCTGAACCGATCGTCACAGTCACTGATGACGCCAATGATGCGATGTCAGTAATCCACGACTCGGCGTAAGCACCGCCGCCACCACCAGTCGCCGCCGCGGCCATATCGTTCGTACCACATGAGTCAGAACCGCCACCGCCGCCGCCAGCGCCCTGAACCTTCACACGGATCGCTCTCAGCCACGGATACGTCGCCTTCGTGAACGTCCCCGACGCTGTGAAATACACCGTCTGAACATACCGGTACGAATCAACACCGCCAGCAGTAGCAGACGCTCCAACCCTCAACGTACTCACGACGACACCTCCAACCCGAACGCTTCCCGAATCTCATCCACCGACAAGCCGAGCGCCTCAAGTTTCTGGATGGCGGATTGTTTCACAGCAACCTTCGCCGCCTCCGCATCAACACGGGCTTGCTGGACGGCGGGCCATGCCGCATCCAACTCAGCCTGTGACGGTTTCGGCGTGTCGTCATGCCAGACAAGCGTGCTGTAATCGTTGCCAGACAGCGACCATTGAGCGCCCGGATAGTTAGTTTCAAGAACAGCGATGTAGTCGATCATGCTGACACCTCAAAAGCGAACATTTGGCCATCCTGAAGGTTGTTTCTAAACCTGACGGTCTGTCCGCCCTCACTTTTGAAACGAACTTTGTAGGTTACTGCCGAGGTCGTCGCTGGAGAATCATGTCCAATTATCACGATTCCATTCTCACTTCCGACTGTACCGGCACCCCATTTCGCTACTTCAGCACCGGTCATTGTTGAGTTGGAACTATCCGTCAACTGAATGTTGATATAAGGATACGTATCTGCGACGGTAGTAACGTAACCGGTAGCGATAACAATGATTTCGCTGGTGGCGCTACTAGGAGTGATCGTCACGGACATGCCGGTGACATCGGTGAAACTGGTGCTGGTCGTAGAACGCTCTGTTGAATCAGTCGCACGCACAACCTGAAGGATGTGACCGGGAGCGGTCAATCCGCCAGCATCCGTCACCTCCAACTTGTGACCGGTCGGCACCGTCACCACATTCGAGTTGACCGCCAACCCTTGAAGATCACCAACACTCAACGTACTCATACAACCGCCCACGCACTTCCATCAGTCACCGTCACAGTAATCCCGTCCGCGATCGTTATCGGCCCAGCGGACAGGCCGTTGAACCCGGACGGAATCGTGAAGTCCTCCGTCACCGTGTTCTCATTCAACGAGATCGCGTCCTGCCCGCCGGAGATCGTTGTCCATTCGGTCCCGTCATACACTTCGACCGCGTTCGTGTCCTCCAAATACGACATCTGGCCTTCGACGGGGGACGGGACCGCTGTCGTTCGGGCGGCGGCGTCCGCGTACGGGACAACCGACTGAACTCTGATCTGATAGTCGTGAGACGAGGTGACAGCCGAACCGTCCACCCCGACTTTCGCTTCGAGCGCTTCAACCGCGTCGTTGACGTTCGAGTGCTGGGCGGCGTGCGAAACACCAGCCGCCGACAACAGGTCGGTTGACGCCGGGTTCGTGAACGTGTCCAACCCGGACGGATAC
>CBFHWN010000122.1:0-2008 GCA_965659595.1 uncultured Ilumatobacteraceae bacterium | reverse complement strand
TAGACGGCTTCTCCCTTCACGTCGAGGATGCTATCAGAGAACTGGGGACCGAAGATGAAGGTCGTGTAGAACTGTTCACGACTGATTTCGTATTCGATGCCGAACACGACGCCACGCAGAATCATGTCGACGTTGCCCGGTGTCGTCTGCTTGATAATCACCGTGTCTAACAGTTCGGCGTTCACCGCTGTCGACGTTGACGCCGTGTTCCCTGCCCCTAGATAGAACCCGAGCCGCTTGATCCGTAACAGCGGGTCATACTGGTTATTGAGGACGAACGATGCGAGCGCTTCGGCGTCAGCGGAATCTTGAAGCAGGGTCGTGATGTTCAGGCGGCGTTCCTCGAACTCCTGAATCGCTTCCGGATATTTCCAGCCGCCCTCATTACCGAAGGCGTCGGTGACGAGCACAAGGTTCGTCAGGTTGCCGTCGTCCGATTCCACTTCGATCGTGTCGTAACGGCCTGCCGCGTAGGTGTCGAGCAGGACGGTGAACTCGTCGGTGTCACCGAACGCCCACTTAGGTTCGATGACACCGGTCGATCCGGGGTTCGCCGCTGACCGTCCCTTGAACGTGAGTTTGCCGTCCTTCGAGGCGTACAGCAGTCCCCATTCCGAATCGACGACTCGTCGAAGTGCGGCGAGCAGGGTGGTGGTACCGGCGGCGTCCTGTTCGATGGTCGCGGTCGTTGTCGTGTCAATGTCACGAAGCAGAGCGGGCCACGGTGGACGAGTTGAGAACGGTCCGGTGTCATCCAACAGGTCGGAAACCCGTGTGTCGGTCGTGTCACCGGACGAACCGATCAACGTCTGATCGACGTCGTACCGTTCCAGCAGGGCGGTCGTGTCAACGCAGGTGAGAATCACTTCGGTTGTTGCGAGGTTCCGTCCGAAGTTCTGTGTCCACCGTTCCGTCATGCCGCGAAAGATCTCTGTTTCGGCGTCCGACCAGACCGCCATGATTCGCATCGGGCGGGCAGGTTTCACGAACGGATAGTAGAAACTCGCGGTGTTCGTCGGAAGGAACCGTGAATCAGGGTCGTCGAACACGATCGTCGCGGACCCTGCCTCAACTTGACGGATCAGGAAGTTGTCGTTACCGCGTCGTATGTTGACCTGTCGGACGTAGGCGGAGACGTCGGTCCATTCGTCCGGTGTCGGGTCAAGCGCCGAAGTGATCGCGCCGCCGTAACCGATCTCCGACTCGTAGGTGATCGTCTGCCCGGTCGCGGCGATACCCGTGTAGTACAGGGTGTTCGTGTCGAACGTGACCGACTTGTCGTAGGCGGCGTCGATCAGTTCCTCATAGTAGAAACCGCCGAACCCGATCTCGACCTTGAGTGTCGGTTTCGTCGCACCGGAGAACCCGTTGAAGGTTCGCAGATAGGTGTCGTATTCGACACCCTCGTCGTACTCGATGACGACGGTCACGACGACCGCCAGCGGTTCCCGTTCCGGCGTTCGTACTCCTGAATGGCCTTGACGATCTGCCGTCCAGCCTCAGCCGGATCACCGTTCGCGGTCACCGAAATGTTGTAGTTCACGACGCCAGCACCAACCTGTGCGGTGGCACGGTTCGACAGGATGCCGCCCGACGCGCCGGGGACGAACAGTTCCGGTCCCATCTCGCCGACGAGATACGGACGGCCACCGGTGACCGGACCACCCAACGCACGGAACGACACACCCGACGGAAGCCCTCGCCCGCGGTACGCCAACTCCGGCGTCGGACGGGCAGTCGGCTTGTCCGGATACCGTTCGGCGAGCGTCGGGGCGCGGTACGCCAACTCCGGGGTCGGACGAGGCGTCGATAGTTTCACCGGGAACTGTTCCAGAATCGGGACGATTTCCGCGATCGGAGCCGGTGTCGGTTTCGGTGTTGGTCTCGGTGCCGGTGCGGGTGAAGCCGCGATCGACGGGGCAGAGGGACGCGCGACCGGAGTTGAGACCGTCTGAACCTGTGTCGGGATCGCCGCGATCGCCGCCGTCAACCCAGTCAGGAAACTGTT
>CBFHWN010000121.1:0-4656 GCA_965659595.1 uncultured Ilumatobacteraceae bacterium | reverse complement strand
CCACGTGCAGGCTGTGCCCGCCACCAGCCGCCCACCCCGGGACGACACAGATGACGACCTTGGGCATGAAGCGGATGAGTCGTTGCACCTCGAGGATGTGGAGACGACCACTCTTGCCGGCGTCGATGGTCTCGGCGGTGTCGCCCTCGGCGTACTTGTAGCCGTCCCGACCGCGGATGCGTTGATCGCCTCCGCTGCAGAAGGCCCAACCACCGTCCTTCGGTGACGGGCCGTTTCCGGTGAGGATCACACATCCGACGTCGACGGACTGCCGAGCGTGCTCGAGTGCCGTGTAGAGCTCGTCGACCGTGTGCGGACGGAACGCGTTGCGCACTTCGGGTCGATCGAATGCCACTCGCACCGTCCCGTGCTCACGAGCGCGGTGGTAGGTGATGTCGGTGAACGAGAAGCCGGGGACCTCGTCCCAAGCAGAAGGATCGAAGATGTCCGAGACGTTGCGGGAAGTCACGCACCTATCGTGCCACGACCGGCCCGGACGTCCATGACCCGGATGGGTCAGAACTTGGGTCGCACGTCGCTCATCAAGAACGCACAGGCCTGGACATGGGCCATGAAGGCGTGGGTGCGAGCGAGGAAGCGGAACAGCCCACGGGGGTGCTTTCCGGTGATGACGATCGCGAACCACGACAGGACCACGCAGATCATCGCGACGACCATGACGACGATCGCCACGATGAGGGTCGGTATGAGCCAGATGAAACGGAAGAAGTTGGTCAAACGATTGGCATCCGCCGAGTATTCGAATTCGAAGTTCGTCGGCTCGCCGTTCGGTTCGGGGCCGATGTTCGGCCATTTGTCGAAGCTCAACCCGTAGTACGCCCAGACTCGCGCCGCGTAGCCGAGATAGGCGCGCTGCAACTTCCAGATGCCTTCGTTCCGCCGACCCGTGAACAAGATGACGAACCACTGGACGAACGCCAGAACCTGGGCGAGGACGCGCCATGCGTACTCGATGATGTAGTGCGGAATGTAGAGAGCGGCCCGGAAGAAGACGGAGACTCTGCTGCGGGGTTCGGTGTATTCGATCGTGAACGTGGGCTTCGACATGCGGGCAGGGTATGACGGACGTTCGGCCGAGTCAGCGGATGCCGCCAACACCTGCTGTGCGAAGGTCGGTACCGTGAAGGTTCTATGGAGCGCCGAGGTGCCGCGAAAGGCCTGACGAGGGTGGTGACCTCGTTGGCTCTCACCTCGTTGTTCGTGGTCGCGTGCTCGGCAGCTGACGCCGAGGCGCCGTCGTCGGTCGCCGCTCCCGAGTCGTCTCTCGCAACCACCACCTCCACGGTCGCGCCGACGACGACTTCTACGACCACGTCCACCACGATGACGACCACGACGTTGCCGCCCACGACCACCACCACACTGGCCGTGCCAGCCCTCGACTCTCCGTTGAACGCAATCGGAACACGAGACGGTGACGGTGCCCGGCGAGTCCAGGAGCGTCTCCTGCAGGCGGGCTACTGGCTCGTCGCGGTCGACGGCGACTACGGCCACACCACCAAGCAAGCGGTCATGGCCTTCCAGAAGTATCACGGTCTGAAGGCGTCCGGGTCGGTCGACGAGGCGACTGCCCTGGCTCTCACTGCAATCACCGAGCGGCCGGTGTCGAAATCGGAGCTGGACGGAGTCGTGAAAGAAGGTGTGGTCGTCGAAGTCGACAAGGACCGTCAGATCCTGATGATCGTCGTGAACGGTCGCGTCGAGTGGGCGCTCAACACCTCCAGCGGTAACGGACAGTGGTATCTCGAGCAGAATCAGAAAGACCCGACGCAGTGGGAACTCGGCAAGTCGATCACCGACTCGGGCCGGTTCACCGTGAACCGACAGCGATCCGATGGCTGGTGGGAAGGCGACCTCGGCGAGATCTATCGACCGAAATACTTCAACGGAGGAATTGCGATCCATGGGTCGCGGAGTATTCCGAGCTACCCGGCCTCGCACGGTTGTGTGCGAGTGAGCGTGTCGGCCATGGACATGATCTGGGAGTCGGGTCTCGTTCCGAAAGGCACGCCCGTGTGGGTGTACGGTTCCGATCCGGAGACCGAGAACGAAAAGCCCGAGATGCCGACGACGACCACTACGACAACTCTGGCCCCCGAGTCACCTGACACGTCCGTGCCCGAGTCGACGCTCACCCCCTGATGTCGCACATCCGCTACGAACGCAACGGTCGGGTCGGAACGATCACGATCGATCGTCCCGAGAAGAAGAACGCCATGACGTTTGCAATGCTCGGTGACTTCATCGAGGCGGTCGGCGAAGCATCGAACGACGATGCGATCAGTGTGCTCGTCGTCACCGGAGTGCCGGGCGCCTTCTGCGCCGGAACCGATCTCGCCGATCTGTCGACCATTCCCGGTGAGCAGCGAGGTCTGCGCGGCTCGGCCGAAGAGACCGACAAGTGGTGGCCACTCGTCCAGTGCGCGAAGCCCACCATCGGCGCGATCGACGGCCCGGCGGTGGGTATGGGCGCCGAGTTCACCTCGCAATGCGATCTGCGCATCGCGACCCATCGGGCGCGCTTCGCCTGGAACTTCGTGCATCGTGGTCTCGTCCCCGACACCGGGGCGGGCACGTGGCTCCTTCCCCGAATCATCGGACTTCAGAACGCACTGCGTCTCACGTACACCGGAGACATGATCGACGCCGACGAGGCGCTACGTCTTGGCTACGTGCTCGACGTCGTGGAGCCCGACTCGCTCGACTCCGTCGTTCACGATCTTGCCGAGCGAGTTGCGGCCGGTTCTCCGCATTCGCATCGACTGATCAAGCAGTTGACCTACGAGGGTCTCACGTCGTCGGTTGCCGATCACATGAATCGCCACACGTCGGCCATGTCGGCCTCGTTCAAGAGCGACGATCACCGAGAAGGTGTGGCGGCCTTTCTCGAGCGCCGTCCGGCGGTGTTCACCGGCCGTTGACCCGGGCGATGCCCGCTCGACACCCCTCGTGAGGCACGATGGGAGTCATGCGCATCCTCCTCACCAACGACGACGGCATCGATTCGGTGGGTCTGCACGTCCTGGCGCGGGCCATGCGTCCCTTCGGTGACGTGGTGATCGCCGCTCCTGATCGAGAATTCTCGGGTGCCGGTGCCGCTCTCGGTGCACTACATCTGATCCAACCCGAGGTTCATCGCGCCGCAGTCGACGGAATCGACGAGGCCTGGGCGGTGACCGGACCACCGGCTCTCTGCGTCATGTTCTCCCGTCTCGGAGCGTTCGGCGCGCCCTTCGATCTCGTCGTCTCGGGTATCAACCCCGGTGTGAACGTCGGACGGTCGGTGTACCACTCGGGAACGGTGGGCGCAGCGCTCACGGCACGAAATGGTCTGGTGTCGGGCATCGCAGTGAGTCAGGCCGTCACTGGTTTCGGTGTCGAGGGTCAAGGCTGGGACGAGATGCTGATCGGCCAAAAGTGGGAGGCGGCCGCCGATGTCGCAGCGACCTTCGTCGAAGGTTTCGTGTCGAACATGCCGACGAAGCCGGTCGTGGTCAACATCAACGTTCCGAACAAAGACGTCGACGACATGAAGGGGTGGCGCCTCGGTCGCATCGGGCACGAGCCGCCGCGTCGCATGAGTACGGCGACGCTCGAACCCAAGACCGGGCATGACGGCTCGTATTACGTTCGTATGCAGTGGGGAGAAGCGGTCGAACTTCCTGCCGACACCGATGGTGGGCTCGTCGAGAATGATTTCGTGTCGGTGAGCTACCTGAGTGCGATCGGACACGACGATCGCCAGGACACCGAGTCGGCCGAGACCGTGCTCACCGCTCTCTTCGACCGTTAGACGACGACGACTTTGGTGCCCACTTGGGCGAAGTCCCACATGAACGCGGCGTCGGCATTGGCTTGACGCTGGCAACCTCCGCTCAGACGTTGGCCGAGTTCGTCCTCGGTCTGGTAGGGCGAGTCGTCTTCACGATGAAGTGGAATCGCGTGGAATCCGATGTGGCCGATGTCGGTGCGGAGCCAGCGGATCATCTGCGGCAACCAGGCTTTTCCGTTCCACGCAGTCGACATTTCAGAGCGGCTGTACACCTCGTGAGTGCCGGGGAGCTCGTTGTTGTACTTGCTGCCCGACACCAGCCACGAACGAAGAATCACCTGGTTCTCGTCGACGGCCCACACGCGTTGGCCGGCGCGTGAATACACGACGCGTCGACCGGATCCCGAGTTCTCGGGGAGCGGAGGTGCATCGGATCCCGCTGACGCAACCGTCGAGAGGGGATAGCCGAGTAGGTCGACCGCACCCGGTTCGGAAGCCGGCGTCCTCACGACGAGCGACTGTTCGTCGGGCCAGATCCCGAGAGACAGTGCCGTCTCGCGACCCACGAGGCCGTCGAGGTAGAGATCGCGATCCGATTGGAGGGCTTGAACGGCGGCTGCCGTCTGGTTGTCGTAGTTTCCGGTGGGGCCGCGATCGAGATAGCCGGCCGCGCGAAGTGCCTCTTGCAGACAGACCACATCAGGCCCGCTCGAGCCACCACCGAGACTGCGTTGGCTGAGCGTGCATTCTTCGATCGATGCCGGATCGGCACCGACCAAGTCTTCGCCGTCGGCGACCACGAGTCCGTCGACGACGGGGAGCGACTCTCACGGCGTCGTGCTGTCGAGAACGGTGTCGTTCAC
>CBFHWN010000120.1:0-4734 GCA_965659595.1 uncultured Ilumatobacteraceae bacterium | reverse complement strand
TTCTTCAGGAACGTCTCAATCTCAGCCAGTACGTTCAGTTTGGCCGAGGAGAACCCCATCTTCGGCGATCCGGTCGAAATCGACGGGAGCAGAGCGGCCGCATCCCCATTGACGGCTGCCGCTGTGATCTCGGCTGCACCTTCGGGATCTGCTGCGATGTCATCGGTGATCTTCACCAATGCACTGATCACTCGACGCACTGCCTCTGCGTTCTCGGCCAGGTAGTCGGAGCGGGTGATCATGTAGATGCCCTGGACGTCAAGGACTGCGGAATCATCACCGAACACAGTCAGGCCCGACTCCTCCGTCACCTCCTGCATGGCAGCACCAAAGAGGAAAGAGGCCTGGATTTCGTTGGTCTTCAATGCCGCAACGAGTTCAAATGCACCCGGAAGCGGAATCAGTTCAACCTGACCAGCGAGTCCCAAATCGTCGAGCCACAGCTGGCTCACCCAAGCCTGTCCGGTTCCTTCGAGGACTCCGATCTTCTGACCGGCAAGATCTTCTGGAGCGGAGATTGTCTCGTTGAACACCATCTTGTGGAATCCAGGAGCAGGGCTTGCCACACTGCCAACGATTGACAACCGTTCCGACGACGAAGAGACTGCTGCGAAATCGAGAGCCCAGCCGAAGTCGACTTCACCGGCCGGCAATGCTTGGATCGATTCAAATCCGGTCTGGAAAGTGATCGGGTTGACTTCGAGGCCTTCTTCTGCGAAGTACCCCTTCTCAATTCCGACCCACACTGGCGTACCGAGGGTGAAACTGTCCACAGCCATATTGACGGTGATGACTTCTACTGCTGTATCTGTTGCTTCTTCAGGGTTCGTTTCCGTGGTTTCGGCCGGAGCCTGAGTCTCCGAGCTGCCCTGTGAACCGGAGTCATCCGACCCACATGCGGCAAGTAGTCCTACTGTTGCCAGTAAGGCTGCTCCTGCCAACCTTCCTTTAAATATACGCCTCGTCATTCTTCCTCCCTCTGTGGTTGTTTCTGCCTTCTCACTAACTTGACGACGGTTTGGCGCCAAGTCCCTTGAGAACTAGTTCGACTCGACCTGGTACGTAGTGCACGGAGCCACAACTGACTGGTTCGCCGTTTTGTAGTCGACCGACGAAGCGACTGGCCATGAGTGGAGCACTCATTTCGAGTTGAAGTTTTCGAGCGAAGACGTTTGAGGCCAGATCGACGCTGAGAACCACATCAAGCAATTCGATTCGCAATTCCGAATGCTGCTCGATATACGTGAGCAGGTCGACGTTGTCTTCCTTGCCTAATCCGGAGAGATCAATCTCACGCCCGTTGACTCCAGTTCGGACGAAGTCAGTCAAGTGGGCGGCCGCTCGACCATTCAGCTCGAGGGTTCGGTCGACACCCCACACCAGTGCACCTTCCGGAACTCCCAAGGTGTAAGCCGTTTCGACGTCGGCCAGTACGAGTTCAGTGTTGAAGCCGGTGACATCGGCTTCAAACCCCTGTTCCAAAGCGGCAATACGGACCGGGCGCACGGCCCCTGCCAAGGCGAACTGGAACTTCCGGTTCGAGACGGGCACGAACGTACCCACTCCCCATCGGCGGTCGAGCTCGCCGGTTCGACACAGTGACGAAATGATTTCTCGAAGCGTGGGGCGGCTCACCGAGAGGCTCTGGGCCAGATCGCGCTCGGAGGGGAGTTTGTCGCCCGGCCGGAGGGTGTCTCGGATGAGAGCGCGGAGTTGCCCTTCAACCTGCCCGGACACCGCCCGACGATTGCCCTCGCTCTTCATTGGTCTGACCACTGGTTTGACCATAACGCACCATGGAGCTCCCGTAAAGAGCCTGTTCAGAACTTCAAAGGCCTCGTATCAGCCTCCGAGGAGTGGGCGTTCTGGGTCTGGGATCGGACGCCAGAGGTCGTTTTCTAGACCCAGAACACCAAGAAACGAACACCAAAGTGGTTACCAGTTGCAGATGGAGAGGTGGTCGGCGCCGTGCACGACGCACAACAACTCGTGCAGCATGCGCGCCGTCGCTCCCCACACCGTCTCGTCGTCGAGATGAAAGAAGAACATGGCCCGCTCCTGCGAGTCGGCCAGACCCGTGAAGTCCCACCACTCCCACGAAAACGTGTCGGCCCGCACCAATTCACGCAGCGGCACCCACATCGCCCGGTCGACTTCCACCTCGTGCAAGACCAGCGAGGGGTGAGATGACAGAACCCCCACCACCGGCACGATGAAACTCCGACTCACGAACGTCGACAGCGGACTCAGCCGCCCCACCACCGTCACCGACGACGGGTCGACTCCTACTTCCTCCCACGATTCACGCCGGGCCGCTTCGATGAGTCCTTCGTCGGCGTCGACTCGCCCACCCGGGAACGACATCTCCCCTTTGTGGTTGTTGAGGGTTTCGGTGCGTCGGGTGAGCAGCACCTCGGCACCCGACGGCCCGTCGGTGAGCAGGATCATCACCGCCGACACGCGTTCGTCGGTGCGGGGCGTCGGAAGCTCAGCCAACACCTCTTGATAGGCGCCGACTCGCGCCACCACATCATCGACCGAGAACGAAGCCGGGAGCCCCGACCACAGCGCATCACCAGCCGGGCGACGGCCCGACGGCGACGGAATCTTCTGCTGCCCGCCCGGGCGACGAGCCGGCAACACGTACGACTACGACCGAGCGGCCGGAGTCCAGCCCGACTCGGTGAGTTCACGCAGCACCTCGGCCAGTCCGGCCGTCTTCATGTTGGTGAGCACACGACCAGGGTTCTCTTCGCCACGCTCCCAATCCTCCCAAGCGGTGAGGATCTTGCCGAGGTCGGGGGCCGGGCGTTCGAATGCTGACGACATAACGGAAAGCCTACGAGCGGCGGACGAGGTCAGGGACGTCGACGCCACGAGTCACGGGCCCGAGCAGCCCAGGTGCCGGCCATGCGACCGGCCTGGCGTCCGAGGTCGTCGGCCCGTCCGTCACCGGGCTGGTGTCGCTCGGCCTTGGGCACGGGCGGCGTGTAGTCGGTGCGGTAGATCACAACCGCGAACACCACGGCGATGAATCCCATGACGAGGCGAGTGGCAGCATCGGCCACCGGCAACACACACGCCGCCACCACCACGACGAACACCACGATGTCGAACACGCGATGTAGACGCCGACCCACTTTGCGGAAGGCACCAAAGGGCGCGTCGACACTCGCCGTGTTAAGGACGATGATCGCACCGAGCAACGTGGGCACCATGGGTTCGGGACTCTGCAGACCGGTGGCCACCAAGGCGAAGCCGATCACGTATTCGGCCAACTGGTGCATCCAGAACGATCGCTTGCCCTCGGCGGTGACCACGACGTCCATTCAACTCCCCCGCCCCCACCAGGCGACCCACACTGGCACCGCTCCACCTCATCGAAAGGGAGACCAATTGTGGATACATCGTTGCTACAGTCCGAGGCCATGGCATCTCCTGACTCTCGGGCCTCGGACGAACTCCGTTTTCGCCTGTCCCCCGACGACAAAGCCCTGATCACCGAGGCTGCAGCTGTTCTGGGAGTGTCGATCAGTTCGTTCGTGCGGGATCCGGCCGTCGATCGAGCCAAGCAGGTTCTCGCCGACGCCTCGCTTCGACACGTCACCCTGCTGCCCGCCGACGAGTTCGACGCGCTAATGGCGTCGCTCGACCTCCCGGTCGATCCGAAAGTCTTCGATCGAGCACGCGCTCTCTTGCCGACCCTGCCGCTCGATCCTGCGTGACGACGCCCCAGCCCGTTCGATCAGTTCTCTTCGATCCCAGCCGTCATGATGCAACGGCCTTTGACTGCGGGAATGCGTCCCTGGATCATTGGATCACGCAGTTCGCCGACCACTCCCGCCGGTCGCGAACTGCGAACACCTATGTCTTCGCCGAACAGGGTCGGGTGATCGCGTATTACTCGTTGACTCCTCATGCCACTGGTCGGGATGAGGTGAGCCAGCGAGTTGGCCGGGGTTCGCCTCTCCTCATTCCGTCGTACCTAGTGGCGAAGTTCGCCGTGACACGGAGCCATCAAGATCGCGGCGTGGGATCGGCGCTTCTTCTCGACGCTCTAACTCGAGTGGTTGCCGTATCAGATATTGCGCCCGGGAGACTCGTCTCAGTCGATGCCGTCGACGAGGCAGCTGCGAAGTTCTACGAGCATTTCGGCTTCGTGCGGGGGCGTGGTTCATCACTCACCTTGCACATGAAGATGTCGACTGCAATACGCCTGATCGCTGGCTGACCCCTTACGAGCGGTGGTAGTTGGGTGCTTCGTGGGTGATCGTCACGTCGTGCGGATGGCTCTCTTCTCGCCCTGCCGTCGTGACACGCATGAACTTGGCCTTGGCGTGCAGGTCGGCAAGTGTGCCCGCTCCCACGTATCCCATGCCCGAGCGGAGTCCGCCGACGAGTTGGTAGATCACGTCGGCCAGCACACCGGCATACGCGACGCGTCCTTCGATGCCTTCGGGCACCAACTTCTTCGAGCCTGAAGAACCAGAGCCGCCGGAAGAACTCCCCTGCCCCGACCCGTAGCGATCGGCACCCAACCCTTGCATGGCGCCGAGTGATCCCATGCCGCGGTAGCTCTTGTAGCGGCGCCCTTCGAAGAGTTCGACCTCGCCGGGTGCTTCGTCGGTGCCGGCGAGCAGTGAGCCGAGCATCACGGTGCTCGCTCCCCCGGCCAGTGCTTTCACCATGTCGCCCGAGTAGGTGACACCACCATCGGCGATGATCGGCACTCCC
>CBFHWN010000119.1:0-4756 GCA_965659595.1 uncultured Ilumatobacteraceae bacterium | reverse complement strand
CCTGGCGGTGGGGATCAACATGCCGGCTCGTTCGGTGGTCGTCGAGAAGTTGTCGAAGTTCACAGGCGAACATCACGAAAATCTCACTCCGGGAGAGTTCACGCAGTTGACCGGACGAGCCGGTCGTCGAGGTCTCGACGATCGTGGACATGCAGTGGTGCTCTGGAATCCGTTCACGACCTTCGATCAGGTGGCGGCCCTGGCGGCCAGTCGGTCGTTCCGCCTCACCTCGTCGTTCCGGCCGACCTACAACATGGCGGTGAATCTGGTTCGCTCCTATTCGAGTGACGAGGCGCGACATCTTCTGAACCTGTCCCTCGCCCAATTCCAGGCTGACCGCGACGTCGTCCGTCTCGAAGCTCGGTTGGAGAAGCGCCTCGAGAGACTCGATGAATTACGTGCCGAAGCCGAGAGTCCGTACGGAGACATCCACGATTATCGGGCTCGCCTCGAAGGAGTTCCCCGAACTCGGAGCGAGAGCGCGATCGAGTTCGCGCTCACACGTCTTCGCCCGGGCTCAGTGATTCGCGTCGACAAGGGAAAGATCGCAGGTCCGGCGGTCGTGCTGTCGGCGGCGCACCGGGCCGGGGGAGTGAAGTTGTCTGTCATCACCGAGGACCGCTTGGTGGCCAATCTGACGGCTCGTGATTTCGCGCGACCTCCCGAGGTGTCGGGGCAGATCGAGTTGCCGACCCCCTTCGCGCCGACCCGACCCGAGTTTCAGCGTGACGTCGTCGATCAACTGTCGCGGGTTGTCGTGAGCGCCAGTGAGCCAGCGCCCGGAGACGAAGGGCGTGCGGCAGTTCATCCGGTCGAAGACGACCCTGATCTCGCCGTACGGCTACGAGCGGCTGCGCAAGTCGATCGGCTCGAGCGCGAGATCGACCAGACGCGTGACCAGGTGAAGGGTCGCGGCAACTCTGTCGCTCGTCGCTTCGATCGTGTGCTCCGTGTTCTCGACGACATGGGTTACGTCAACGGCTGGTCGCTCACCGACAAAGGGGATGTACTGGCATCGACATTTCACGAATCCGACTTGCTGGTGGCCGAGTCGCTCACGGCCGGCTTGCTCGACGGTCTCGAACCTTCCCATTTGGCCTCCCTCGTGTCGGTGTTCGTGTACGAACATCGCTCGAGTGAGGCTCCGCCGGCACCATGGTTCCCGTCGAACGAGGTTCGACGTCGCAGTCGGGCGATCGAGTCGATCAGTCGAGAATTACGACTCGTGGAAGAGCGCGAGCGTCTGTCCGTGCACCGTGCACCGGACCCGACGTATATCGCCGTCGCCTACGCCTGGGCCTCGGGTGAAGAGTTCGCCGAGGTCGTGGAAGCCGAGGAGTTGTCGGGTGGCGATTTCGTCCGAACCATGAAGCAGCTCATCGACCTCTTGCGACAGATCGCCGTGATGGCCCCGGAATCTGCGACCCGACGATCCGCCGATCGAGCGGCCGACCTTCTGCTACGTGGCGTCGTGGCCGCTTCCTCGGTCGTGACGGGAGTCGAATCGTGACCATCCGTCGGGGCGACGACTGGGGTGTTCCAGGTGTCCCTCCTGATGACCTCCCGTGGTTCGACGACGATCGCTCGGCAGCCGAGGCCGTCGCCGGCGGAACGGAGGCTCTCGGACTGCGGGGAGGCGACATGGCTCGAACTCTCGGTGTGGGCGGATCTGTGTCCCCGGTCGAGTTTTCCCTCGACGTCGTGCGTCTCGAATCGCCGCTCGCCGGTTCGTCGACTGCGATATCGCATGTGGTCGTACGGCGTCGAGTCGCCGGCTGGTGGCGTGGCGCGGTGACGGTCGTCATGAACGCTCAGTTCCTCGGGAAATGGGACGTGGCGCCGCGGGGACATCCGAATGACGGACGGGTCGAGATCTTCGAAGTGATTGCCGATATGCCCGTCCGCCAACGATGGGGGGCCCGCCGACGGTTGCCGACTGGCACTCATCTTCCGCATCCGAGGATCGAGACCTCGTCGACACGACGATCGGCCGTGACGGTGCCTGCGAAGTCGGTCGTGCACGTGGACGGGCGGCGATGGTTCGAGTCGACCGAGTCGACCGAGTTGATTGTCGAAGTCGTTCCGGACGCAATCACGGTGTGGACGCCCGGCGGCGACGAGCAACTACCGTTGTCCACATGAGCCTCTCGCGTGAAGCCAAGGATCGTGTGGCAGCCGACGTGTTGGCACGGGCCGACCGGTTGGTAGCGGTCAGCCACGACATACATGCCCACCCCGAACTGAATTACGAAGAGGTCTTCGCCCACGATCTTTTGTGCTCAGTTCTCGAAGAAGCCGACCTGCCCGTCGTTCGACAGGCCTACGGCGTCGACACCGCCTTCGAGGTCGCCGTTGGCGACGAGGGTCCCGAGATCCTCGTGCTGCTCGAGTACGACGCGCTTCCCGGAATCGGCCACGGATGCGGCCACAACGTGATCGCATCGGCCGGACTGGGCGCCGGTCTGGCCGCCGCTTCCTTGGCTCGCGAACTCGGGGGACGGTTGCGAATTCTCGGAACGCCGGCCGAAGAGGGCGGCGGCGGCAAAATCGCTCTGGCGCGACAGGGTGCCTTTTCGTCGGGAACGGCCGCAATGATGATCCACCCGGCCGATGCCGATCTGCTCCGAATGGATTCTCTCGCCATCCACACCGTCGATGTCGTGTACCACGGGCAGGAAGCGCACGCGTCGGCGGCACCGTGGATGGGTCGAAACGCTCTCGACGCCGCGGTGCTCGGCTACGTGAACGTGGCTGCCCTTCGCCAGCACATTCGGCCCGATGAGAGGATCCATGGCATCTTCACCGATGCGGGAGAGAAACCCAACATCGTGCCGCGTCGTGCGGCGGCCACCTGGTACGTGCGATCGCCCACCATCTCGTCGTTACAGCCGCTGAAGCAACGTGTCATGGCATGTCTCGAAGGAGCAGCATCGGCATGTGGTTGCCAGATGGACAGCACATGGGACGGGCACACGTACGCCGAAGTTCGTGACAACGAGCGACTCGCCACGGCCTATGCCACCAACATGGCCGAACTCGGACGTACGGTCGTCGACCCACGCGTCACGGGTCGACCCGTCCTCGGATCGACCGACATGGGAAACGTTTCCTACCTCATGCCGTCGATTCATCCGATGGTGCAGGTCGCTCCGTCGGGGGTCGCCATACACACGCGCGAATTCGCCGAGCATGCTGGAGCCGACGGTGGAGATCGCGCCGTGATCGACGGGGCGCGAGCCATGGCCATGACCGTGGTCGATCTCTGGCTCGACGAGGGTCTTCGTGAGCAGGTCGCACGTGAATTTGCGACACTGTCGACCGATGTCGACGTCCTGGCGTAGAAGCTGGAGTCATTTCCCCGATCCTGCGGGTCGCGCCAACTAGCGTTCGATCTCGTGACCGTCTACGCCCCCGAGGAGTTCAGCCCCGAGGAGGCCGAGATTCTGCGTCGGTATTTCACCAACCTCGACAGTCCTGTGTTCGCGCTGGTGAACCTGCCCGAGGTGGTGAAGGGGGCCCTCTTCGCCCGGTACAGCCGTAGCTCGAAGAGTCTCCGCCGTCTTTTTCTCGACGAATTCGTCGGAGATCTGGATGTGACGGGGGACCAGGGGGTCGATGCCACGATCGGACTCGAGCGGGCCGAAGAACTCTACGAGCGCGTCTTTTTCGAGTACGGCGACGACTCGGTCGCCCAATTGGGTGGCGTGCATTTGGCGTGTGAACAGGCTTCGAACGTGTTGACGAAGATCCTGGAGTGGGGTCGTCTTGCCAGCTATCTCGAACAGAGCACCCGCTACATCGCCTACGACGCTCGCCTCGCCGGCCGCTACCGCTATTACCGCGACCTCGGAGTTCTGAATTCGCGTCTCGGAACGCGCTACGTGGGCGACATGGATCGAATATTCGACTCGTACAGCCTTCTCATGGACAAAGTGACCGAGCATGTCCGGGCGACCGTTCCTCGCGACCCGTCCGACAGCGACTTCGTCTACCGGCAGGCGACACGAGCCAAGGCTCTCGATGCTGTCCGCGGCGTCCTCCCCGCATCCTCGTTGTCGAACGTGGGCATCTATGCGAGTGGTCAGGCCTACGAAGCGATGCTCATTCGTATGCGTGCGCATCCACTTCCCGAAGCGCAGCAATATGCGGCCCTGATGCTCGAAGAATTGCGCAAGGTGATTCCGAGTTTTTTGAGGCGCGTCGATCTAGTCGATCGCGGTGGTCGATGGAGTGACTATCTCACCTCGACGCGATTCGAGACGTCGGAATTGGTGCGGGAGTTGTTCGCCGAAACACCCACCGAACACAGCGCACCCGTCGTGCTCACCGACTGGGATCCTGACGGTGAGAACAAGCTCGTGGCTGCCATCTGCTACCCCTATTCGAGCCTTCCCGAATCTCAGATCCTGCGACAGGTCGAGGCGATGAGTCACGGAGAGAAGGTGGCGATTCTTCGTTCGTACATCGGCAATCGAGAGAATCGTCGGCATCGTCCCGGACGCGCCTTCGAACGCATCGATTATCGCTTCGACGTGCTGTCCGACTACGGGGCGTTCCGCGACCTGCAGCGCCATCGTCTCCTGACGATCGAATGGCAGGCGCTCACCCCGAATCATGGTTATACGCGACCTGACCTCGTCGATGAGGCGGGTATGACATCAGTGTTCGACGAGGTGATGTCGCGCTCGGCGGCCCTCTACGACGACCTTCGTCCCGATTTCCCCGAGCAGGCCTCGTATGCCGTCTCGATGGCCTA
>CBFHWN010000118.1:4362-4769 GCA_965659595.1 uncultured Ilumatobacteraceae bacterium | reverse complement strand
AGGTGCTTTCTTGACCGGAGCCTTCTTCACTGGTTTTTTGGTCGGCATCGCCACTCCTCGCTCGAACAGCAGGGTTGCGGAAGGATATCCCTTCACCGTGCAGTGGGCACTGACTTGTCGACCGGACTCAGGTCACGCGCTCGACTGAGACATGTACGTCGTCGTCATCGAGTCGGGCCGTTGGTTCACCGGTTCCCCAATTCACCGACAACGACAACGTTTCGGCCGCTATCACGTCGAGGAAAGGCTGAACCCGTCGTCGAATCGACTCCGGCACGCCAAGGGTCAGAGAAATTCGGTCGCTCACCGCGAGTCCGGCGTCACGGCGCGCCTGCTGCACGAGACGGACGAGATCTCGTGCGGTTCCTTCGGCTTCGAGCTCGGGAGTCACCTCGGTATCGAGAGTG
>CBFHWN010000118.1:0-4352 GCA_965659595.1 uncultured Ilumatobacteraceae bacterium | reverse complement strand
TGATCACACCTCGTCCGTCCGACATCGTCGCACTCGCCTCACCCTCGGCCGCCACGAGCTTCAAGGTGTACTCACCCGCGTACAGTTCGATTCCGCCGGCGATCACACGATCACCTTCCTGAGTCCAGTCCCCCGACTTGATCGCCTTGATGACTTCCTGAGTGCGGCCGCCGAGACGGGGGCCGAGCGCAGCCGGCACCGCCTGCAACACCATGGGTGCTGCGCCAACTTCGTCGGACAGTTCGACCGACTTCACATTGACTTCGTCGGCCACGAGGTCGATGAACTCACGTACTCGTTCGGCGCCCGGGAACGAAATTCTCAATTCCCGCAATGGCTGACGGACACGCCGGCCGTGGGCCTTGCGAATCGACGAGGCCACCGAACAGATCTCGCGAACCGAATCCATGACGTCCACCAGTTCGTCGTCGGCCGGTACGACGTCGGCCGACGGCCAGTCGGTCAGATGAACACTGTCGTCACCGGTCAGGCCTCGATACACGTTGTCGGTCACGAGCGGAAGCAACGGGGCCGCCACTCGACTCAGCAGCACCAGCACGGTGTGCAACGTGTCGATGGCATCGCGGTCACCGGCCCAGAAGCGATCGCGAGAACGACGGATGTACCAGTTGGTCATCACGTCGAGGAAGTCGCGAACTGCGGTACACGCCGAGAAGAGGTCGTAATCGTCGAGCTCGACGGTCGTCCGCTCGATCAGTTGAGCGGTCTTGGCGAGAATGTAGCGGTCGAGAACGTTCGTCGAGTCGGTACGAAAGACACCAGCCGTGTTCTCGGCTTCGCTGTAGAGCGCAAGGAAGTACCACGAATTCCAGAACGGAAGGAGGATCTGACGAACGGTGTCACGGATTCCGGCCTCGGTCACCGAGAAGTCGGCACCGCGCAGAATTGCCGACGACAGCAGGTACCACCGCATGGCATCGGCGCCGTACTTGTCGAATACCTCCATCGGATCGGGATAGTTGCGAAGGCTCTTCGACATCTTCTGCCCGTCGTCACCAAGGACGATTCCGTGACTCACGCACGTGGCGAACGACGGTCGATCGAACAAGGCCGTTGCAAGAACGTGCAATGTGTAGAACCATCCGCGCGTCTGTCCGATGTATTCGACGATGAAATCGCCTGGGTAGTGCTGATCGAACCATTCGCGATTCTCGAACGGATAGTGCACCTGGGCGAACGGCATGGACCCGCTCTCGAACCAACAGTCGAGGACTTCGGGAACTCTCCGCATCATCGAACGTCCGGACGGGTCGTCGGGATTGGGACGGACCAGTTCGTCGACGGCCGGGCGATGAAGGTCGGTCACCTCGACCCCGAAGTCACGTCGCAGGTCGTCCAGACTTCCGTAGACGTCGATACGCGGATACTCGGGATCGTCGCTCTTCCATACCGGAATCGGTGATCCCCAGAAACGGTTTCGACTGATCGACCAGTCCCTCGCATTGGCCAGCCATTTGCCGAACGACCCGTCTTTCAGGTGTGACGGCACCCAACGAATCTGCTGGTTGAGTTCGACCATCCGATCCTTGATGGCGGTGACTTCGACGAACCATGACGAAATGGCGCGATACACGAGAGGCTCGGCACACCGCCAGCAATGCGGGTACGCATGGTCATAGGTGTCGTGTCGAACGACGACGCCGAGACTCTTCAGATGTTTGATGACCGCCGGATTCGCTTCGAAGACATGCTGGCCGGCCCAGTCGGAGATCTCCGAGGTGTAGCAGCCGTGGCTGTCCATTGGACAGATGGTGGGGATGCCGACGGCCGCGCAAGCGTTCTGGTCCTCTTCGCCGAATCCGGGCGCCATGTGGACCACTCCGGTTCCGTCCTCGGTGGAGACGAAATCTCCCGGCAGGATCTGAAAGGCGTTCGGTGTGTCGGCCAGATACGGAAGAAGTGGTGCGTACCGCGTTCCGACCAGTTCGCGTCCGGCGACGGTCCTGACGACTTCGAAACCTTCCAGTTCCTTCTCGTAGGAACCGAGGCGCGCGGTGGCGACAATCACCGACTCGTCGCCACGACTCAACACTGAGTACTCGATGTCGGGCCCGACGGCGAGCGCCAGATTCGACGGCAGGGTCCACGGCGTGGTGGTCCAAGCCCAGATGGTCTCCCCGGTCTCGAGACGAAAGCCGACGGTGACCGCTGGGTCCTGACGATCGCGGTAGACGTCGTCCATTCGGGTCTCGGTGTTGCTGAGTGGAGTTTCGCAACGCCAGCAATAGGCCAGTACCCGGAATCCTTCGTACACCAAGCCCTTGTCGTGCAGAGTCTTGAACGCCCACATCACAGACTCCATGTACGAGATGTCGAGCGTCTTGTAATCGTTGTCGAAGTCGACCCAGCGAGCCTGGCGCGACACGTAGCGACGCCATTCGCTCGTGTAGCGAAGGACGCTCGTACGGCAGTAATCGTTGAACTTCTCGACTCCGAACTCGGAGATCTCGGGATGACCGGAGATGCCGAGCTGTTTCTCGGCTTCGACCTCGGCCGGCAGACCATGGCAATCCCAGCCGAACCGCCGCTCGACTCGCCGTCCACGCATGGTCTGAAAGCGCGGAATGGCGTCCTTCACGAATCCAGTCAGTAGATGGCCGTAATGCGGAAGTCCGTTTGCGAACGGCGGCCCGTCATAGAAGATGAACTCGTTGTCGCCGCCGTCTCCGGCTGGCCGATTCTCGACCGATCGCCGAAAGGTGTCGTCGGTCTCCCACCGACGAAGCACCTCGCTCTCGAGCTCCGGAAACGAGGGCTGCGACGCGACGGGGGGATACCGGTGAGACGACATGGGTGTCGACAGGCTAGCGAGGGGTCAGAGAGCCCGCAGGAGCACGTTCAGAACGAGAATGACGACGATCGGCGACAGGTCGAACCCACCGAACGAGGGCAGAACTCGCCGAACCGGACCGAGCACGGGCTCGGTGATGCGCATCAGCACGTCCATCACCGACCGGGTCCCGGAATTCGACATCGGGAACCACGAGAGGATCACTCGACCGATGATGGCCAACTCGAACAAGAAGACGATCGTATAAATCAGTTCGCGCATGACGATCAGTACTCGACGACCGTGGCCCGGGGTGATGGCTTCAAGAGATACACACCCTTGGCCACCTTTTCGATCTTTCCGTGCAAGCCGTAGCAGAGACCGCTCGAGAAGTCGACCATGCGACGTGCTACGTCGGCATCGCACCCCTCGGTGTTGAGAATGACCGGATGACCGTCTCGGAACCGGTTGGCGACTTCTTGGATGTCGTTGAAACGCAGAGCTTTCACGGTGTAGGTCTCACCGGGCGCACCCACCGAACCAACCGTTCGCACTGATGAGGCCTGTCGACCCGACACCGGCCTCGGTTGCACCGACGAGTCGTCGACCGAGGCGCGTCGGGCCGGGACTGGATCGACGTCGCGGGGCGTCACCTGACGTGAGGCCGAGCGCGAGGGATCGTCGACTTCGCGCACGGGTGACGGTTCGACGTCGTCGTAGTCGTCGTACGCGTCGTCCTCGCCGAGGCCCAAATAATCCATGGCTCTACGGAAAATCGACATCGCAGCAGAATCGTAGTACGAAGGCTCAAGCGACGGGTGGACGGTCACCGAAGATTGCCGACCCAACCCGCACCATGGTCGTACCGCACGCCAGTGCCAGAGCCAGATCAGAGCTCATTCCCATCGACCGCACGTCCAACCCTTCCCGATCGGCCAATGCAGCCGTCCGCTCGAACGCCTGCCTGGTGCGCTCGGGATCGCCGTCGGTCGGACCGATCACCATCACCCCGTCCACTCTCAGACCTCGATCGATTGCCCGAGCCACGAGAGTCGGCACTCGGTCGACGGCACATCCACCCTTTCCGACCTCACCGCTCGCGTCGACCTGGACGAGCACGTGCGCGCCTGGCGCTCGACGGGCGATCTCGTCGACGAGCGACTCGCGATCGACGCTTTGCCACACGTCGACATGGCCGGCCAGAAGCCGGATCTTGTTCGACTGCAATCGCCCGATGAAATGCACTCGTGGACGCACGAGATCGGGGTAACGAAGGGCGAATTCCTGGGATTTGGCCACCAACTCCTGGGCGTAATTCTCCCCGACGTCGGCACCACCCGCCCGAACGACGGCCGCCCACGACTCGACCGGAAAGGTCTTCGTCACGGCGACGAGAGTCACGTCAGGATCCGCTGGGCTCCGGTCGTGCTCGTCGAGCGAGACTCGAACGGCAGCCCAACGTCGGGCGATCTCGTGGTCGGACAGCACCTCGTGCCGGCGGGGCTACTTCAGGAACGACGGCACGTCGAAGTCGTCGTCGCCCTCGTCACCGAGATTCAAC
>CBFHWN010000117.1:0-4795 GCA_965659595.1 uncultured Ilumatobacteraceae bacterium | reverse complement strand
GTCCGGTCGATCGCCGTACGGCCGAGCAGCTTTTCCAGGTTGTACTGCTGGGCCGGCGCCAATTCGTTGTCGAACACCACGGTGTCGGCATCGACCGCCAGACACAACTCGCGGAGTTCCTCGGCTTTACCCTTGCCGACGAACCACGTGTGATCCGGCGTATCGCGTCGCTGAGTCAGATGAGCCACCACATCGGCTCCAGCCGTGTCGACCAGGAGCGCCAACTCGTCGAGCCCGGCTTCGGTCTCCTCGTCGGATCCGCCGTCCAAGGTGACGCCGACGATCACGATCTTCTCACGGAAACTGCGCTCGATGAGCGTGCGCCCGAGAGCCTCGCTGTAGGGCGTATCGCTCACAGATGCACCGTCACCGAGGCGACGAAGGCCGCCGGGCCGACGAGAGTGGCAACCCGCGTGTCACGATCGAACCTCACTCGTGCGTCACCACCGGGCATGTGCACGAGGACTTCCGACGTCGTGGCTGGCACGAGCCCCCACGACACGGCCGCCGACGCCGCCGCACAGGCACCGGTGCCACAGGCCAAGGTGATGCCAGCCCCTCGCTCATGCACGCGCATGGTGATGGCGTGAGGCTCGGGTCCGGACTCGACGATCTCGAGGTTGACGTGGGGCACCTTGGTGCCGAGTGCCACCAGATCGACCACACTCACGTCGTCGACGCCGACCACCGAATGCGGATTGCCGAGCGACACATGACTCACCGGACGATCGGAGTGACACTCGAGAGCGGCCCAGCCGGCCGGCTCGTCGATCGGGTCGACCGTTCCCATCCCGACGACCACCTGCAATGTGTCGTCGTCGGACCAGCCTTCGACGGCCACTACTTTGTCGCCGGCATCGGTACCCACGAGGTATTCGGCTCCGTCGGCGCCGCCGACCGACCGGTGCGCGGCCTGCACCAGACAGCGAATGCCGTTTCCGCTCATCTCAGCGCGCCCACCGTCGGAGTTGTGGAGGATCATGTTCAATCGACCGGTTCCCGGTGTGCTGAGCAGCAACAATCCGTCGGCCCCTACCCCGAAGCGGCGATCGCAGAGTCGAGTGGCAACCTCGGCCCAGTCGTCACGGGTGACGAGCGAAGGATCCTGGTCGAGGTCGAGAACGAGGAAGTCGTTCCCGAGCGCCTGGTGTTTCGACAAGACCACGTGCATGCGAAGGCCACACTACGTCAGTCGGCACCGAGCCACAGCGTGTGAATTCGACCGATGACGTCGCTCATCGCGTCGGAATCGTTCTCCAGATCGAACCAGACGATGCGGGGATCTCGGCGAAACCATCGCTCTTGACGAACGGCGAACTGTCGGGTGCGAAGGACGATCGTCTCGACGGCTTCCGATATCGAGAATCGGCCGGCCAGGTGCTCGAACAGTTCCTGATAGCCGAGCGCACGGGACGCCGTGCGCGAGAGCTGATTCTTGGCCAGGTGACGCACCTCGTCGAGCCAGCCGGCGTCGAGCATGGCGTGTACCCGTCCCTCGATCCGTCGTGCCAACGCGTCGCGTCTCCATCGGAGCGCAACCTGCACGACGTCGGAGGGCGGATAGGTGTCGACCCCAGGCCCGAACGAGGAGAACGGTCGACCGCTGCCTTCGACGACCTCGAGGGCTCGCACAACTCGGCGTGCATTGTTGGGTTCGATTTTCGATGCCGCCTGTGTGTCGAGTTCGACCAAGCGTTCGTACAAGGCGGCGGGACCCCCCGCCGCGACCTCGGCCTCGAGACGAAGCCGGATCTCGGGCCATTGTCCGGGTATGTCGAGATCATCGATCACGGCCCGCACGTACAGTCCGGTCCCACCGACGAGGAGTGGCACCGCGCCGCGCCGAGTCATGTCGTCGCGCACCATTCGGAATTCGTCCTGGAATCGGGCGACCGTGAAGTCGTCGGACGGTTCGACCAGGTCGATCAGATGATGCCGAACGCGACGTCGTTCGTCGAGGGACGGTTTCGCCGTCCCAATGTCCATCTCGCGGTACACCTGCATGGCGTCGATCGACACGATCTCGATCGGATCCGAAACCGATGGGGTCGAAGTCGCAAGTGCCATGGCGACAGCCGACTTACCACTTGCCGTAGGTCCGAGAATCGCGAGAGGGCGCACGGATGTCAGAGCGACGCCACCGGAATCCGCACCCGGTGCGACGGCTCGGCGATGAGCTCCCGGAATTCGCCGACAAGGTGGTGCGCAGCGGCATCGGTGATCTCGACCAGTCCGTAACTCCCGACTCGCACGGGCGAGTTGGGACGGAAGTGGACGAGCTTGTTCTGACGCGTGCGTCCGGAGATCACATTCGGGTCGCGCTTCGACGGCCCTTCAACGAGCACCTCTTCGATACGGCCGATTCGATCACGATGACGACGGACTGCTGAACGCTCGACCACGAGGCGTAGCCGCGCGAACCGATCGGCGACCACGTCTTCGGGCACGAAATGCTCGACCATCGTGGCCGCTTCGGTTCCCTCGCGCGGCGAGAAGATGAAGGTGTAGGCGTAGTCGTACTCGGCTTCGGCCGCCACCTCGAGCGTTCGCTCGAAATCGTCGTCGGTCTCACCTGGGAAGCCGACGATGATGTCGGTGCTGACGGCCAGATCGCTGACCAGGCGGTGAGCGGTCGCCAGACGTTCGAGATAACGCTCGGCCGTGTAGCCGCGATGCATGAGGGCGAGAACCCGGTCGCTCCCCGACTGCATGGGGTAATGCAAGTGCTCGCACACGGTCGAGGTGGCGGCCATCGCCTCGAATGTTTCGTCGCGCATGTCCTTTGGATGCGGGCTCGTGAAACGAACCCGACGAATGCCAGGTACCGATCCGACGTCGCGCAGCAAGTCGGCGAACAGCGGTCGCAACGACGTGTCCTCGCCGTCCCGACGACGCGCCAGCTGGATGTCACGGCCATAACTGTTGACGTTCTGACCGAGGAGCGTCACCTCGGTGACACCTTGGTCGGCAAGGTCGCGCACCTCGGTCACCACGTCGTCGAACGGTCGGCTGATCTCGGATCCACGCACCGAAGGAACGATGCAGAAAGCGCAGGAATTGTCGCAGCCGATCTGGATGGTCACCCAGGCGTCGTACGACGTCGTGCGCTTGGCCGGTAGTGCCGACGGAAAGAGAACGTGATCGTCGACGACGGCCTCATCGAAAATCTCAGTGATGGGTCCGCCGGCTCGAGATTCAGTCACCAGATCGGCGGCCCGATGCACATTGTGCGTTCCGAGCACCACGTCGACCCAAGGAGCTCGAGCGCGAACGGTGTCGCGATCCTTCTGAGCGAGACATCCCGACACGACGATCTGGCGTTCAGGACGTTCGTCTTTCCATTTCCGCAACCAGCCGAGGTGCCCGTACAACTTGTTGTCAGCATTCTCGCGGATGCAGCACGTGTTCAGGACGATCACATCGGCTGCCTGATCGTCGTCGACCGCCATCATGCCGTCGGCCTCGAAGAGCCCGGCGATCCGCTCGGAGTCGTGCTCGTTCATCTGACAGCCGAAAGTTCGAACAGCGAACGTGCGCGGGGCCTCCATCGACACGAAGGTTACCGGTGGACGCGTCGGGGTTCAGCCGTCGGCATAGTCGCGCAGGCTGCGAGCCGAAGCCGTGTGCCGCAGGCGCGACAGGGTTCGCACTTCGATCTGTCGGACCCGTTCTCTCGTGATCTGGAAGGCCTGTCCGACCTCTTCCAGGGTCGCGCCATCGGACCCGTCGAGCCCGAAGCGCATGCGCATCACCGCCTGTTCGCGTTCGGGCAGGTCGGATATCGCTCCTCGAACGGCTTCCTGCAGATGCACTCGCTCGAGGGAGTCACTTGGGTCGTCGACGTTTTCGGCGGCCAGATCGTCGGCATAGGTTCGATCGGAATCGGAGCGCACAGGTGTGTCGAGGCTCGTCGTGTCTCGGGCGATATGGATGAGTCCGGCCACTCGCTCGGTCGACTCGCCGAGCCGAGCTGCGATCTCGACGACGGTTGGTTCGTGCTGAAGTTCGGCCAATAATTCGCGTTCGGCCCGGCGTATCCGGCCGATGTGTTCGACGGTGTGGGCCGGCAATCGGATATTGCGACTTTCGTCGGCGACTGCCCGTGAGATCGCCTGCCGAATCCACCACGTCGCATAGGTGGAGAACTTGAATCCCCGCGTGTGATCAAAACGCTCGACCGCTTTCATGAGTCCGATGTTCCCGCTCTGAATGGCATCGGCGAGGGGCATGGTGGGGCGACTGAACCGCTTGGCGATACTGACCACCAGTCGAAGATTGGCCGTGATCAGATCATGTCGGGCGCGCTCACCTGCGTCGACCAATCTTTTCAGTCGACGACGCTCGGCGAACGCCAGGTCACCGGACTCCTCCAGCTGAGCCGACGCTTCTATGCCGGCTTCGATCACCTGCGCCAATCGCCGTTCGCCTTCGGCATCGAGAAGGGGCACCTGACCGATCTCGTAGAGGTAGGTCCGCAGCGAGTCGCCGTCGGAGCCGACTGGACGGGACGAGGCACGTGACGAACTCTTCTTCGGAGACCTCCGATCGCGGCGTCCATCAGACTCGAGGAATGGGCGTCGTAATTCGCCGCTGTCGTCGAGTTCGAAACTTTGGTCGACCCCGATTCCTTCACCTTCGACAGCACGACGTATCGCGTCGATTGCCTCGGGCGACAATTCGACGTCGTGGAGCACGTCGACGATCTCTTCGGCCCGAAGAGTTCCGCGCTGCCGACCGTGAGCGAGAAGTTCGTTCCAGTCGGATGCCGAGACACCGCGAACGGGAGGAACGTTCG
>CBFHWN010000116.1:0-5064 GCA_965659595.1 uncultured Ilumatobacteraceae bacterium | reverse complement strand
TGATCCGGGTTGCCCCTCGTCGCCTTTCCTTTACTTCTTTCATGAACGTAAAGGATAACAGACGGGCGTTCAGCCGGGGACGCGGGAGTCGGGAACCCAGTTGCCGTGGAACCCGAACGGCACCCGCTGGGGCAACTTCACACGAGCCACGTAGCCACGAGAGAAGTCCTGGGCGTCGAGTACGGCGAACTCGGCCGAATCGTCGTTGCCGTCGTGCACGAAGGTGACGAGCCAGCCGTCGTCTTCGGCCGTGGCATCGGGGCGCGACACGAACACCGGCTCGCCGGCGGCCCGGCCCGAACCATGGTCGAACACCTCCCGAGTGCCGGTCACCAAGTCGTGCTTCAGCGTCGGCCAATGCATCGAGTTCGGATCGGGCTGCGCGCAATAGCCGTAGCGATATTCCTTGCCGGTGAGCGCACCACGGTGGCGCGGGAACTCGTTGGCCCGTTCGTCGATCACGGTGACATTCACCGAGCGACGCACCGGATCGACCTCCCACCGCACGAGCTGAGCGACCGAATCGCCGAAGGGTCCGAGCAGATCGTCGCGCATCATGCGCTCGTAGAAGCACACGTCGAGAATCACTTTGCCGTCGGCGGTGTCGTAGGCATTGAGCGGATGGAACACGTAGCCCACGGGCACGTCGATCCACACGATGTCGTCGGCCGTGCCGTCACGCGGCATGAGGCCGACGCGATTGCCGTAGTCGTCGTTCCAACGGAACGGGAACCGAGAAGCGAACGCCAGATCGAGATCGACCAACACCGGCTGGTCGTACACCACCACGTATCGCTCGGTGATCGACATGTCGTGCACCATCGACATCCCCGGCAGCGGAATGTCGACCGTTCGGTTCACGCGCCCGTCGGTACCCACACGCACGTACTGCACGTGGTCGAACCACTGCGCCCACGCATACACAATGGCGTGCATCTCGCCCGAGACCGGATCGACCTTCGGATGCGCGGTGAAGGCGCCCGGCAACGTCCCGTAGAAGTCGTTGCGTCCGACGGTGTCGAGTTCGTAGGTGAGTTCGACCGGACAACCGCCGGCTTCGATCATCGCCCACGTGGTGCCGGCGAAACCGCCGACGTTGGTGTTGGGGCCGCCGCTCATGCCACTCCAGTTGGGGCCGGAGATGTCGGGGATGCCGCGCGCCTCGCTCACCGCCGCCGATCCGACGTAGCGGTTGCGGTACCAATCAGCCTTGCCCTCACGCAAGCGGATGCCGTGCACCATGCCGTCACCGACGAACCAGTGATGGGTGCTCGGGTCGACCTCGGCAATTGGGTTCGGGCCATTGCGCAGGTAGCGGCCATTGAGGTCGGCCGGTAATTCGCCGATCACTTCGAGGTCGACGGCGGTCACCTCGTCGCGGACCGGGGCGTAGTTGCCGGCGAGGTAGCGGTTGGGGCTCGGACGAAGCTCGGTGTCGGTCATGAGCCCTGTCTAATTCCCGTACTTGACACTGTCAATGGCGTGGTTTATCGTCGGGTCATGGCGTCGTCGTCCCTACGAGAGACCGTGCTGCGGGCATCGGTCGACTTCATCGCCGCCAAAGGCGCCGACGGACTCTCGTTCCGCCAGGTCGCGGCGGCCGCCGGCGTGAGCCACCAGGCGCCGTACCACCACTTCGCCGACCGCAAGGCAATCTTTCGGGCCATCGCCTTCGAAGGCTTCACTCTGTTCGGGGACGCCCTGCGGCGAGCTGCGTCGTCACCCGAGGCCGACATCGCCCTCCTCGTGGCCTACGTCGACTTCGCCATCGACAACCGGGGTCACTTCCGAGTGATGTTCCGACGCGACCTGTGCCCCATGGACGACGAGGAACTGAAGGCCGTCGCCGACGCGTCGTTCGAAGTGCTTCTCGATCACGTGCGCGCCGAACTCGGTGACGACGCCGCGATCGACGACATCCGCACCCGGGCCGCCGCCATGTGGTCGCTCGCCCACGGCCTCGCCACGCTGTTCATCGACGGACCGCTCGAGGACAAGATCGGCACGGTCACGAATCGACGCGACTTCGTGCGTGCCGTGGCCGTTCAGTCGGCTCGCGACTGACGTGCGCGTCTGCCGGGTCACCGTTCGCGGCAAGTTCGGCTCTCTCGACGAGGCCACACATGCGTACCTCACGCGTGAACAGCCCGAACACGACATCTTCAAGTCGGCCTACACCGTCGACGGCACTTTCACCTACGACGGGCGAATCCAGTTCTTCAACCTTCGCTACGAAATACGTTGCGATGGTGAGTCCGACGACCCTGAGACCCTGGCTCGTCAGGAAGCCGAACTCTTCCTACGCACTCTGAAGATCCCGCACGTGATCACGAAAGTGAGCGTGGTCGACACGTCGACGATGTGGAACGAGTGATCGCGGCCTGACCGCTTCTAGCGAGAAGGAAGCGCTTCGACGACGACGGTTCGATATGGCGCCGCCAGTCGGGCCATGTCGGCCGGATCGCCGGTGAGCACGACTCCACCCCCGTCTTCGGCGGCCACCGCGACCACGTGGGCATCGGCCAGATCTTCCGAACCAGCCTCGGCGACGGAAAGTACCGCTCCAACGAGACGCGCCAGCGTGCGATCAGTGTCTCGAACCTGCAAACCGTCGTTCTCGCGAGACAACAACGCGTCGACGAGCTGGTTGTGCCCGCCACTGCGGTACAACTCGGCGAGGATCACTGCGGGAACCATCACGTCCCGACCGAGTCGTCGCGCTGCTCGCATGGCCTGTCTCACTCGTCGCTCAGCGGGGCCAGACTTCTGAGTTAGCGCATCGACGGCACGCTGGTCGAGGACGACCCTCACGCCGAACCACCGAGCAGACGCATGAACCGGGCGATCTCCCGCTCGTCCTCGTCAGTGTCGAGAGGACCGTGCACTTCGTCGAGGTGGTCGAGGAAATCTGCTAGCGCTTGCTGATGCCGTCGCTTCTCAACCGCCGTGCGGATGGCCTCGTTGACCTGGGCCGAGAGGGCCTCGCTCCCCTTTTCGAGCTCGGCGACGAGATCCTCGTCGAGGCTCACTGACACCTTGCGCTTCTGGCTGGTCATACTCTGATCGTACTTTGGTAATACCACTTGTCAACCTCCGGTTTCGTCCCGAAGGTGAGCACGACACCGATCAGGCTGGCGGGATCCACATCCCCCACATGTGCGGGCCACCGGCAGCAACGTCCCATTCACTACGCACCTCGAATCCGAGATGTCGGTAATAAGCGACGTTCTCGATCGTCTCAGTCTCGAGATACACACCCAAGCCATCACGGCGGGCCCACGACTGGCCTTCACGAATCAACGTCGAACCGATGCCGCGACCTTGCCAATCGGGATGTGTGCCGATCATCTGCAGATACCAGTGCTCTTCAGTTGGCGTGTTGGCATCGATTGCTTCGCCGAGTGCGATGAACTTGGTGACGAGCTCGTCAGACGGCGGACCTGCCGGCGCCGACTCGTAGTCGACCTCGGGTCGTCCCGGTGGACTCCACAGCGAGAACGACGCGACATCGGGGGTCACGAGACTGTGGCCGTACGCAACGAGGCGAGCGAAGAAGTCGTCCATCATCGTGACGTTCGCGAAGTCAGCGTCGTCGGGAACGAGCCACCGCATCACGGGGTCGTCCCAGAACGATCGAACGAACGTCGTCCTGATCGCCGACAAGTCGGCCCGAGTTGCCGGGCGAAACATGACCCTCAGACCTCGGGGTCGTCCATCAGGACACGAACTTCCTGAGCACAGCGACAGGCCGCAGCAATTCGACCCGCCCACATCAATGCATCGTCGAGGGTGTCGACTTCCACGATCGAGAAGCCACCGAGCACCGCCTTGGTTTCGGGAAAGTCGCCGAGTCGCCGCGTACCGTCGACGCCGACGATGTTGGCCTGTTGACTCCAGAGACCCCCGCCAGTCACCCACACCCCCGCAGCCTTGGCATCACGCAGAACTCGATGAGCGTCCTCTCCCGCCTCATCGAGATCACCGTCGAGGTGATCCATCGATCCGTCGTCGAAGGAAATCAAATAGCGAGGCACAATCGCAGACTATTCAGAAGTCGTCAATCGCGCTTCAGGTCGATGAGCGCTCCGCCGCTGGCCTCGACCAGCTTGTGCGGTTCGATGCCGAAAACGTCATTCCACGTGCCCGCCGCGGCCCACACCTCCGGCCACTGCAACAAGTCCGGGTCGATGAAGATCCGCAACTGCGTCGTGTGCCCGAACGGCGGAACGCCGCGGTTGGTTTCTGAAACCCACGGGCCGTGGTCAGATTGCTCTCGAGGGCCCTCGCTCTCGCAGGACGTCATCCATTCCTCAGGATTCGAGCACCAAGGGAAGGGGCCAACCTCACGAACAGGGGAAGTAGTCGTGCCTTGCCGACATACACGACGGGGGCCGGAGAAGCGATCGATGAGATGATCTTTCGAGCGACGGCGGCTGGGGACATCTTGTCGGATTGTTTCCCACGCCCCGCCGTCATCGGCGTGTCGACAAGCGGTAGGACGACATCGACAATCTTGACGTGTGGTGCCGAATCCTCCATCTGATACCGCAGTGACACCGCAAAGGACCTCAGGGCTGCTTTCGTCGCGCAGTACACCGGCGCTGTCTTCTTCGGGAAGACCCCAAGACCAGATGTCACGAAGACGATTCGCGGTCTCTCCGACTGGACAAGTCTCGGAAGTGCCGTCGCTGTGATCTCCACCGGACTCATGACGTTGGTGGCCACCTGTGTGGTGGCGTCTGACACGAGCACGTCCGTCGCGCCCGACACATAGTCCTCAAGACACTGCACACCAGCGTTGTTGATGACGACATCCAGTCCCCCCAGATGACCGATGGCCGACTCGACGAGTTCACGGCCACGTCCTTGGACCGCCAGATCCGTCTCGATGACCATGACATCGGGATGTGCCGACCGAAGCGCATCACACCGATCCGGATTCCGCCCACATGTCACTACTCGCGCGCCGGCAGCCGACAACTGCGCCACCAGCTCACGCCCGACACCACTGGTTCCACCGGTCACCAACACTCGTGAAGCGTTCCAATCCATCAGCACATCCTG
>CBFHWN010000115.1:0-5155 GCA_965659595.1 uncultured Ilumatobacteraceae bacterium | reverse complement strand
CCATGAATTCCTCGTCGCTCAACCAACCGCGACGACGAACCGTTTCGTCGCGCATCATGGCGATATGAGCGGCCGGTCCGCCGAAACCGAGCACCCCGAGCTTCAACATGAGCTTCGAGACCTCGGCCACGGCACTCTTCACCTCCCCATTCTGGAACCTCGAGCCACATCGGCCCTGCTCAGACGGGTGAATTCCGGGTGAACGAGATTCTCACCGTCCTCTCACCCTCACCTGGTTCGCTTCTCACGTTGGTGTCGCACCATGAGAACTGTTCCGGCCGCACCCCTACGGCCGGCACGACACAGCACAAGAGGGTGCGACGCACCGGACAAGGAGAGAACGATGACAGCACGAAAGTGGGCAGTGGCGGGAGTGACCGCCGGTCTGTTGGCCGGTGGAGGCGCCGGCTTCTTGATGAGCATGCCGACAGGCGCCGGTGCGGCGACATCTCGCACGTCGGTGACCCCGAGCGATGTCGACGGCGAAACCGCCGCCGACGGAGTGATCATGGGTCAGCATCACGGTGAGCCGCACCTCGGTCCCGAAGCTCGTGGCGAGAGGTTCACCGAAGTCCTGCAGGGTCTCGTCGATTTCGGCGTGATCGACACGGCCGAGCGCGACGCCATCGTGACGACCCTCACCACCAAGCCCGAGAATCCGCCGACCGAGCGTCCCGATCCCGGCACCCGTTTGAACGATGGTCTTCAGACTCTGGTTGACGACGGAACTCTCACCGCCGAGCAGCGTGACGCGGTGGTCACCACCATTCAGGACTCTCGTCCGGCACCGGGTGAGTTCACAGGACGCGGTGATCGTAGAGGACGTCGCGGTCCTGGTCGTGGCGCACACCTCGAGGCAGTCGCATCCGTGATTGGTGTGACTGCTGACGACCTGAAGGCCGCTCTGCAAAGCGGTCAGTCGATCGCCGATGTGGCGACGGCCAACGGTGTCGACCCGCAGACCGTGATCGACGCACTGGTGGCCGAGGCCACGAGCGACATGACACAGCGCATTACCGACATGGTGAACGGCGTTCGACCGGCCAATGCGCCGGCCGAGGCTCCGGCCAACTGAAATCCCCCAAACAACACAATCGGTTTCCGCCCGCGGAGAGTGGCCGTCCCTGAAAAGGGGCGGCCACACCCGTTCCACCACACCTGTTTCCTATGCTGGACACTTCATGGCGAATGGCGTGCACGACCCCTCCTTTCGGCCCGGGCCGATCGATCTGAGCGGACTCAACCCGGCTCAACGTGACGCCGCCGAACACGTCGACGGTCCGCTCCTGGTAGTGGCCGGGGCCGGATCGGGCAAGACCCGCGTCCTCACGCACCGCATCGCCCACCTGATCGGTTCGCACGGGGTGCATCCGTCGAACATCCTCGCCATCACTTTCACCAACAAAGCGGCCGGCGAGATGAAGCACCGCATCGAGGCTCTGGTGGGTCCGGTCGCCCGGTCGATGTGGATCTCCACCTTCCACTCGGCGTGCGTGCGCATCTTGCGCGTTCACGCCGAGCGTCTCGGCTACCCGAAAACCTTCAGCATCTACGACCAGACCGACGCCCAGCGGCTCACCGGTTACGTGATCCGCGATCTCGGTTTCGACACCAAGCGCTTCACGCCGCGCGCCGTGCACGCCGTGATCTCCAACTGGAAGAACGAACTGCTCGGCCCGGGTGACGCCGCCGACCGCGCCGCGCACATCTTCGACCGCAAGCACGCCGAGATCTACAAGGAATATCAGGCCCGCTTGCTACGAGCCGGAGCCATGGACTTCGACGACCTGCTGGTGGAAACCGTGCGTCTTCTGCGCAACAACCCCGACGTGCTCGCGCAGTATCAGGACAAGTTCCGTTACATCCTGGTCGACGAATACCAGGACACGAACCTCGCCCAGAACGAGATCGTCCTCATGTTGTCGGCCTCACATCACAACGTGTGCGTCGTCGGCGACACCGACCAGTCGATCTACAAGTTCCGTGGTGCCGACTATCGCAACATCATGCAGTTCCAGGACGCCTTCGACGACGTGTCGGTCGTGGTGCTCGAGCAGAACTACCGCAGCACTCAGAACATTCTCGATGCCGCGAACGCAGTCATTTCCCAGAACCTCGGTCGACGGCCGAAGGATCTCTGGACCGAAACCGGAGCCGGCGACAAGATCGTGCGCTTTCACGCCGACGACGAGAGCGACGAAGCCAACTTCGTCGGGCGAACCCTCGAACGCCTGCAACGCAACGGTCAGCGGTGGGGGACGATGGCGGTGTTCTACCGCACCAACCCGCAGAGCCGAGCGGTGGAAGAAGCGCTCATGCGGTACTCGATTCCCTACAAGGTGGTGGGCGGCACTCGCTTCTACGACCGCAAGGAAGTCAAGGACGCCATCGCCTACTTACGCGTGATCGCCAATCCGCTCGACGAAGTCAATGTGAAACGAGTGATCAACGTACCGAAGCGTGGTGTGGGCGACACGAGCATCGCTCGGATCGACGTGTTCGCCCGTGACAACGCGATGAGTTTCGTCGAGGCCCTTCGTCACGCGAGCGAGGCCGGAGTGAGTGGCGCGGCCCGAAAGGGAATCGAAACATTCCTTTCCGTGGTCGACGAATTCGCCGATCGTGTCGACGACGGCCCGGGTGACGTGCTGCAGGCACTACTCGATCGATCGGGTTACCTGCGCGAACTCGAGCGTGAGCATTCCATCGAGGCCGAGGGTCGTATCGAGAACCTTGCCGAACTGGTCGGATCGGCGCGTGAGTTCGCGCGTATCGACGAATTCCTCGAGCAGGTCGCGCTGGTGGCCGACACCGACGAACTCACCGATGACGATCGTGTAGTACTCATGACCATGCACGCCGCCAAGGGTCTCGAGTTTCCGGTGGTGTTCATCGTGGGCGTGGAAGAGGGCCTCTTCCCGCACGTCCGCGCCCTCACCGATCCTGACGAACTCGAAGAGGAGCGCCGGCTCGCCTACGTCGGCATCACCCGGGCGCAAGAGAAGTTGTTCCTCTGCCACGCGTGGTCGCGCCAGCAGTTCGGCACCACGCAGTACAACCCGCCGTCACGCTTCCTCGACGAGATTCCCGAAGAACTCGTCGATCACGAAGGCAACGTCGCGACCAAACGGCGATCGTCGCGTGATGACGACTGGTCCACCCGTCCTCGACGCGCCGTGTCGTCGTTCGACATCGACGACGACGATCGAGATGCATCGCGCGAACGCCGCGAGCGGATCGTCGATCAGGCCCTGGCGGCTGGACGACCGGCCGAACCGTCCAACAGCCACACCCTCGGTTTGCGAGTGGGCGACCGGGTCGAGCACGGATCGTTCGGTGAGGGCATCATCATCGACATCTCGGGGTCGGGCGACAAGACCGAAGCCGTCATCAACTTCTCGGCCAAGGGCACCAAACATCTCCTCCTCGCCTGGGCCCCCCTCAAGAAACTCTGACTTCGGTCAGGGATTCTTGGCCCGAGCTCGTCGGGGGAGCAGAATGAGGGCGTGAAAGCCTCTCTGTTGATCGAAAGCCTCACCGGAAACACCTGGCGTGCCGCCGAAATGGTGGCCGGCAACCTGCAACAGGAGGGATGGTCGATCACTGGTCTGTCGCCCATGCGCGCTCCCGATCATGCATCGATCCAGGACGCCGATCTCGTCCTCGTCGGCACGTGGGTGCACGGAGCCTTCATCATCGGACAGGCGCCATGGAACATCGGCGCCATCCGAGCGCTGCCGGTCTTGCGGGGCAAGAAGGCCGTCACGTTCTGTACCTACGCCCTCAACCCGGGCCGCACACTCGGCGCGATGGAGTCGGCGGTGGCCGGCCTTGGCGCCGACGTGATCGGTGGGATGGCCCTGCACCGCTCCAAGCTCGGTGCGCACACCGAGGAATTCGCCGCCCGTCTGGCGGGCGTCGTCACCAACTCCTGACGTCGGCGCGACCGTCCGGTCGCCCTCGTGGAACCTGCTAGAACGGGTCGGTCCGGGGGGACGTCGGGAGGAGGGGGCGTGGCGAGAGAGCCGTCATGGCTGTCGTCGATGCGACGTACGCTCGCGCCCCTCACACCGGCCATCGCTCTGGTGGCCGTTCAGCTGATCTTCTTTGGTGTACCGCTCGGTGCCTGGTTGCGCGGGGTCGTGATCGGTCTGCTCACGGCACTGCTCGCCATGGGCATGGCTCTCGTGTATCGAGCCAACCGAGTGCTCAACTTCGCCCAAGCCGATCTCGGATTCGTCCCGGCCACCCTCGCCGTCGGACTCATCGTGTTCTCGGGTCTGCCGTACCTGTTCGGGCTCGGTGTCGGGCTCGCAGCCGCCATCGTGCTCGGCGCCATCGTCGAGTTGGCCATCATTCGACGTTTTTCGCGTTCACCCCGACTTGTACTCACCGTCGCCACCATTGGCATCACGCAGTTGTTGGCGGTGTTCGCCATTCGTCTGCCGGGACTGTGGGACGAGAACGCCGCATCACAACGCATCTCGCCACCACTCGACTGGAAGCTCACCGTCGGTTCGTTCATTCTGAACGCCAACGATTTCATCGCGGTGATCGTCGCGCCGGTCGCCATGATCGCCGTTGGCCTCTTCCTCACTCGCACCCGCATCGGCACCGCCGTTCGGGCCGCTGCCGAACGGAGTGAACGGGCCTCGTTGCTCGGTATTCCCGTGGGTGGCTTGTCGACCGTCGTGTGGATGATCGCCGCCGCCCTGTCGTTCCTCGCTCTCTTCCTGCGGGCCGGAATTCTTGGTATTCCGATCGGTTCGGCGTTGGCGATCGGCACCTTGGTGCAGGCCCTCGCCGCGCTGGTGATCGGACGGCTGCGCAATCTGGTGACCATCACCGTGGCCGCCGTCGCGCTCGGAGTTCTCGAATACGGGGTGTCATGGAACGCCGATAGCCCGTTACTCGTGGCGCCTTTCATCGGCGCAGCCGTGATGGCGGCACTGCTTCTGCAACGGCGAAGCAGTTCCCGACTCGATCAGGACACGACGGCGTCGTGGCGTCTGGCCGACGAAGTACGCGACCTCGAACCACATCTGGCCCGTCATGATCTCGTCTTCTTGATGCGGGCCACCACCTACGTGCTGGTCGTTGCCGGTCTGGTGTTCGTGCCGCTCGTATTGCGATCCGATCAGGTGGTGAAGATCAC
>CBFHWN010000114.1:0-5286 GCA_965659595.1 uncultured Ilumatobacteraceae bacterium | reverse complement strand
ACACTTCTGGTCTTCCCTCTGCGCATCATCGGATACGCGTTGTCGGAATTCCCTAGATCGCAGGCTGGCTTCGCCCGCGTCCGTTCACTCGTCGACCAGGCCAGAGAGTCGGATCCCCGGGGATCCATCGAGACCGGAGCGGAGTTCGTCGCTGATCACCTGACGGTTTGCCACGAGCCCGATCGTGCGGTGATCGACGATTTTTCCGTGTGTCTGCGCCGAGGTACGACAACGGTGATCGTCGGAGCGACCGGGTCGGGGAAGACGACCCTCGTCGAGGCTCTCGCCGGCCATGTGCCCGTCGAGTCAGGAAGGGTGATCTCACCCTTCTCGAATTCGGCTTTGGTGTTCCAGGAGCCGTTCCTTCTGAGCGGCTCGGTTGCCGAGAACGTGCGATTCGGCCGCGACTTGTCCGACGAATCGGTGCATCGCGCCTTACGAATCTCGGAGGCGTCGTTCGTGGGCGAGCTGCCCTTCGGAATCGACACCCTCATCGGAGAGCGTGGAGTCGGGCTGTCGGGTGGGCAGCGACAAAGGATTGCGCTCGCGCGTGCTCTCGCCGGCGAGCCCGATGTCTTGTTTCTCGACGACGTGACGAGCGCACTCGACCCATCGACCGAATCTCTGGTTCTGGCCAACCTCGAACGCGAGTGTTCCAGTCTCACCGTCGTCGCCGTCGCGAGTCGACCCACCCTTCTTGGACGCGCTGATCTGGTGATCTTTCTGGAAAACGGACGGGTGACCGCGACTGGTCGTCACGGAGAACTATTCCGCGACGTCGCTTCGTATCGGCACCTCGTGACGGCGTACGAGTCGGATCGTTCGGGATTCGACAGCGGTGATCCGACATGAGGCCGCAGGCACAGAAGGCTCACCATGGGTGACCTGACCAACGACAAGGGCGCCATCGCCACCATTGGAGCCGGAGTTCGGGTCGCCCCGTCGTTACGCCGAGGAATCGGCACGACGATCCTTCTCGCTCTCGTGGGAGCGGCCGGGAGGGTCGTCGTTCCGGTACTGCTCCAACAGGGTATCGATCGAGGGTTTTCGCGTGTCGATGGGCGATCGACGGTGGACCTCGGGGTCATCGGCACGCTCTGTGCGATTGGATTCGTCTCACTTCTGATCGCCGGGGTCGCCCAGCGGACTGCCGTGCTTCGTCTCGGTCGTAGTAGCGAGGAAGCGCTCTACGGTCTGCGTACTCGACTGTTCCAACACGTCCACCGCATCAGTGTCGAGGATCACAACGACGAGAAGAGAGGAGCACTCGTCGCACGAGTCACGTCCGATGTGGAAACTCTGTCTCAGTTCTTCTCGTGGGGTGGACTCGCGTTCTTGCTCAACGGAGCGCTCATGCTGATCGTCAGCGTTGTCATGCTCGCCTACGACTGGATCCTGGCCCTCGTCGTCATCGTCGTGTCCGCGCCGTTGTTCGTCGTTCTTCGTCGTGTGCAGGGGTTCCTCGTCTCGGCGTACGACCGAGTCCGCGAGTCGAACGGTGCGATGCTCGGCGCTTCGGCCGAGATCATCAACGGAGCCGAATCGTTATCCGCGTATCGAGTCGGCCCGGTCTACGCGGCCCGAACCGTCGAGTACGCCGAGGAGCGTGCCCGTGCGCAGACGCGGGCCAGCCTGATCGGCGCCTTCCTCTTCCCGTCCGGTGAAGTGTTCGGGACAGTCGCCGTATCGGCCGTGATCGCCATCGGGGTATGGAGAGGGCCCGGTTCCAGCCTGACGGCGGGAGCCGTGATCGGCTTTGTGTTCCTCACCTATCGATTTCTGGAACCGATCGCCGAGATGACCGAAGTTCTCGACCAGACGCAGACCGCGGTCGCCGGACTTCGACGGGTGCTCGGGATCCTCGCTATTCCAGTCGGCCCGCCGGTCGACCCTCATCCGATGCCGGTTCCATCTGGTCCAGTTACCGTCGACGTCGATTCGGTCTCCTTCTCGTATCGGCCGCGCGAGGGCGACTCGGACGCGCGGCTCGAACCGGTTCTGGTCGACGTCAGCGTTTCGATCCGTCCCGGTACGCGAGTTGCCGTGGTGGGAGAGACTGGCTCGGGGAAGACGACCCTCGGTCGTTTGCTGGCCCGCTTCGTCGATCCCACCAGTGGTTCGGTCGCACTCAATGGTGTTCCCCTGACGCGCGTGTCCAACGAGGACTTGCGGAGGCGACTGGTCGTCGTGCCGCAGGAACCCTTCCTCTTCGATGACTCCATTGGCGAGAACCTTCGCTTCGCCGATCCGGAAATGAGCGACACCGCACTCCGTCAGAAGATCGTCGATTTGGGTCTTGGCGATTGGCTCGATTCGTTACCGACCGGCCTCAATACCGGCGTCGGCCAAAGAGGTGCCAATCTGTCGGCCGGCGAGAGGCAGCTCGTTGCTCTGATCAGGGCGTCGTTGGTTCCCAGTTCGGTTCTCGTGCTCGACGAAGCGACCTCGTCGGTGGATGCGCTCACCGAGGTGCGAATCGGCCGGATCCTCGAGCAGATGTCGGCTGGTCGTACGACGATCGCCATTGCCCATCGACTTTCGACCGCGGCTCGAGCCGACCGAGTCCTGGTTCTCGACAAGGGCCGGTTGGTGGAGGACGGTTCTCACACCGAACTTCTCGCTCATCGGGGCGTCTACCACCGGATGTACGGCGATTGGCTCCGTACCTCGGCCCAGGAGCGAGATCGCACGACCGGCTGACGGAGCGAATCCAGGTGTTGGTCTCCGATGCGCCAAGATGGGTGCATGGAGATCGTTCTCGTCCGGCACGGTGAACCCGAGTGGGTCCGCGACGAGTTGAACGTCGACAATCCGCCGCTCACCGATCGTGGGCGCCGTCAGGCCGAAAAGGTCGCCGATGCCTTGCGTTCCGAGCACTTCGACGAGATCTGGGTCTCTCCCTTGCTCCGAGCGCAAGAGACGGTTCGTCCTCTGGCCGAAGAACGTGGTCTCGCACTCGATGCGATCACCCAGGATTGGCTAGAGGAGATCAGGAACCCTGTGTGGCATGGAACTCCTCGCGAACGCGCCGATGCGGCCTACGCCGAAGAGCGACGTCGTCCGGCCGAGGGACGGTGGGAGGGTCTCGACGGTGGCGAAAAGGTTCGGGATTTCGTCGACCGCATTCACACCAATGCCGCTCTTTTCTTCGAAGAGCGAGGAGTGAATCCCACCCCTCGCAGCCTTCCCGTCTGGACGATGACGGAGCCGGTTCGTCGACTTCTTCTGGTGGCCCATGCCGGCACGAACAGTGTCCTCATCGGCCACCTTCTCGGACTGATCACCACACCGTGGGAGTGGGAGCGTTTCGTTCTCGGCCATGCCTCGATCAGCCGTTTGACGTCGTACGAAATCGGAGATGGCCACACCTTCGGGCTCGTCAAACTGAGCGACGTCGAACATCTCGATCGCGAAGATCGTACTTTTTGATTTCGCCGAGTCGTGCGACGAGCATCGATTCCGACCAGAAGTGAGAGGTGACATGAACGACGAGACCGATCCCATGGCAGTGAAGCTCTTCAGCTTCCTCGTCTTCACGAAACTGGAAGGCGCGGTCACGTCGGGAATGATCCACCTCGGTGATCGTCTCGGCCTGTATCGGACGCTGGCGGCTTCGGTCGAACCCATGTCGATTCACGCTTTGGCCAGTGCGCTCGAACTACATCCTCGATGGGTCGAGGAGTGGGTGCACAACCAAGCGGCGGCCAAGATCGTTCAACACCATCGGGCCGACGACGGAACCGAACTCGTCTCGCTGTCGCCGGAAGGTCGAATCGTGCTGGCCGACGAGGAGAATCCGGCCTTCGGAATGGGAATGTTTCATCGCCTTCCCCAAACCATGGAGAGTCTGCGACACCTACCCGAGTCGTTTCGGACCGGCATCGGACGCGACTACGACAGCCATGGCCCTGAAGGGGCGGTCGGCATCGAGAGAAGTTTCGAACCGTGGAGCAACGCCCACCTCCTTCCGACGGTCCTCCCGGCACTCGACGGCATCGTCGAACGTCTGCAAAACGGAGCTTCCGTGGCCGACATCGGCTGCGGAGCCGGAGGAGCGGCGGTCTTGATGGGGCGTCGGTTTCCGGCGTCACGGGTGGTCGGCTACGACATCTCCCGGTATGCCCTCGAACGCGCCGACCACAAAAGGACCGAAGCCGGCGTCGAGAACGTGACCTTCGTCGACCCTCGACGCGATCCGTTGCCCGACGATGGTTCTCTCGATCTGGTGACCGCCTTCGACTGCATCCACGACATGACGCACCCCGCCGAAATGATGTCGGCCATTCGGCGTTCGCTGAAACCCGACGGGACGTGGCTGCTGGTCGACATCAAAGCTCTCGACACCTACGAGGAGAATGCGACCCAGAACCCCATGGCATCGCTCATGTACGGGATCTCCGTGATGTCATGTATGTCGTCGGCGATGTCGGTCGAAGACGGAGCCGGGTTGGGAACGCTCGGTCTTCCCGAGTCGAAAGCCCGAGCGATGGCGGCCGACGCCGGCTTCTCCAGCTTTCGTCGTCTCGACATCGATCATTCCGTGAACGCCTTCTACGAGGTGCGACCGTGACATCGACGAACTTGGCCCAGATCGTGACCGACAGTCGGCGCTACGGACCAGTCGCGTACGTGGCGACAGTTGGAGTCGATGGCGAGCCGCATCTTGCGCCTGTCGTCGTGAACTGGGTCGACGATCGCATTGTGGCGTTCGTTCTCTCCAACAGTCGCAAGGTTCGAAATGCCCGTCAGAATCCTCGTGCCTCCGTGCACTTCGCAGTCGGCGAGAGCACGAATTGGGACAGTTGCATCGTGTGGGGTGACGTCTCGATCGTCGACACAGCCGAGGGTCGTCAAGCCCTGTGGGATCGCATGGGATACGACCTGGCTGCTTTCGAACCGGGCGGACCCGAAGCCGATTCCCACGTGTTCCTCGTCATCGAACCGTCGCGGGCGACGATCCTGAGGTCGTATGGAATTGGCGGACGTGAGACGTGGCGACGATCATGACTCGCCTGTCTCGCCTCGATCGCTCAGTTCACGACCTGATCGTCCTGGTGACAGGAGCGGCGAGCGGAATGGGCCGAGCGACAGCCCACCTCTTCGCCGACGAAGGCGCCAAGGTCGTCGTGGTCGACATGGACGGCGACGCCGTCGAACGAGTGCGTGAGGAGATCGCGTCGGTACATGGCGACGATCGGGTCGATGCTCGCTCCCTCGACGTGACCGATTGCGCGGCGCTCGAAGATCTGGTCGGTGCGACCGTCGAGCGTTGGGGTGGAATCGATT
>CBFHWN010000113.1:0-5334 GCA_965659595.1 uncultured Ilumatobacteraceae bacterium | reverse complement strand
TGCGGACCATGAACTCCTTCAGCACGTCGTTCTGAATCGTGCCGGTGAGCTGCGTCGGCGCCACACCTTGTTCTTCGGCGGCCAGGATGTAGAGCGCGAGAACGGGCAACACCGCGCCGTTCATGGTCATCGACACGCTCATCTGATCGAGCGGAATGCCGTCGAACAATTGACGCATGTCGAGAATCGAGTCGATCGCCACACCGGCCATTCCCACGTCGCCGGTCACGCGCGGGTGATCGCTGTCGTAGCCGCGGTGGGTCGCAAGGTCGAAGGCGACCGAGAGCCCCTTCTGACCCGCCGCCAGGTTGCGTCGGTAGAAGGCGTTCGACTCCTCGGCGGTGGAGAAGCCGGCGTATTGACGAATGGTCCACGGCTGGTTCACGTACATGGTGGAGTACGGGCCCCGCAGGAAGGGCGCCAAGCCGGGATACGTCGCGAGGAAGTCGAGACCGGCGACGTCATCGGCGGTGTAAAGCGACGGAACATCGATTCCCTCAGGGGTGTTCCACACGAGTTCGTCGGGTGAATGGCCACTCGACCGCTTCACGTTCTCGGCCCACGTCGTGCGATCACAAGCGGATGCCGCCGTTCCGAGTTCGACGTTCGACAGGTTCGGAACCGACATCACGCGACCCCCAGTTCATCGAGAGCACGAGTCAACGCGTCGAGGACGTCGCTGCCCATGCCCACTTCCTCGTCGACACCCGCGATGTCGAGTCGACGTCCGGCCAGATACACGCGCGTGGCACCGGCGGCCTTCACAGTGGCTACCGCATCGGCAGCCGACTCGTTGTATACGGCATCCGACGAACACACGCACACGAGCTTCGTTCCCGAAGTCGCGAAGTCGGCTACCTCGCCCGACACCGTCTCGATACCGGCCACCTCGAACAGGTTCTTGGCGAAGGTGAGGCGAGCGGTGTGGACAGCCGGCGAGCCGAGTGTGGCGAGAAAGATCTGCGGTCGACGACCAGTGGCGGCCAAGTGTTCGTCGGCTCGACGACGCTGTGACTCGAAGTCGGCCGACAACCGAACGAGCGACAAAGGAGTGAACAGCGGACCATGATCACGAGGCGCGTCGACGACCATCGACGGAGCTCCTTCGGCGACATTCGGGAACTCGCTCAGCCCCGTGAGCGGTCGACGACGAGTCGACACTGCGCGACGACGCTCGGTGAGTTGTTCGGCCAATGCGTCATGCACGTGTCCGGCGACGACGGCCTCGACGATGCCGCCCTTGGCTTCCACCTCACGCAACTCGCTCCAGGCAGCTTCGGCCAACTGGTCAGTGAGCGACTCGACGTACCACGAACCTCCAGCCGGATCGACGACCCGCCACATGTTCGATTCGGCCTGCAGGATCGACTGGGTGTTGCGAGCCAGGCGACGCCCGTGCTTCGAACCTCCGACGGTCACGAGTGAATCGTGGGGCCAGATGGTCACGGCATCGGCGCCACCGACCGCGGCCGAGAAGCAGGCCACCGTGGAACGCAGTGTGTTCACATAGGTGTCGTAGCGGGTGAGCATCACACGCGAGCCGTCGGCGTGCTGGAACATCGCGGCACCGTCGGACGAGATTCCGGACACCTCGGCCACGCGCGCCCACAGACGACGAGCAGCCCGGAACTTGGTGATGGTCGTGAATTGATCGGCAGTCGCCGCGAAGCGGAACTCGAGGGTTCGCGCGGCGACGTCGAGCGACAGACCGTCGCGCACGAGAGCCCGTATCGCCGCTGCACCAGCGGCGATCGTCCAGGCCAGTTCCTGCACCGTGTTGGCACCGGCGTCGTGCCAGGTCGTTCCGTCGACGGTGACGACTCGCGCCGAAGGCGCCGACACGTGAGCACGACTCACGAGAGATGCCGTGTCGTCCCACGCGCTCACCAGATCGACTGAACCGCCAGTGCGCAGCCACGTGCCGATCGGGTCGACACCGAGTGAACCACGACGGTCACTCGAAGGGATTCCACGACGTTCCCACAGCTCGAGAAGCGACGAAGCCACGCCGAGTCCGACGTCGTCGAACGACGAGGACAGTGACACCGGCGCCAGGTCGAGGTACACACCGTCGAGAGTGCGAGCGAGGGCATCGACGTCACCGCGCCCGTCGACCTCGACGAGAAGTCCGGTGGCTCCCGACTCGAGTTCACCGACGGCCGACGAGTCGGCGACCTGCGTCCAGACGCGCTGGCGAATCTCCCAGGGTCGGGGTTCGGCATGAGTTGCGCGAACGAAAGGTGCCTCACCTGGCCAACTGGTGGTCACAGACACATCGGCGGCGGTGTACAGAGGCTGGATCTCGATGCCGTCGTCGGTGGTCGTCACGAGTTGGCGCCGGAACGCGGCATCGAACTCGTCGGGGGTGGCATCGGGAGACGACTTCAGGATCACTCCGTGGACGGCACGCAGCCAGGTCTCACGACTCGGCGTCTCGAAGTCGGCGGCCAAGGTCGGCGATTCACTCATCGGCATTCAGCCTAATGACACCTTCCCCGTAATCTCATGGCCGTGAGCAGGTCGAAGACACCTCGTCGCCTGGTGCGTCTCGTCACAGCGATGGCTACCTCCTTCACGATTGTCAATGGCTGGCGTCCCGTGTCGCGTCACGGCGGGCGACGTTCGATTCCACTCTTCGTCGACGGACTGTTGGGGTCGGAAGCCCCTCTCGTCGTGGCGTCGGTCCATCTCGTCGTGTTCGGACGTCTGGCCCGTCGAGCGCGCGGCATGGCGCGGGGCCTGTTCGTAATGGTCGGACTAGCCGGCGTCACGATCTCGATCGAGAATTATCGACGAGCCCGAGCCACAAGGGAATCTCTACCCGAACAGGTACGGACCGAACTCGGTGCGCAGACGACCACGTCGATCGACGGAGTGGCTCCCCGTTCGCAACACACCCCGTGGTTCCTCCTCCATCGCTCGTACACATCCCCGTCGACGCGTGGCATTCGATACGGAGACCACGGCCGCTTCAACACTCTCGACGTGTGGCGCCGATCTGACGTTCCCGGGCGTACACCCGTGCTGGTCCAGATCCACGGGGGTGGCTGGAGCGTCGGCGACAACCGAACCCAGGGAGTTCCGCTCATGGCCCACCTGGCCGAAGCCGGGTGGACTTGTGTGGCTCCTCGTTATCGACTGAGTCCGCGCGCCACCTGGCCCGACCACCTCGACGACGTCCGACAAGCTCTCGAATGGGTACGAGCCAACATTGAATCGTACGGTGGCGACCCGTCCTTCATTGCGCTCACCGGTGGGTCGGCCGGAGCACATCTGGCCGCTCTCGCCGGACTGACGTCCGATGATCCCGTCCAGGCAGTCGTTCCGTTCTACGGCATCTATGACTGGATCGACCCGAACGACGAGAACAACCCGGCGGTACGACACCTGCTCGAAAATCACGTCGTCAAACGCGCGATTCGGGACTCCTCCGACGTGTTTCGCCAGGCGTCGCCGATCGAGCACATATCGGCGGGCGCGCCTGCGTTCTTCGTTCTCCACGGAACCAACGACTCGCTGTTGCACGTGGAGCCGGCTCGGGAATTCGTCGACCGACTACGTGCCGTCTCCACCCAGCCGGTGGTGTACAGCGAACTTCCGCAGACTCAGCATTCGTTCGATCTCTTCCGCACACCACGGTCACGTGGGGCCTGCCAAGCGGTGGAGACGTTCCTCGGACATCTGTACCGCACTTCCCGCCACGACTCGCGATGACAGACGTCATTCTTTCGTCGAGATCGCCGACTCGTCGCCGTCGACTTCCATAGGTTGCGCCTCTCGAAGGAGGTGGCGCGACCGTGGAAGACACTTGGGTGTTCACCAGCGCATTCGTGCAGATCACCAGTTGGCCGTTCTACGCGACCGTCGTCTTCGCACTTGTGGCCGTTGTCCTGTGGAGGATCGCAATCGTCGAACGATCCCATCGACGCATCCGCGACATCCTCGAAAAGCGGGTACTGCAGAGAACACGTGAACTCGAGCGAGCGTACGCCCTGTCCGAACACGTCGTCCGTTCGGCCACCGAGGCAATCGTGGTCGTCGACGCCGAAGGACGCGCCAGCCTCATGAATCCTCCCGCCCGGCGACTTCTCGGGATCGACGAATCGGCCGACGACGAGGAGACGTCGCGCCAATTCGCCACCAGATATCCGAATACGCACGACTTTCTCGTCAGCAAGCGAGCCGACATCGATGAACGGCATCCGATCACGGTGACGGGCGACGTGGGCGGTCGATCCCGAACCCTCGAGGTCTCGGGGGCTCCGCTCAACGGCACCGGGAACAACTTCGTGTTCGTGATCCGCGACATCACCGATGCGGTCACGCTTCTCGAAATGAAGAGTCGCTTCGTATCGATCGTCAGTCACGAGATACGAACGCCCCTCACATCGCTCGCCGGATCGCTCGATCTTCTCGACGCCGGCGTGCTCGGCGACGTGCCACCGCGTGCAGCCGATCTCGTCTCGGTGGCTCGCAGGAGCACCGATCGGCTCGTCCGCTTGGTCAACGATGTTCTCGACCTCGACCGACTGGAATCCGATCGCATCACGCTGTGCCCTACCACCCAATCCACCGACGACCTCTTAGTCGAGACCGTACGAACGATGCAGCCCTTCGCCGACGCCCATGGGGTGTCACTCGTGGCCGAGGGCGGCTCCTACGACGTTTGCGTCGATCACGACCGAATCGTGCAAGTACTCCTTAATCTTGTTCAGAACGCCGTCAAGTTCTCGTCGCCGGGCGGGGCCGTGACCATGTCCGTGTCACGAACCATCGAAGGTGTCGAATTCAGGATCGACGACCAAGGACGCGGAATCCCCTCCCACATGCTCGACAAAATCTTCGAGCCGTTCACGCAGGTCGAGTCGTCCGATGACCGTCGTGACTCAGGAACCGGTCTCGGGCTCACTATTTCGCGTGGCATCGTCAGACGGCACGGCGGACGCCTGTGGGCTGAGAACCGAGAGCCGAACGGCGCACGATTCCGATTCGTCATACCCGACCAGGAGGTCCACTCATGACTCTCGTCCGCACAGCACCACACGCCCTCGTCGTCGACGACGACGAAGGCATTCGCGACGTCGTCGACGTTGCGCTCGGCTTGGTGGGCGGCTTCGACGTCACCGAAGCCGCCAACGGCGAGGAGGCTTTGCGCATTCTCGAAAATCAACGATTCGACGTGATCGTCCTCGACGTGATGATGCCCGGGCTCGACGGTCCGTCGACCCTCACACGAATCCGCCAGACCTCGAACGGCGCCTTGGTACCCGTGGTCTTCCTCACAGCGAAGGCTCAACCCCACGAGCGCCGCTCACTGGAGGCACTCGGTGTGAA
>CBFHWN010000112.1:0-5374 GCA_965659595.1 uncultured Ilumatobacteraceae bacterium | reverse complement strand
CGAAAGAGGACGGCTTCTACCGCAAGTGCCTGGCCGAAGGTTTCGCCAAGTCGGGCGAAGCGGGCAAGGCCGATCGCTTCGAAGTGGCGTCGACGGTGATGATGATCCCGGGCGACGATGCCGAGACGTGCGCCGACATGGTTCGTCCGTTCCTCGCCCTGTACGCCGGCGGCATGGGTGCCCGTGGGGCCAACTTCCACTTCGAGGTGTTCGCCCGCATGGGTTACGAGGACGTCGCCACCAAGGTGCAGGATCTCTATCTCGAGGGCAAGAAGGCCGAAGCGGCGGCGGCCATCCCGTTGGCGATGGTCGAGGACATCGCTCTGGTGGGTCCGCCCGACAAGATCAAAGACGAGCTAGCGAAGTGGAAAGAGACCTGCATCACCACGTTCCTGGTGAGTGGCCCGGCCATGGTCCTCCCCATGTACACCGACCTCATCAATTCCTGACCAAACCGAGCAAATTCGCGCACTCTGAAGCGTAAGGACTCCTACGCGGCGCTTGCGCTTCAGAGTGGGCGGTTTTCGTCAGTCGCAGCAGGAGTCGCGCCAGCCGCAGCCCTTGCACTTGAAATGCGCGTGCTCGGGGAACAGGTCGCCGCCACACAGCGGGCATTCGGCGAAAGTTCCGAGGGGCGATCGACACGCCCCTCCCTCAGTCGGCGGCGGAACCAACTGTTCCAGGGGTCGCACGTCACCAGTCATGCCCTCAGTCTGTCATTGCCCGGCATCCCGATGGGTGACCGTCACTAGGCTCGACTCACCCCTCCATGTCGTCCACCACCAGCGATCCCCTTCCTCATTCGCACACTCCGGGTTCGGCCCGAGCGGCTTTTTCGTACCGCAGTTACCGCATCATCTGGATCGGGCTCTTCTTCTCGAGCATCGGTACCTGGATGCAGAACCTCGCCCTTCCGGCGTACATCGATCATCGAACCGGATCGGCTCAGATCGTCGGCATTCTGATCTTCGCCCAACTCGGGCCACTTCTGCTTCTCGCCATCCCGGGCAGCATCATCGCCGACCGCGTCAACCGTCGCGTTTTCCTGCTTGCGATGCAGTGGCTTCAACTGGTTTTCTCACTCGTGCTCGCCGCCATCGTCGCGATCGACGGGCCAATCTGGGCGATCTTTCTCGTTCAACTCGTGATCGGGACGGGTAACGCGCTCAATGCGCCGGCGTTCCAGGCGAGTATCCCCCTTCTCGTCGATCGACGCGACTTGGCCGGAGCCATCAGCATGAACTCGATTCAGTTGAACGGAAGTCGCGTCCTCGGCCCGACGCTCGCCGCCGTTCTCACGCTCTGGGGAGTGTCGACGGCCGGACTCTTCGTCATCAACTCGGTCACGTATCTGTTCCTCATCGTGGCCATTGGCATGGTCACAATTCCCGACATTCGCGGCGATCACGGCGCCAAGGGCTGGCGACAGTTCCTCATCGGACTTCGCATCAGCCGCCAACGAGCCGTTCTCTCGCGACTCCTCGTCGCCATGGCGACCTTCTCGCTCTTCTCGCTCGTTCTGGTAGCACTCTTCCCCTCGGTCACTCGCCTCAACTTCGGCGTCGACTCTGAGAGCTCCACGTTCAAAGCGATCTACGCGGTTTGGGGACTCGGCGCGTTCACCGGCGCGGTCTTGACCGGCACGGTACTCACACGATTCCGGCGTCCGCGGGTGATCACCTTCGGATTCTTCGGCTACGGCCTGTCCTTGGCCGCCTTCGCACTCGTTCGATCACCTGGCCCGGCTTTCCCGATCGGTTTCGTCCTCGGCATCTTTTATTTCATGCTCGCCACGGCGATGGTCACGGTGTTCCAAGAAAATCTGCGCGACACCGAGCGTGTCCGTGTCATGCCGCTTTGGTTCATGGCCTTCGGGGGAACGGTGACGATCGGCGGACTGATCGCCGGACCGATCATCGACGCGATCGGCGCCCGCTGGGTACTGCTCTTCGGCGCGTTCTACGCCATCTATCTGGCACGATGGTGCAACGTCGACCGCCTACCGCGCAGCGCATTCCTCGACGACTGAACGACCTCCACGCCTGTCAGCCAGTCAGCGGGCAAGCCGTTCGACGAGTCGCTCGAGACCGGCCACCCGGCTCCCCTTCACGAGAACCGCAACCGAGTCGTCGAGGGCCATGATCCGTTCGGCTGCTTCGTCGATGGTGACCGCAGACCTTCCGTAGCCATCGGTACCGACGGCGATCACCTCGATCCCCAGTTCGGCTGCGAGGGACGCAATGCGACCGTGCGCCTCGACTTCGTCGTCGAGTTCGGCCATGACACCGAGAACGGCGAGATGCTGAGTCGCCGGGAGGCCGGCGAGAGTCCCGAGAGCCGCCTCCATCGACGTTGGATTGGCGTTGTATGAATCGTCGATGATCGTGGTGCCGTTCGACAATCGGACGACTTTCATGCGATGAGGCGACAAGGACGCCCCACCCAAGCCATCGGCCATGGCGTCCAGTGGAACCCCGAGTGTCACACCCACCGCAATCGCCGCCGCCGCGTTCGAAGCCATGTGCCGTCCGGGGATCGCCAACTGCACGTCGATCGAGCCCGAGGGGGTCCGTGCCGTGAATCTCGCTTCACCGTACGGACCGACGTCGAGTCGTTCGATTCGAACATCGGCTTCTGCTGACTCGCCGTACGTCAGAACTCGCGCGTCGGTGCGGGATCGCATGGCGAGAACTCGGGGGTCGTCGGCGTTGAGAATCGCCGCACCGAACGACGGCAGAGCCTCGACGAGCTCTCCTTTGGCCTGGGCCACTCCGTCGAGTCCGCCCACCTTCGATGTGTGCGCCTCACCCACGCGGGTGACGACGCCGATCGCCGGCCGAGCGATACGGCAGAGCTGGTTGATCTGGCCGAAACCTCGCATCCCCATCTCGAGCACCAGCACCTCGGTATCGATCGGAGCGTTCAAGATGGTGACCGGTAGGCCCTGCTCGTTGTTGTAGCTGCGCGGATTGGCCACTGTTCGACGCGTTGAGGACACGGCCGCTGCAACGAGATCCTTCGTGGATGTCTTGCCGACCGATCCGGTGATTCCGACCGCCATGGTGCCGGCTGGGAAGTGGCCACGCGCCCACCGTGCCGCATCCATGAGAGCGACCGCGGTGTCGGAGACGACGATCGACGTGGTGCGTTCGGCCATGCCGGATGGAAGTTCACGCGACACCAGACACGCCGACGCCCCGGTATCGACGGCTCCGGCGACGAAGTCGTGACCATCGCGTTCGGCCACGAGCGCGACGAACATCTGACCCGGCTTCAGATCACGTGTGTCGAACGATGCGCCGTCGATCTCGACATCGGGCCCCACCACACGACACGGCCCGTGCTCGGAAAGAGCACGGGCCAGATCGGTAGCACGCCAACGCATGCTCGAACGGTAGTTGTCGTGAACGGTCAGTTCGTGGCAGGTGCCTCGGCGTCGAGAGCGAACTTGGTGTACTCCTCGCCGGTGTCTTCCATGTCTTCGAACTGGATCACACCCATTTCCTCGAAACGATGGCGCAACCACGAATCGTTTCGATCGAGCAGGCCGAGCTTCTTGCAGTTCGGCACGATCTTGGCGAAGAGCATCTGCTGGAAGACTTCGCGAGTGGGGTCCTGCAAGACGAGCGGAAGGACGTCGCGGGTGTTGATACCCATCCGCTCCCACACTTCCTGCGACATGAAGCGGTCACGCATGCGCACGGAAGCCTCGTAAGCGAACTCCTGCCGGTCCTTGATCTCGGCGTCGCTCATTCCGGCGTACACCTCCTGAAGCGACAGCACGCCAAAGGCAACGTGACGGGCTTCGTCGCTCATGACGTAGCGGAGCAGCTGCTTCAACAGCGGCTCGGTGGTGATGTTGTAGAGGTTGCCGAAGGCGGCGAGGGCGAGACCCTCGACCATCACCTGCATACCGAGATAGGTCATGTCCCAACGGCTGTCGTTGATGATGTCGTCGAGGAGCATCCGCAGGTGGGCGTTGATCTGGAAACCGCCACCCAACTTCTCGTCGAGATACCGAGCGAACACTTCGACGTGGCGAGCCTCGTCGACCACCTGAGTGCTGGCGTACAACTTGGCGTCGTACCACGGAACGGTTTCGGTGATCTTGGCTGTGCAGAGCAGCGCTCCCTGTTCGCCATGCATGAACTGCGACAGGCTCCACTTACGTTGCAACATCGCGAAGTCGGTCCATTCCTTGTCGCCCCACTTCTCGACCGGCGTGCCGTCGTAATGAGTGGCGGTGAGGCCCGAAGCCATGGCGGCCAGGTCGGCCGACACCGAGGCCTCGAGATCGACGTTGGTGTCCCACGGCAGATCTGTGGTGGCGTTCCACTGGCCGGTCTTGGCCTTTTCATAGAGACGACGCAGACCCGGCCGGGCCAGCGAGTAGTCCCACGTGAAGATCGCATCGGCGTTGTCCTTCACGATGTGCTCGATCTCGTTCGGATCGACAGTTGGGATGGCGAGAATCGCCTCCACGTCGTTCAAGTCAGCGCGACCGAGGATTTCTTCGTTTTCGCGTTCGGTGATGCTCATGATGACGCTCCTTCGGTAACTGGTTCGATGAGAGTGACGAGAGGGACGAGAAATTGACGTGCCGAGTCGAGGTCGCCGAGATCGACGTGATCAGACGGGGCGAGGAAGTGGGAGATGACCAGCCGGGCCAGCAGATCGACGAAGGGACCGCTCGCCTCGCGTGGCAAGTGATCGTCGAACATCGGCCGCAGATACGACGAGGCGACCGAAATGATGCGTGGCAGGCCGTCGACGGTGAGGTCGCGAAGTACCCCGGCTTCCTCGTTGGCGAGCATGGCGACGAGCTGTTCGTCGCTACGCAGTTCACACGTGGCGTACACGGCGATGTCGACCACGAGATCGAGCAACGATGCGGACGAATCGACGGCCGCCCGGAGTCCGGTGAAGAAGTCGTTGAGGTTGCGCACCCGAAGCGCCTCGAACAGCACGTCGCGGCCCCCTGGGAACATGCGGTAGATGGTCGCCCGAGACACCCCCGAAACCTGGGCCACGTCGTCAATGGTGACCTTGTCCCGGCCCCATTTCTCGATCGAGGTGTGCAGCGCGTCGAGGACGCGGTCTTCGACCGTTCGAAAGTCCTGGCGGACTGGAGGTGTGCCCGACGCCATGCCCTGAGACACTAAGACGCTTTGCGTCTCATTGTCAACAGACAGGCGAAAATCGCCGGGTATTGTTCTCCCACCCAGCGTGAACTCTGGGTCAACCAACTTCCCGCGACCAGCCTCCGGGACCTCCGTGAAAGGACCTTTCATGATCCGCCGACCCATCAACCGTCGACTGTCCGGCCGCCATCTGGCTGGCGTCGCAACCCTGGCCCTCGTCCTGGCCGCCTGCG
>CBFHWN010000111.1:0-5566 GCA_965659595.1 uncultured Ilumatobacteraceae bacterium | reverse complement strand
CGCGTTCGGCACCAACGTGATGTGCGACGTGGCCCGTCAGGTCGAGGTGCGGCGTTTCCTGCACATCAGCACCGACGAGGTGTACGGATCGATCGACGTCGGATCTTTCACCGAGACCAATCGACTCGGGCCCCGCTCGCCGTACGCGGCGTCGAAGGCCTCCAGCGATCTGATCGCCTTGTCGTACGTGACTACGTATGGTTTGCCGGTCGTCGTCACTCGCTGCTCCAACAACTTCGGCCCGTACCAGTTCCCCGAGAAGTTGATTCCGCTCTTCACCACCAACCTGCTCGACGGCAAGCAGGTTCCGCTCTACGGCGACGGCGGCAACGTGCGTGACTGGATCCACGTCGAGGACCACAACCGAGCCGCGCATCTGGTGCTCGAAAAGGGCGAAGTCGGTGAGGTGTACAACATCGGCGCCCACAACGAGATCACCAATCGCGAGATCACCTATCGCCTGCTCGAGTTGTGCGGACGCGACGAATCGTTCGTGCAGCCGGTGGCCGATCGTCTCGGTCACGATCGGCGCTACTCGGTCACGATCGACAAGATCACGTCTCTCGGTTGGAAGATGCAGCATTCGTTCGAGGAATCACTCGCCGAGACCGTCGACTGGTACCGCAGTAATCGTGCGTGGTGGGAGCCGCTGAAGGCGCGCGCTGGTCTCTGACATGACGGGGTCGCCCATGCGTGTTCTGGTCACGGGAGCCAAGGGTCAACTCGGTCACGACGTGATGGCGTCGTGGGGAGCGGCGGGCGACGAATTACTCGGAACCGACCTCGACGAACTCGACATCACCCGTCGAGATCAGGTGCACGACTTGTTGGTGGCCTGGCGACCCGATGTCGTGGTCAACTGCGCCGCTTGGACGGCTGTCGACGCCTGTGAAGGCGATTCCGAGCGAGCTCACCTGGCCAACGGATTCGCGGTGCGTTGGGTCGCCGAAGCGTGTGACGCCATCGGAGCTCGGCTCGTGCACATCAGCACCGACTACGTGTTCGACGGGACGAAATCCTCGCCCTATGTCGAGAACGACGAGCCGAATCCGCAGTCGGTGTACGGAGCGTCGAAACTGATGGGGGAGCGTGAAGCCCTCGCCATCGGCGACGCGGCGACCGTGGTGCGCACGTCGTGGGTGTGCGGCGCGCACGGCTCCAACATGGTGCGCACTGTGCAACGCCTGGTGGCCGCCGACGCACCGATGGCCTTCGTGAGCGATCAGGTGGGACATCCGACCTTCACCGCCGACTTGGCACCGGCGCTCCGTCGCCTCGTTGTCGAGCGAGTGCCAGGCATCGTGCACGTGACCAATCAGGGGGCGGTCAGTTGGTGCGAGTTCGTGCGCGAGGTTGTGCGTCAGCTCGGTGCCGATCCCGATCGGGTGAAGCCGATCACCACCGCCGAACTCGATCCGCCGCGCCCGGCCAAGCGTCCGGCCAACTCGGTTCTCGACAACGCCGTGTGGCGTGACCTCGGCTGGCCGATGACGCGCGACTTCCGCAAGCCCCTCGGTGAGATGTTGACCGACTCGTAGACAGCGGTCAGTGCGGAGCGCCGAACTGGCGGTCACCGGCATCGCCCAAACCGGGAACGATGAAGGCGTTCTCGTTCAGTCGCTCATCGACAGCCGCGGTGTAGATCTTCAGACTCGAGCCCTGCTTGCGCAGGAACTCGATGCCTTCAGGGGCCGCCAACACGCAGATCACGATGATCGGACCGGTGGCATGACGCTCGAGGAGCAACTCGATGGCGTGGGCGAGTGAACCACCGGTGGCGAGCATCGGGTCGAGCACGATGCAGGTGCGACCGGCGAGCGATTCGGGCAGCTTGTTCACGTAGGGCTTCGGTTGGAACGTCTGCTCGTCGCGGCTGATGCCCACGAATCCCACGTCGGCGTTCGGCATGAGTTCTTGGGCGGCGTGCACGAAACCGAGTCCGGCTCGCAGTACAGGAATCACCACCGGCTGACTCGACAGCACACGTCCGTCGGTCTCGGTGAGCGGAGTCTGCACCTTCACGCCGTGGGTGGGCAGATCTCGGGTCGCTTCGGCGAGAAGCAACGTTCCGACTCGTTCGAGTTCCTGACGGAAGAGCGCGTTCGGTGTGGCGACGTCGCGGATTCGGGTGAGCGAGTCGGCGATGAGCGGGTGGTCGACGATGTGCACTTCGACGGGCATGGGCCCATTGTCGCGCATCAGCCGGGAATGGCCCCCAATGCCTGCTCGGCTCGGATGAGGGCGTAGCGGGGCTTCACCAGACCGTCGATGATCCGCAGGCGCTCTGGGAAGGGGGCGAAGGCGCTCTTGGCGGCGTTGACAGTGAGCCATTCGAAGTCGTCGACCGTCCAGCCGAAGGCCTCGTGCAACTGGCCGAACTCCTTCGACATCGACGTGGCGCTCATGAGGCGGTTGTCGGTGTTGACCGTGACCCGGAAGCGCAGACGGCGCAACATGCCGATCGGGTGCTCGGCGATCGAGGCGCACACCCCGGTGTTCACGTTGCTGGTGGGGCACAACTCGAGAGGGATGCGCCGGTCGCGGACGAAAGCGGCCAAGCGACCCAACGACTCCTGACCCTCGGGCCCGGTGATGTCGTCGACGATGCGCACACCGTGACCGAGCCGCTCGGCCCCGCACAACTGCACCGCCTCCCAGATGCTCGGCAGACCGAAGGCCTCACCGGCGTGGATGGTGGTGTGGAAGTTCTCGTGCTGCACATGGTTGAAGGCTTCGAGGTGACGGGTTGGCGGGTAGCCCGCCTCGGCACCGGCGATGTCGAACCCCACCACACCGCGATCTCGCCAGCGGACGGCAAGTTGCGCGATCTCGAGACTGCGAGCGGCCGTACGCATGGCCGAACAGATCGCATAGATCGTGAGATCGGTGCCGGCCGAGCCGCGCTCGAAACCGTCCATGATCGCCTGCATCACTTCGTCGAGAGCGAGACCCTTCTCGGTGCACAGTTCGGGCGCCATCCGCACCTCGGCGTACACCACGCCGTCATTCGCCAGATCCTGAGCGCATTCGTACGCCACACGCTCGATGGCATCACGATCCTGCATCACACCAACGGTGTGAGCGAAAGTCTCGAGATACAGCACGAGATCGTTGCGCTTGGCGCCGCGGTGGAACCACTTCGACAGATCGGCCACGTCGGTGGTGGGAAGGTTCTTGTAGCCGTACTCGTTCGCCAGTTCGATCACGGTCGACGGACGCAAGCCGCCGTCGAGGTGGTCGTGCAACAGGACCTTCGGATACTTCACGAAGTCGGCGTACGGGTTTTCCATGACGGAAGCGTAACGGCGGGTCGCCGGATTCCGATTTCGCCGTACCCTGTGCGTCATGGCACTTCCCGAACGTCGACTCGACTCCCACGACGCCGAGGTCTTGGCCCGTCTCACGGTGCTCGGTAACACGGTGCGCGAATCCATCGAGCACGTGGAAGTGTTTCCGGCCCCGGCCGACGTGTCGACCGTGCGGTTCACGACCGACGAGCTGTCGTCGATCTGTCCGGTGACGAGTCAGCCCGATCTGTCGCACGTCGTGATCGAGTACGAACCTCTCGAATGGTGCATCGAGTCGAAGAGCTTGAAGCTCTACCTGTGGGGATTCCGTGATCGGGCGGTGTTCGCCGAAGCCCTGGCCGCCGAGATCGCCCGCGAGATCATGACCACCGCCAACCCGCGAACCGTCACGGTCACGCTCACTCAAAGGCCGCGTGGCGGTATCGAAGTGCAGGCCGTCGCCCGCCTCGGCGGGTAAGACGCGTCAGTGGGAGTCGCCGGGACGGTACGGGGCTCCGGCTGACGCCGGCGGGCGCAACTTCTGTCTCGCTCCGGCCAGCACCACCACCGTCACGATGTAGGGCGTGGCGGCCACGAACTCCGACGGGACGTCGTCGATGACGTTGTAGGCAATCACCAAACACACCGCAGCCGCCAGCGCGCTCGTGGCGATCACGTTGCGCTTACGCCACACCATGTAGACGGCCAGGATCGCGAGACCGACGGCGAACACCACCAACAGTGCCGGCACGTTCTTCTCGGCGCGGAACTTGAGAGCCGACGGGAAGCCGAACAACAACGCGCCACGGAACACGCCCCACGGCTGCCAGTTGCCAAAGATCGTGGTGGCGAGTCCGATGAAACCCTGTCCACCGGTCTGGCCCTGGCGATACGTGCTCGTGAACACCGCCGACAGATACGCGCCTCCGAACGCCGCCAGCGCACCGCTCACGGCCATCGCCTGATACCGCAGGCGCACGATGTTCACGCCGAGGCTCTCACCGGCCTGCGGCGACTCACCGCTCGACCGGAGACGCAACCCGAATCGGGTCTTCCAGAGAATCCACACCGACAACGGCACGATGGCAACCGCCACCACCGTCGGGATGTACAGGTCGCTCGTGAGGCCGCGGATGAGGCCGGCCAGGTCGGGGACGAGCGGCCAGTCCTTCTGCTTTTCGAACCAACTCAAGATGTCGGGAGTGTCCCAACTGCCGATCGGTCCTCCTGAAAGGAACGGCATGTCGAACTCGCCGTACCCGCCCTTACCGGTGGGCGACTGGCTTTCGCCGCCACCAGGCTGACCTTTGAAGAAGATGATCGACAGATACTCGGTGGCTCCAGCCGCCAATGTGTTGATGGCGATACCCGAGACCACGTGATCGACGTTGAAGCGCACGGTGGCCAGTGCGTGCAGCAAACCAACCAAGGCACCCGCCATGAGAGCCATGGCGATACCGGCCCACGATCCGTACTTCCAGGCGCCGTACCCACCGCACCATGTGCCGACGATCATCATGCCTTCGATACCGATGTTGACGATGCCGGCACGCTCGGCCCACAGACCGGCCAGACCGGCCAACAGAATCGGCGTGGCGACGCGCAGCGTGGACGAGATGGTTCCCGACGAGGTGATGTCGTCGGCGTCGGTGATGATGCGCACGATCGACAGAACGAGCAGACCGCCGAGCCAGATGATCATCGTGCGGCGAGACGCCGACAGCGACTTCCAGTAACCAGGGGTCGTTGCCTCGGGGGAAGTGAGAGTGGTGCTCATGCCGACACCGCCTCGGAGGCCGCCTTCTCGGCGTCGAGTTGGGCGGCCGCCTTGCGCTGGATACGTCGGTCATCCCAACGTTTCACGGCCTCGTTGATGATCACGACGGCCAGCACGATGATGCCGGTCATGATCGTCGTGATCTCCTTCGGAATGTCTTCGAGCTGGAGTCGACCCGACGCCTCACCGAGGAAGCCGAAGAGCATGGCCGAGAAGAAGATGCCGAGCGGATGGTTGCGGCCCAGCAGCGCCACCGCGATGCCGTTGAAGCCTTGCTGTTCGGCCAGGTTGTTCTGGTAGGCGTGCACGTCGCCCATGAGGGCCCGCATGCCCACCAGACCGGCGAAGGCACCCGAAATCAGCATCGAGATGAAGATCATCTTCTTCGGGTTCACACCTGTGGCCCGAGCCGCACCGGAGTTGCCACCCGAAGCGCGCAGTCGGAAGCCGAACTTCGTCTTCCAGATGAGCACCCAGAACACGATCAACACGAGAATGGCGA
>CBFHWN010000110.1:0-5568 GCA_965659595.1 uncultured Ilumatobacteraceae bacterium | reverse complement strand
AGCCTGTCAGAGATACAGACCGGTGTGCGACTCGATTCGAGTGGCCGCAACGGCGTGGATGTCTCGTTCTCGCAACATGATGTAGTCGCTTCCACCGACTTCTACCTCGTAGCGATCTTCGGGACTGAAGAGCACCCGGTCGCCGACTTCGGCGCTCCGCACGTTCTGGCCGAGAGCCACGACCTCGGCCCACACCAGGCGCTTCGACAACAGAGCCGTGGCCGGAATGAGGATCCCACCGGTGCTCCGTCGTTCGCCTTCCTTCTCGGGGATACGAACGAGCAATCGGTCGTTCAGCATCTCGATCGGGAGTTTCTCGGTGTCGGTCACCTCGGAGCGCTTCGCCACGATCGATCACGGTACCGTCGAATCCGTGGCACGGGACATGGCGACGCTCACCACCATCGACGGACTGAGCATCGTGGCCGATGTCGAAACGGTTCCAAACGACGTCCCGGCGCTCGGTGCAGTGACTCTGGCTCATCCGCATCCCCTGTACGGGGGCAACCGGTTCAATCCGGTGGTGTCGACCCTCTTCGAACGGCTCCCCCAACTCGGCTTCCACACGTTGCGATTCGATTTTCGCGGTGTGAACGACAGCGAGGGTGAGCACGACGACGGGAACGGCGAGCGTCTCGACGTCGCGGCGTCGATCGACTGGCTCTCGATGCTCGTCGACGACGCGACTGGTGGAGGCGTGTGGGTGGTCGGCTATTCGTTCGGGGCTCTCGTCGGACTCTCGGTCGTCGAACCACGCGTAGCGGGTTGGGTCGCGATCGCTCCGCCCCTGTCACCCGAGGGTCGAGTGCTGTCGTCGATCGATCCACGTCCGACCTTGATGGTCGTCCCACGACACGACCAGTTCTGTCCGCCCGAGCGAGCGACCGACGTCGTCGCCGGTTGGCCCAACACCGAATTGGTCTCGATCGAGATGGCCGATCACTTCCTCGCTGGGCGCGTGGACGACACGGCCGAGCTCGTGGGCAATTGGCTCGCGGGCCGTGTCAGCGACCGAGAACTTCGTTGATTCGAGCCATGACTTCATCGGTGAGAAGCGGGATCACGTCGAGAGCTCCGAAGTTCTCGTGCACCTGCGATTCGCGACTCGCTCCGGTGATCACTGTCGACACGTGAGGATTCTTGGTGCACCATGCCAGCGCCAACTGCGCCAGGGTGCACCCGAGGGAATCAGCGATCGGTACCAGGGCCCGCACGATGTCGAGTGACTTCTGATCGGTGAGTCGAGAGGCGAGCCACCCGTAACCCGGCAACGCGGCCCTCGAGTCCGTCGGGACGCCGTCGAGGTACTTGCCGGTGAGCAGGCCCGACGCCAGCGGACTCCAGATGGTCGTGCCGAGTCCGATGTCGTCGTACAGACGGCGGTACTCCGTTTCGACTCGCTTGCGTTCGAGCATGTTGTATTGCGGCTGCTCCATCACCGGCTTGTGCAGATGATGCCGCTCGGCGATCTCCCAGGCGGCGCGGATCTCGTCGGCCGACCACTCGCTCGTTCCCCAGTAGAGAACCTTGCCTCGATCGACGAGATCACTCATGGCCCACACCGTTTCTTCGATCGGAGTATTGGGATCGGCACGATGGCAGAAGAGCAGATCGACGAAGTCGACCTGGAGCCGATCGAGGCAACCTTCGATCGAGTGATGTAGATACTTTCGGTTGAGGCTGTTCTGCAGATTCGGGACCGGGCCGTCGATTCCCCAGAACACCTTGGTGGACACGACGTAGTGGTGTCGCTTCCATCCGAGTTCGGAGATCACTCGACCCATGATTGCTTCGCTCTCACCACCGGCGTAGGCCTCGGCATTGTCGAAGAAGTTGCAACCGGCATCCCAGGCCGCCTGCATACAGGCGAGCGCCGTGTCGTCCTTCAACTGATTGTCGAAGGTGACCCAGCTACCGAACGAGAGCACCGAAACTCGTAGTCCGCTCGAGCCGAGACGCCGGTATTCCATCTTGGGATTGGGGGTGAGAGAGACGGGCATGAAACGAACTTAGGTGAATTCGCCACCACGGGCCAGACGAGTGCGTAGTTCGACCAATCGCGCGATCTCGTTCGGACCCGTTCCACAGCAGCCACCCACGAATCGGGCACCCCTTTCGAGCCACGATTCGACCAGCGGATCGTCGATCTCGTCGGACTCACCAGTCCAGACGCGAGCATCCCCATCCCACACGCGTCCGTGATTCGGATACACGACGAAGGGCACGTCATGGAGGGGAACGTCTTGTGTGCGAAGAGTGTCGAGCACGTCACCGACGACGTGGGGAGCGACGCAATTGACTCCGAGTGCCACCAGATTCGGATAATCGACGATCGCGTCCGCCGTCGCGCACAAGTCGTCACCGCCGTAAGTGCGATCTCCATGTGCGCAGCCGAAAGAAAACCACGCTCTCGGGGCTCCGTACTCGACCAATAGATCGGCGAGCAACGCGGCTTCATCGCGCCGTGGAATCGTCTCGACGGCGAACAGATCGGGGCCGGTGTCGGTCAACACCTCGAGTCGCCGTCGATGGAAGGACACCACCTCGTCCCAAGGAACCGGATAGCGGCCGGTGTATTCGCTCCCGTCGGCGAGCGAGGCTCCGAACGGGCCGACCGACGCCGCGACCATGACGTTGCTTCCCTGGGTGGCCCGACGCGCCAATTCCGTCGTGGACGCCAAGACCTCACGGGCCAGGCGCGGGTCGGCCCCGGCGCGAACGAGCAGATCGACGTCGCATTGGTAGCTCGCGGTCGTCACGACATCGGCTCCCGCCTCGACGAAGATTCGATGGGCGGCGACCATGAGGTCCGGACTCTTCCACGCGGCTTCAGCCGTCCAGAGGTCGCTCGACGTATCGACACCGAGACCCTCGAGGACAGTCGACAAGCCACCGTCCAGGACGACGAACAGCGAGGGGTCGTCGTTCACGTGTCGACACTCACCCGACCGGACGAACGGGGACTCCCGCTTCGGTCAGGCGTACTTTTGCCTCGGCCACGGTGAACTCTCGGAAATGGAAGATCGACGCCGCCAACACGGCATCGGCTCCACCCTCGACCACTCCGTCCACCAGGTGATCGAGGGTTCCGACGCCACCGGACGCGATCACGGGCACACCGACCGCCTCGGTGACCGCCCGGGTGAGGGCCAGGTCGAATCCTTCCTTGGTCCCGTCGCGATCCATCGATGTGAGGAGGATCTCGCCGGCTCCGAGTTCGACGGCGCGTATTGCCCATCCGACGGCGTCGATCCCGGTCGGAGTGCGACCACCGTGCAGAAACACCTCGAAAGAGGCTCCGTCGTCACGGCGTTTCGCGTCGATCGCGCACACCACACACTGGCTGCCGAATTCGGCGGCGATCTCGGCGATCAACTGCGGGTTCTGCACCGCGGCCGTGTTGACACTCACCTTGTCGGCTCCGGCGCGCAGCATGCGACGCGCGTCGACCACCGAACGCACTCCTCCTCCGACCGTGAGCGGGATGAAAACCTGGTCAGCTGTCCGGCGAACGACGTCGACCATGGTCTCGCGGCCGTCACTCGACGCCGTGATGTCGAGGAAGACCAACTCGTCGGCGCCTTCGACGTCGTACCGGGCCGCCAACTCGACCGGGTCACCGGCGTCACGCAGGTCGACGAAATTGGTGCCTTTGACCACGCGGCCATCGGTCACGTCGAGACACGGGATCACGCGCGCCGTCTTCATGAGAGTTCCCCGAGCACCCGAACGGCCTCGGCCACGCTGAAGCGGCCTTCGTACAAGGCCTTGCCGGTGATGACACCGTAAAGACCAGGGATCGCCGCCAAAGTGGCGACATCGTCGAGTGTTCCGACGCCACCGCTTGCGATCACCGGAATCGTCGTGCGTGACGCCACCTCAGCAAGTCCGTCGACATCGGGGCCGCTCAGCATCCCGTCGCGTGCGATGTCGGTCACCACGAAGGCAGCGGCCTCGGGAAACCACTCGATCACCTCGTGAATCATTCGACCCGAACCTTCGGTCCACCCGTGAACGGCGACTTCACCCGATCGATGATCGAGTCCCACGGCCACCGCGACGATGTTCGACGCGTCGGCCACCAGGGACGGTGTCGCCACGGCCGCCGAGCCCATCACCACTCGGGCCACACCGGATTCGGCGAGCGCTTCGGCGTCGGCGACACTGCGAACACCACCACCGGTCTGCACTTTCGCTCGGCCGAGGAGTCGACGGGCGATCTCGGCGATCACTGGCCGATTGACGGGGTCGCCCGAGCGCGCTGCGTCGAGGTCGACGACATGAATCCAGCTTGCCCCCTGGTCGGCGAAACCTTCGGCCACCGCGACGGCATCGTCGCCGTACACCGTCTCGTCGGAGTAATCGCCCTGACGGAGTCGTACGACTCGACCGCCGCGCAGATCAATGGCCGGGAAGAGTTCAGCCACGGGCTGCCCCCACGAAATTGGCGAGAAGCCGAAGACCGTCTCGGCCCGACTTCTCGGGATGGAACTGTGTTGCGAACACGTTGTCGACGCGAAACGCAGCGTGGAGCGTGGAGCCGTAGTCGCATGTGGCCACCACCGCCGACGAGTCGTCGGGTACGCCGTGCAACGAATGCACGAAATACATCCACGTGTCACGGCCGACCAGGCCGTCGAACATCGGATCGGCCAGCGATGAGACATCGAGACGATTCCATTGCATCTGCGGGCGCTTCACCCCGGGCGGGATCCAGCACACGCGGCCCGGGATCACGGCGAGACCACGTGCATCGGAATCTTCATCGGAGCCCGAAAAGAGCATCTGCATGCCCACGCATATACCGAGAAATGGCCGTCCGGACGACACGGCGTCGAGAACCACCGGTTCGAGGTCGGCTGCACGCAATGCATCCATGCACGCACCGAAGGCGCCCACTCCCGGGAGCACCACGGCGTCGGCATCGCGCACTTCGCCGGCCGTTGCGGTGAGGAAGGCGTCGGCACCGACCTTCTCCAGAGCTTTTTCGGCTGATCGGAGGTTTCCGATTCCGTAGTCGAGAACGGCGATCCGAGGACGGGTCACAGAACTCCTTTGGTGGAGGGCACCCCTCCACCTTCCACGCGGACGGCGTCACGAAGACTCCGGCCGAGTCCTTTGAAGACGCATTCGACGATGTGATGGACGTTCGAGCCGTGCTTCAACTCGACGTGCAGAGTGATCGCGGCCGCGGTGGCGAACGACGACACCGCGTGCTCGGCCAGATTGGGATCGAAAGCCGGATCGCCGAGGGGCAGACACTCGGGAATGGGGACGTTCCAGACCACGAACGGACGACCCGACAGGTCGAGGGCGATCTCGCACAGCGATTCATCGAGTGGATAGAGACCGCTGGCGAACCGACGCACACCGGACTTGTCGCCGAGGGCCTCACGGAAGGCTTCGCCGAGCGCGATGGCGACGTCTTCCACCGTGTGGTGCGTGTCGATGTGGAGATCTCCGGTCGCAGCGATCGTGAGATCGAATCCTCCGTGTTTGCCGATCTGGCCGAGCATGTGGTCGTAGAACGGGATGCCGGTGGTGATCGCGCACTTGCCCGACCCGTCG
>CBFHWN010000109.1:1888-5746 GCA_965659595.1 uncultured Ilumatobacteraceae bacterium | reverse complement strand
CGACCCAACAAACGAGGTAAGCCCGTCATTTGTTCAAGCGTCGGTGGACGGCGACGCACTGTCGGTTCCAGATCCGGCAACCGATATTCCGAATGTCGGCGATACCTCGATCCGAGTCGTCTACGGCGATGTGTCGGAACTGCTCAATTCGGTGGAGAATCCTCGATACATCAACACCGTCAACCGAGTCGTTGGCGGCCACGTGATTCGGTGCGTCGGTGCGTTTCTGTTTCCAATGACGACGACTCGCCGTATACGCAGATTGATGAGCGTCTATTCCCGGAAGTCTGCGTGCTACAGGCCGACGGAACCTACTACGACGCGAGTGCATTCTAATGTCGGTCGATACCTACGCTCTCACGACGCTCTCGAATCTCAAGAACTGGATCGGCATCACGTCCGTCGATGATGACGTCCTGCTTGAGGATGCGATCGACCGAGCGACCGCCATCATTGAAAGCCACTGCGATCGCAAGCTGAAGTCTCGCACGTTCTACGAGTGGGCGATGCCGGGCGGCGAGCGTACCTTCACGGTCGACAATTCGCCGATCATCTCGATCGACACGATCTCCTACGGATCGGCGATCTCGATGACGGTGACGAGCGACACGGCATCGACCGACGTCCTCGCGACCGTCGAGAACAACGGCACGAACCTCCGACTCCGAAAGGTTGCTAGCGACGGTACGAGCACGACGGCCACGATCGCACTTGCCGATTATCTTACGACGTCGGCACTCGTGGACTATATCAACGCGAGCGTTTCCGGCTGGTCGGCGACTCTGACCGAGAATGCCTACAGCCTCAGCCTCTATCGGTTCGGCGGTCGAGGCGTGATCGACGCTCCGTGCAACTTCGAGTACCCGCGAGACAACGTTTCCGAGTACCGGGTGGACTACGACACCGGACTCGTTCACATCATCGCGGATCGCTTTCCAGGCATTCGATCGGACGACGCCTCGGCGAATCGCTTCCCGTCCGGCTTCTTCCCGGTCTTCGTGCAGTACACCGCAGGCTTCGAGACGGTGCCGGCGGATCTCGAGCAGGCGTGCATCGAGATCGCGGCCGACCTCTATCGCGAGCGGAAGCAGGACAAGACGATCACGAGCGAGAGCCTCGGCGACTACAACTACACGCAGGCCGGCGTCGCGGAGCTGCTCGAAGGCCGGATGGGCAAGCTCGCAGGCTATCGGGAGATCCGATGACCGTCGCCTCTCTGGTCTCTCGCTTCGGCCAGACGGTCTCGATCCGTCGGAAGGCGACCGACACGCTCGACTTGAGCGGCGGCCGCACCGAGGCGTGGAGTACCGTCGAGACGATCACCGGCTTCATCCAGGTCCGGGCGAACTCCGACGCTGTGGCTGGCGGTGCCGAGCGATCTACGCGGGTCGCGACGATCTACTTCGAGGGTCGTCCTACGGTTCGAGTTCGCGACCGCATCACCTACGGCTCGATCACCTTCGAGATCTCCTCGGTCCGTGTGCCTGACGAGCGGCCGATTTCCGACGCTCTCTGCTATACGATCGTCGAGGCGACGGAGGTATTCGGCTGATGGCGAGCAAGCACAACTTCCGAGCGAAGACGATCAACGACGCGATGCTCGGCGAGCTGGTGCACCTCGCAAATAGCGTCGGTGAGTTCTACTCCATCAAGCTGACGGACACGATTAACCAAGGCAAGAGCCCGCCGTCGTCTCCTCCAGGCGGTCCGCCGTACGTTCGGACGAGCACGCTGCTCCGATCGTTCCGGACTCGGCCGGCGAAGCGAATCGGGAAGCGTGTCGTCTTGACGCTCGGCACGAATGTCCTCTACGCTCGGCCGCTCGAATACGGTACGACGAGGATGGCGGCTCGACCGTACTTCGGTCCGACCGTGCGAGATTCCGCAAATCGAGCAAAGGTCGATCGCGAGGTCGCAAAGGTCGGCGCGCGAGTCCGTGCCGCGATTCGGCGTAGTGCCAGGAGGCCGCAGTGAGCAACTACCTGATGCGAGGCTTCTACTCTCGGCTCGACGCTGACACTGGCGACGGCACGAACCCAGTCCGGACGGCGGTCACTGACCGAATCTACGCAGTCGAGGCTCCAGCGTCGAGCACGCTGCCGCTCGTCGTCTATTCGATGGATTCGGTCGATACCGAGCGGTTCTTCTCTGGCATCGTCCGATCGACGGCGATATTCACGGTCACGATCTTTTCCAAGGTCGAAGCCGGACCGGACGCGGCGACAGATCTCGATCGAAAGGTCTTCGATCTCATGGATCAGCAGTCGGTGACGGTCACCGGGCACGATCGAGGGTACATTCGCGGCGTGACTCGCGGGACGCCGATCGCCGAGGGCGAATACTTCCGCGTCGATTCGACTTTCCAGCTGGTCGCGACGACTACTTCTTGACGAGGACACACGATGGGCACGACTGTAGCCATCGGCTCTGACGGTTCCGCCGATCTCGGCACGGGATACGTTGCGAGCCTCAACACTTGGTCGGCGACGATCACGCGAGCGACGTCGGTCGTGACCGGATTCGGTGACACTGGTCACCGTCGCGTCGCTTCTGCGGTGCTCGACATCACCGGATCTGCCGGCGGTGTGCCGAAGTACAACGCCGCCGGATCGTCTCCGCTCGGGATCACGTCGAGTGCGGCTGGCGGAGACATCACGCTCTTCGTCAACGGAAGCGCGGCCAGCGCCGATGAGTGCTCGTTCAAGTTCCCGGCGGTGTTTAGTTCGGTCGCTCTCGGCTCGACGCAGGACGGCGACGCGACGGTCACTTTCAACTTCGAGATTGCGGCCGCTGCCGATGCCGATCTCGAGTTCTCCTGGTACGAGGTCTGATCGATGGCGAGCTACGCAGTAGGATCCGACGGCTCCGTCACGTTCCCGACCGGCTTCAACGCCGTGCTGAACACTTGGTCGGCGACAATGACTCGTGCGACGCACGTCCTCACTGGCTACGGTGCGACGGTTCACAATCGCCGCGCGTCGGCCGTGATCGACATCACCGGCTCGGCTGGTGGCATCCCGAAGTATTGGGACGGCACCGCGACCGGAGCGGATAACTCGTTCTCGCCGATCGCCCACACTGACGGCTCTGGCAACTTCGCCGACGCCGGCGATCTTGGCGATCGTGCCGGCGGGAACATCACGCTCAGGATTGCGCCGGGGTCCGGCAACGATTGCGAGTTGACGTTCGGGGCGGTCTTCTCGTCCTACGCTTTGACGGCGACGAATGACGGCGACTCGGCAATCACGTTCAACTTTGAGATGAACGACGGCGACGGACCGACCGCGACTTGGGACGAAACAGCGTGAGCGTCGGGCGATCTGCTCTGGTCAATCAAGGAATTATTCAGCCGGGCGGCCGTGATTGGCGCGTCCGGCTGGTCTTCGTCGATGGTACCGAGCGTGTCGTCCGCGTATCGCCTGGCCGTCTCGACGAGCAGCAGGCGATTGAGCGTGCGAAACGGCACGCGAAGATCTTCGACGAGACGATCCTCGCGAGGATCGAGGCCCAGAGAGTGGAGAAGTCGGCAACGGTCGCCGGCTTCGGAATCGTTCAGAAGTAAGGAGAGAACATGGAACCGATCGCAGTACCAGTCGGCGACGGCACAATTCTCGTGCCTCGATTGAAGGTGCAGCAGATCATCGACCTAGCGGCCCTTCGGCACGAAGCCGAGCGTCGCGATCTCGTCCAGGATTTAGAGGACGCCGGCGTCCCTTCCGAGGATCGTCTCGAACGTCTGCGTGCGCATCGAAAGGAAGTCGGTCTTTCGAGCGTGATCGTTCGATCGGCGTTCTCAATCGACGGCGCGTATCGCATTATCAAGTACGCGATGGGCGGCGAGTTCCCGTCGGAGCTGGA
>CBFHWN010000109.1:0-1865 GCA_965659595.1 uncultured Ilumatobacteraceae bacterium | reverse complement strand
CCTCGCGTGCATCGGTGTCGATCTCGACGACCTTACGGAAGGTGGGGCCGAGGGAAAGGAACCGACGTCGGTCGAGACTGGATCGCCGAGTCTGCCGTGATTGCTCGGAACCTACCCGGCGTCGGTGATCCGATGCAGTTGCCGATCGACGAGTTCAACGGGTATTTGCGGTCGATCTTCGACTATCTCAAGCAGCAGGCCGGCGATAGTGGCGGCGGTGCTCACGATCACCGCTCGTACGTCGAGCAGCAGATGAGGCGTTTCCATGGCTGACTTTCAACTCGAGCTCGACGTCTTTGCAAGCACGGCCAAGCTCGAGCAAGGTCTCAAGCGCGCCGAGCAGGCCGTCGACAAGACGACCAGCAATATCGATAAGGACGCAGGGTCTGCTACAAAGTCATTCGAGGGTCTGCTTGGCACCATTGGCAAAGTCGGGGCCGGGCTGTTTCTTGGCGAGGCTGCATTCAAGATCGCTGCCGCGAGTGCTCGTGCGTTTGCCGGCGACATGGAAGGCGTGGATCAATTGCTCGGAAGCCTTCCGATTTTCGGTCCGCTTATTACGGCAGGGCAGGAATTCGGCAAGTCGCTCGAGTTCGCGTCGACCGCTGCCACACAATATAGAGCGAAGCTTGTTGAGGTCGAACTTCAAGCGAAAGCGACATCGGATGCGATTGCGATTATTTCAAGCGAGCTTGCGGCACAGGAGCGAGTTCTTCAGCTGTCCGGATTCAGCGAGTACGAGATCGCGAAGGAGACGCACGACCGTCGACTTGAGCTGATAGATCTCGAACTCAAGCAAAAACTTGTGGCACTTAGAGAAGAGGCCAATGCTAGAGCGAAAGCAGTCGAAGATCAGAAACTGAGCGACGAGGATCAGCGCAAAGCTTGGGACGAGATCTACCGACTCAAGAACGCTGCAATCAAAGCCGCCAAGGACGAAGCAGCTTACAAAAGGCAAGCGGTCGAACTCGATCGTCGCAGGCTTCGTGACGAGGAGGCCGCGGCGGAAGGGGCCGACCGTGCCGCAAAGATCGCAGAGCGTCAGGCCGAGCTGGATCGACAGGCCGAAGAGCACCAGAAGCAGATCATGGACCTTGAAGAACGAGCGAGAAAGAATCGAGAAGAAGCGGCGGCAGCCGAGAAGAAGGCGCAGGAGGAACAACTTGCTTTCGTCAACGCTCGGCTCAAGATGGAGCAAGAGATCGCCGAGGCGAGAGCCGAAGCCGAACAAATGGCGGCCGGTGCCACCGCAACTTTCTCGACCGCCGGCGGATCGTTCACGGCCGGAGTATCGGCACAGGTCAACGAGGCGAAGCTACTTACTCGGATCTCGCAGCAGTCGCGGGACTTCCTTGCTCAGATCGTCGCGAATACCGCTCGCATGGGGGTGAGCCTTGCCTGAGGTCATCGAGTTCATCGATTCTCGATCGATCCAGACGAGCGGCGGTCGCGGAACCGGCTCGCGTGTGTTCCACGCGGCGGGCTATTCCAACGCTTCCGACGTCTTCGCTCTTCTCGGCACGACCGTTTCTGGAGTCGCCGTGCCGCGTGCCGGCGAATCGCATCCGGAATTTCCTGGACTGGTCGCGCGTGATTTCTCGATCGAGAAAGTATCAGGCCATTCCGATCTCTGGAAACTCACTTGGCAATACGAGGTCGTGTCGCGCGGCTTCCCAGACTATCCGGAGATCGTGGTTCCGGAGGTGCTTCCGAACGAGGTCGACTACGTCGAGATCTCGTCGGAGATCCGGAACGAGTTCTACAACGCATGGCGGTTGAAGCCTACGCTTCCTGTCGACGGCATCGTCCTCAATCCGACGCTCGACATCCAGGGCACGTCGGTCGATGCAGCCGGGAACCCGACG
>CBFHWN010000108.1:0-5908 GCA_965659595.1 uncultured Ilumatobacteraceae bacterium | reverse complement strand
GGGATGTCTGGAGAGATCGATGGTTCGCACGCCAAAAGGAAATCGGAGTCGTTCCTGCCGACACTGTGCTCGCACCACGAAATCCCGGGGTGGAGGCGTGGGACGACCTCACCGACAACCAAAAGCGTCTGGCCTGCCGACTCCAGGAGGCATTCGCTGCATTCCTCGATCACACCGACGCCCAGATCGGACGACTCCTCGACTCCTTCGACGATCTCGGTATTTCCGACAACACGATGGTGGTCCTTCTCGCGGACAACGGCGCGAGTCAAGAGGGAGGACCGTTCGGCGTCCTCCACGAGATGAAGTTTTTCAACTTCTTGATCGAAACACCCGACGAAGCGATACATCGCGTGGATGAAATCGGCGGTCCCCACTCGCACAGCAACTACCCGTGGGGTTGGGCCCAGGTCGGCAATGCGCCGTTCAAGTGGTACAAGCAGAACACCCACGAAGGAGGAGTACACGTGCCTCTCGTGATGCGCTGGCCGAATGGGATCGGCGAGACGGGCGGGCTGCGCGACCAGTTCCATCACGTGAACGATGTGGTGCCGACGATCCTCGAAGCGATCGGCATCTCGGCGCCACAGACGTATCGCGGCATCGAGCAACTTCCGGTCTCGGGAACCGCCATGAACTATTCCTTCGCCGAGCCCGATGCCGCTTCTCGCAAGACGGTCCAGTACTTCGAGATGCACGGACACCGTGCGATCTACGCCGACGGTTGGAAGGCGGTGACCCGACACGAGATCGGTCGAAATTTCGACGACGACCGATGGGAGCTGTACCACGTCGCGACAGATCGGTCGGAAGTCGTCGACCTGGCTGATTCCGAGCCCGATCGACTCCGTGATCTCGTCGATCTCTGGTGGAGTGAGGCCGAACGAGAAGGAGTTCTTCCGCTCGACGACCGTGGGCTCGAGCTCATGAGCATTCGATTCGCCGAGAACTCCCCGCACCCGGTCGATCGCGTCTATCGATACCGTCCGCCCATGAGTCCATTGCCTGCGCAAGCCTCACCCGCGATCGGCGGTCGGAGCTGGGACATGGAGGCGACAGTGTCGCGGAGCGCCGACGACGACGGCGTGCTGTACGCCACCGGAACCGAGAATTCGGGCTTCAGTTTCTTCGTCGACCGAGACCGTCTCGTGTTCGACTACAACATCTTCGGTGAGCACCACGTGGCGCGTTCCGACACGGCGGTCGGAGCTGGTGACCACGTTCTTGCGGTCCGCTTCCGACGGCAAGGAAAAACCGGTATGGCAACTCTGTTCATCGACGAGCGCGAGGTCGGAGCGATCGAGGTTCCCTTCGTCATGCGCACCATGAGTTCGGTCGGTCCGTCGATCGGTTACGACCACGGTTCTCCAGTCGCCGAGGCCTACGCCACTCGGCGCGACGGCTTTCCTTTCGCCGGTCGTCTCCAGGAACTGATCGTGAGGATCGTGAGCCGACAGCACGACGCCGATGCCGCGGCTTCCGAAGCCCGGATGACGCTTGGCCGCCAGTGATCAAACGGTCGTGTCGATCTGGGCGACGAGAAGGTTCGCCGTCGTTTCGGCGCTGAAGGTTGCCGCAGTTCCGACTGGCACGACGACCGCTGAGCCTTCGCCGAGACCGTGAGAATTGCCGTCGAGATCTGCGACGACCTCCCCGGCGAGAACGAAAACCATGGTGAAGATTCGGTCGGGTGTTTCGTCGAGCGTGTAGAGGCCTCGGGGGGTCATCGTGATCTCGCGTACGTCGGCGCGCGACTTCGTGGCATCGGCAATTCCGGTGTCGGACTCCTCGACCCCAGGGGCGATGGTCGTCCAGGTCTTGGTGGCGTTCGTGTAACAGACGAAACGCTGACCTTCCCATTGGCGATCCGGGTCGACAGGGAAGGACTCGAAGTCGAAGTCGTGATCGGCGATGGTCAGATGCTCGGCGGGGAAGCCGAGCTCCACGACGTGCAAGTCGTCGGAACTCTCGAGCACGCGGTGACGAATTGTCGGTGGCTGAATGACGCACTCCCCGGCGTGTAGCACGAAAGGTTCGCCCTGACTTTCGTAGGCGAGCCGAACCCAACCTTTGTGGCAAAAGATCAACTGGAAGACCACGTCGTGGAAATGGGGATAGTCCGGCACCGGTCCGCCGATCGGAATGCGAATGTGCGAGGCGATGATTGCTCCACCTTGGCGATCGGGAACGAGGTCGCGATAGTGCATGCCGGCTCTCCCGACGTGCCAAGGTTCCCGCCCGGTCGTGATCGAAGCGGTCGAGACCAGTTGAACAGCAGACTGGACGTCGGCGGCAATGTCGATCAGAACTCCGGAGGGGGAGACAGTTGAGGCCTCGAACCCCTGGGCCACGACAAGACGCGGAGTGACACCCTCACCTCGCCTCACCTGCAAACGGACGCCATGACCGTCGAGGGTGACCATCCGCGGATCATCGGCCGGAAACACATCGACGACTCGCCAACCGAGAGCCACGAAATGATCGACCTCGGCGGCGACGTCAGAGCACGGGATATCCACTGCCACTGACCTGGTCACGACGAGACTGTAGCGACGGTTGGGCCGTGGACGTCGATCCGAATGTGGGATGATCGAACTCGATGAGCGATGAGATGATGAGATTCGACAATCGAGTGGTCGTGGTGACCGGTGCCGGCCGAAATCTCGGACGCGAATACGCGTTGGCACTCGCCCAGCGTGGTGCCGCCGTCGTGGTCAACGATCTCGGGGTCGGTCTCTCCGACACCGACGGTCGTGCTGAGGATCCGACGACCAACCCGGCTGACGAGGTGGTCGCCGAAATTCTCGCCGCCGGGGGCCGGGCGGTGGCGAACCGCGACACGGTCAGTACGCCTGTTGGAGGGCGATCGATTGTGGAATGCGCGCTCGACTCATTCGGTCGAATCGACGTGATTGTCAACAACGCCGGCCAGGTTCGAATGGACGACTTTGGCGAATTCCCCGAGGAGAGCGTCGACGCCTTGATCGACACTCAGCTTCGTGGAGCGCTCAACGTGTCTCGTCCAGCGTGGAAACACATGGCCGGAAACGGGGGTGGACGTTTCGTCAACGTCTCGTCGGGAGCTGCGTTCGGCGGTGTGCCGAACGGTGTCGTGTACGCGATGGCCAAGATGGGAACCATCGGCCTCACATTCGGCATGGCGAGCGAGGGTCGCAGCCTCGGAATCTCGGCCAACGTCGTCGTTCCGTACGCCAAGACTCGACCCGGAACGTCGTTCGGCCCCATCCCATGGTCGAGTGAATTGGGAGCCTGGCTCGATCCGGCGCTGGTCGCACCGCTCGTGGTCTATTTGTCGCATGAATCGTGTCCGTTGACGGGTGAGGTGCTGAGCGTGGGAGCCGGTTGGCAGGCCGGAGTTTCGCTGCGCATGGTCGACGGGTATCGAAATCGCAACGCCACGCCGGAGGACATTCGTGACAACTCGGAATCGTTGTTGCGCGGTCATGAACGAACCGTCGATCCGTTTCGGTCGCCGGCGATGAGGCATCTACTCGATGGATTCGATGTTCCGTCCGACGCGGCGACGAAGGGGTGAATCGGTGGCGTTCAACGAACTCGGTTTCTACACGCTCCCAGGCGCGCCGAAGAGTCCACGTGATTTGCTCCAGGAGGTCGCCGATGCCGAGCGTCTCGGGCTGGGCGCCTGCTTCATCTCCGAACGATTCAACATCAAGGAGGCCGTGACTCTTTCGGGTGCCGTCGGAGCGATTTCGTCGAGCCTCGGGATCGCCACCGCCGCCACCAATCACAACACGCGTCATCCATTGGTCACTGCGAGTTACGGCACGACGATGCATCGACTGACGGAAGGTCGCTTCTGCCTCGGAATCGGACGCGGGATCGGCCCCCTTTTCGATGCCTACGGACTGCCGAAGATCACGACCGCGCAGATGGAAGATTTCGCCGGAGTGATGCGCCGTCTGTTCGCCGGAGAAGCGATCTTCGGACATGACGGGCCGATCGGGAAGTACCCGATTCTGTCGCTCGATCCGTCGTTCGACGAGAAGATCCCCCTTGGGATCACGGCCTTCGGAGAGAACACCCTGAAGTTGGCCGGTCGGGCCTTCGATTGTGTGATCCTCCACACCTTCTTCACCGACGAGACACTGGTTCGATGCGTGAAAACCGTGAAAGAGGCCGCGGAACGCGCGGGTCGAGATCCGGCTTCGGTGAGAGTGTGGTCCTGCTTCGCCACGATCGGTGACCACATTCCCGAGCCGATTCGACTGAAGAAGACCGTTGGTCGTCTGGCGACGTATCTGCAGGCGTACGGCGATCTCATGGTCGAAACGAATCGTTGGGATCCGAAGGCCTTGGAACGGTTCCGGGCCGACGAGTTCGTTCGGGGATTCCGTGGCGCGCTCGACAACACGGCCACGACCGAGGAACTGGAACATGTCTCGAGCCTCATCCCACCCGAGTGGCTCGCACCAGCGGCGACCGGAAGTCCCGCTCGATGTGTCGACACGATCAACGAACAGTTCGAGCTCGGTGCCGACGGGGTGATCCTTCACGGTGCCAGTCCGTCCGATCTGGAGCCGATCGTCCAGGAATACGGGCGGCGACGTCCGGCGGGACGATTCGATCATCTCGCTGCCAATCCTGGGGGATGACGTGGCTGTCGCGAGGAACGGAGGCGTCGAACTTCACTACGAGACTTTCGGGCGCGACGGCGACCCCGTGCTGATTCTGATCAACGGTCTCGGAAACCAGTGTCTGAGTTTCCGAGAAGAGATGTGCCTCGCCTTCGTCGAAGCTGGTGTGCGGGTGGTTCGCTTCGACAATCGCGATGTCGGCCTGTCATCGAACGGGCCGGACGACTACACGTTGTCCGATATGGCAAGAGACGTCGTGGCCGTGGCCGATGCGGTCGGTGTCGACCTCTTCCATGCCATGGGCTTTTCCCTCGGAGGAATGATCGTCCAGACTCTCGCAATCGACGCATCGTCTCGCCTCTTGTCCGCGACGTCGGTGATGTCGACGACGGGCGACCCCGATGTGGGGTGGCCGACCGAAGAGGCCCGGCGACTGTTGTTGACGCCCGGTTCTTCCGATCGGGCGATTGCCGTCGCCTCCCATCTGGCCGGTCAGCGGGTGTGGGGGAGTCCGGGCCTCGTGGAGTGGGGGGTCCAAGAGGAGTTGGCTCGCAAACTCTTCGATCGCGACTGCCGTCCCGAAGGTGTGGCGCGGCAGTATCGGGCCGCCCGCCGAGATGACAGCCGCTCGAGTCGACTCGCCGCCGTCGAGGTTCCCTTTCTGGTCCTCCATGGAACAGCCGACACCTTGATCGACATCTCGGGTGGGCGACGAACCGCTGAGGTGGTTCCCGGCGCACGTTTCGTGCCGATCGATGGAATGGGACACGACTACCCGGCGGCGTTTTGGCCCCGGTTGGTCGCCGAGTTCACCGCCTTCGCTCTACAGTCGTCCAAGGAGGACTGATATGACCGATATCCATCCGGTGATCGACTGGGCGACGGACTACGACATTTTCGATCAGGCGTACGTCGACGATCCATACTCGATCTGGGACGAACTTCGCCAGCGGTGTCCCGTCGCCCACAGCGATCGCTGGGGCGGGTCGTACAACCCGACTCGCTACGCCGATGTCACCGCCATTGCGCGCGACATCATGAAGTTTCCTTCCGGAGGAGGAATCGCAGTCGTTCCACCGCCCGTCACTGCCGACGGCCAGCCGGTGCCGCAGGTTCTTCCCTACGGTGTTCCGCCGATCAGTTCCGATCCGCCTCTGCACACCTGGACCCGTCGATTGATCCTGCCCTGGATGAGCCCGCAGAAAACGACGACCTACGAGGGAATGACTCGGGATCTCTGCAATCGTCTGATCGACGGATTCATCGCGACCGGACAGGCCGACATAGCGGCC
>CBFHWN010000107.1:0-5995 GCA_965659595.1 uncultured Ilumatobacteraceae bacterium | reverse complement strand
GTTGCAGGCGGGTGACCGCTGGTTCCAGGCCCATCCCGACCGCAACATGAACGTCAACGATCGCAACGTGGTGCCGAACTCCGACGGAACGGTGACCATCGTGCTCGCTGAACATGATCCGGGACGCCCGAATTGGCTCGGCACCTACGGGCACAGTCTCGGCACCATGTTCTTCCGCTGGCTGCACCACACGCCCGACCTCGTTCCGGAATGCCGAGTCGTCGATCGGTGACGTCCGTGGTGCTCGATGCCGGTCGAGTGTCTCTTGACTGTGACCCGGAGGTGCTTCCGTGTCACGAGACGATCACGTCGCCGCAATCTTTTCCGATCGTCATGCCGCCGAAGAGGCGATCGCCGACCTGAGGGCCGCCGGACTCGGGAGCGAACGGTTGGGTGTCGCTCTTCGCTCGGGCGATCCGGTGGCTTTCGAGCGAGACGCCGATCGTGAACTCTTCATCGATCTCGGTGCGGGCGCTGCGGTGGGCACGCCGATCGGTCTCCTCGGAGGTATCGCGCTGTCGTTGATGGCGATTCCAGGCCTGGCCGTCGGGGGCATCCTCGGCGTGTCTCTCGCCGGAGCGGCGTGGGGCGCGATCTATGGTGCACTGATCGGCGCCGACATCGGCGACGTGGAGTGGACTCAGCACGAGAACTTCGCCTTCGAGCATCTGGGTGACGACGAAGTAATAGTTGTCGTGAAAGCACAGGATCACGAACAGTTGTGTCGACACATCTTCACACGACACACCGGTCGTCTCCTGACCGGCGAGAGGCGACCCGACTAGTTTGAGTAGGAATGACACTCCTGGCCGCGGCGACCAACGACACCTTCACCTCGACGGCGCTCGTTCTGGCGGTCGTGACCGTCGTCGCCTTCGTCGCTCACCGCGCTCGTCAGCCCCTGATCGTCGCCTTCATCGCTGTCGGTGTGTTGGTCGGTCCGTCCGGACTCGAGATCATCACCGAATCCGAGCCTCTCGAGCTCTTCGCCGATCTCGGAATCGCCGTGCTGTTGTTCCTGGTGGGATTGAAACTCGACCTTCATCTCGTGCGATCGATGGGCAAGGTCGCCCTGGCCACCGGGTTCGGACAGATCGGCTTCACCGCACTCTTCGGATTCTTGTTGTCGACCCTGCTCGGATTGAGCGCGCAGGAGTCGCTCTATGTCGCCATCGCCCTCACGTTCTCGTCGACGATCATCATCGTGAAGATCCTGTCCGACAAACGAGAACTCGAGAAGCTGCACGGGCGAATCGCTCTCGGGTTCCTGATCGTGCAGGACATCGTCGTCGTGATCGTGATGGTGGTAGTGAGCACGCTCGGCACCGACAGCGACTCCGGTGTGGGATGGCAGATCGGCCGGATCTTCTTGACGGGCGTGGGACTCCTCGTCGGAACCTGGTTCATCACCGTCTACGTCATTCCCCGAGTTCTCGCCATGGTGGCGTCGTCGCAGGAACTCCTCATCATCACGTCGGTGGCTTGGGCGGTGTCGGTTGCGGCATTCAGCGACTGGCTCGGCTTCTCGGTCGAGGTGGGGGCGTTCCTGGCCGGCTTCGCGCTGGCATCCACCGACTATCGCGAGTCGATTGCGTCGTCTCTGTCGGGATTGCGCGACTTCCTCCTGCTCTTCTTCTTCATCGATCTCGGCATCGGACTCGACTTCTCGGCGATCGGCGAGCAGGTCGTCCCGGCCATCGTTCTGTCGCTGTTCGTCCTGATCGGCAAACCACTGATCATCCTCGTGATCATGGGAGCGATGCGCTACCCGAAGCGCGTCTCCTTCTTGGCCGGTGTGGCGGCTGGTCAGATCAGCGAGTTCTCGCTCATCCTCATTGCACTCAGTCTCGAAGTCGGGCACGTCGACAGCGGAATCGTCGGGCTTGTCACCTTGGTGGGTCTCGTCACGATCGGCCTCTCCACCTACTTCATCAACTATTCGAACCAACTCTTCGATCGGCTGAAGAGGCCCCTCGGTTTCTTCGAACGCGAAGTGCTACGTGACGACCTCGACGTCGACGAGGAAGCGGTCGACTTCATCGTGTTCGGCTACGGGCGTTTCGGCCGACACCTGGTGGAACAACTGGCCCGTAGCGGCAATCGTGTCCTGGTGGTCGACTGGGACCCGTATGGTCGCCTCCATGTGACCGATCCCGAACTGGCGTCGCTCGTGTCGATGCGGTTCGGCGATGCCGACGATCCGGAGTTCCCGGGAACGTTGCCGATCAACTCGGCCACCTGGATCGTGTCGACCATCGCCCGTGTCGACACCAGCCTGGTTCTGGCGCGGTCGCTGCGCCGATGGGGGACCACGGCGCGAATTGCCGTCACGTGTCTGTCGACCGGAGAAAGTCTGAAACTCCGTCAGGACGTGGAAGACGGCGTCGTTGACCTCGTGCTGCAACCTTTCAGCGACGCGGCCGACGACGCCATCGACGCACTCATGCGTCACGGCACCCAGTCGGGTGAGTGACTCTCGAAACCGGCTAGCTCTTCAAGTCGTAGCGGTCGGCCTCCATGACCTTGGTCCAGGCGGCCACGAAGTCGCGAACGAACTTCTCTCGGTTGTCGTCCTGGGCGTAGACCTCGGCGTACGACCGAAGGATCGAGTTCGAGCCGAACACCAGGTCGACACGAGTCGCCGTCCACTTCACCGCTCCGGACTTGCGATCGCGGATCTCGTAGACGCCGTCCTTGGCCGGAACCCAGGAATACGCCATGTCGGTCAGGTTCACGAAGAAGTCGTTGGTGAGCGCACCCGTTCGATCGGTGAACACACCGTGCTTCGTTCCGCCGTGATTGGTGCCGAGCACTCGCATGCCGCCGACGAGCACGGCCATCTCCGGGGCGGTGAGGCCCATGAGCTGTGTGCGATCGAGAAGCATCTCTTCGGCTTCGACGGCGTAGGTGCCCTTCAGCCAATTGCGATATCCGTCGTGAATCGGCTCGAGGTACGAGAACGATTCGACATCGGTCTGCTCCTGCATCGCATCGCCGCGACCGGGGGAGAAGGGAACCGTCACGTCGACGCCGGCGGCCTTGGCGGCCATCTCGACGCCCACGTTGCCGGCCAGCACGATCACATCGGCCACGCTGGCACCGGCTTCGGCAGCGATGGGCTCGAGAACCTTCAGCACCTTGGCGAGGCGCTCGGGTTCGTTGCCTTCCCAGTCCTTCTGCGGTGCGAGTCGGAGACGAGCCCCGTTGGCACCGCCACGGAAGTCGGAACTGCGGAACGTGCGTGCGCTGTCCCAAGCGGTCGCCACGAGTTCGCCGACCGACAGTCCGGTGGCCGAGATCTTGGCCTTGACGGCGTTCACGTCGAAAGCCGTCGAGCCGACCGGGATCGGGTCCTGCCAGATCAGATCTTCGGTCGGCGCCTCGGGTCCGATGTAGCGGGTGCGCGGACCCATGTCGCGATGCGTCAGCTTGAACCAGGCTCGGGCGAAGACTTCCGAGAAGTAGGCCTGGTCGTCGCGGAAGCGCTCCGAGATCTTGCGGTATTCGGGATCCTTGATCATCGCCATGTCGGCGTCGGTCATGACGAGGCGACCCTTCTTCGAGGGGTCCTCGACGTCGGCCGGTAGATCGGCCGGATCGGGATTCACCGGTTCCCACTGCCACGCGCCGGCCGGGCTCTTCTTCAACTCCCAGTCGTACTTGAACAACAGGTGGAAGTAGCCGCTGTCCCACGTGGTGGCGTTGGTGGTCCAGGATCCTTCGATGCCGGACGTCACCGTGTCGCGGCCGATGCCGCGAGACACGTGATTGTTCCAGCCGAGCCCCTGTTCGTGGATGTCGGCACCTTCGGGTTCGGCGCCGAGGTTCGCCGCACTTCCGTTGCCATGAGTCTTGCCGACCGTGTGGCCGCCCGCCGTGAGGGCAACCGTCTCCTCGTCGTTCATGGCCATACGAGCGAACGTGACGCGGACGTCGTGCGCCGTCCGCAACGGGTCGGGCTGGCCGCCGACACCTTCTGGGTTCACATAGATGAGTCCCATCTGCACGGCCGCGAGTGGATTCTCGAGTGACTCGCGATCATCGGTGCCGGCGTACCGGGACGCGTCGAGCCATTCGCGCTCGGAGCCCCAGTAGATGTCCTTCTCGGGATGCCAGATGTCGGGCCGACCGAAGCTGAATCCGTAGGTCGAGAGGCCCATCGACTCGTAGGCGACGTTGCCAGCCAACACCATGAGATCGGCCCAGCTCAGTTTGTTGCCATACTTCTTCTTCACCGGCCACAAGAGGCGGCGCGCCTTGTCGAGGTTGGCGTTGTCTGGCCACGAATTGAGCGGTGCGAAGCGCTGGTTGCCGGTTCCCGCACCACCGCGGCCGTCGGCCACGCGATACGTGCCGGCTACGTGCCAGGCCATGCGGATCATGAGGCCGCCGTAGTGGCCCCAGTCGGCCGGCCACCAGTCCTGGCTGTCGGTCATCAACTTCACGAGATCGGCTTTCACCGCGGCCACGTCGAGGGTCTTGACGGCCTCGCGGTAGTTGAAATCGGGATCCATCGGATCGACCTTGTGGTCGTGCTGATGAAGGATGTCGAGGTTCAGGTTTTTTGGCCACCAGCCGGTGGGGGACATGTCGTCGTGCACGTTGGCGGCGTGAACCACCGGGCACTTGCTCATCGTTTCGGTACTGCTCATCGCAGTGCTCCTTTCATGATGGGTCAGGGGGTCTTGATGGGTTGGGGGATGTTCGAAGGTGTGCCGTCGATGGTTCGACAGTCGGGGCAGCGACCCCAATAGATGACCTCGGCCTCGTCGATCTCGAATCCGTGATCGCCCGAGGCGGTGAGACATGGGCGTGCGCCGAGTGCGCAGTCGATGTCGACGAGTCGATTGCATTGCCGGCAGATGAGGTGGTGATGGTTGTCGCCCACCCGGTCCTCGTAGCGAGCGGCTGAACCAGCAGGCTGAATACGGCGAATGATTCCGTTCTCGGACAACACCCCGAGCGCGTCGTAGACGGCCTGGCGCGAGACCGAGCCGATGTCGGTCGAGACCGCCTCGAACACCACGTCGGCGGTGGCATGGGGGTGGTGGCCGACTGCCGCCATCACCGCCAACCTCTGAGCGGTGACGCTCAGTCCGTGTTGGCGCAGGATCTGAGCGGGATCAGGAGTGACGGTCGAAGTCATGCCGAAACCCTAGCAATGAATCTGGAATCGTTCCAGATCTAGAATGAGTCGCTTTTCACATGGTCGGTCGGAGGGCATGAGCAGAAAGAATGGTGCGGTGGAAAGCGACGTCATCCCGGCGATCTTCGTGGGCCATGGCAGTCCCATGAACGCGCTCGACGACAATCGGTACACCCGTGCATGGAGTGAGGTGGCGCAGTCGTTCCGGCGACCCCGTGCGGTGCTCGCCGTGTCGGCGCACTGGTACATCGGTGCCACGGCCATCACGACCATGGATCGGCCAAAGACCATCCACGACTTCTACGGCTTTCCCTCTGAGTTGTTCGCTGTCGAGTATCCGGCTCCGGGATCGGCGGCGATCGCCGGCGAGGTGATCGACGCGCTGGCCGGATTCTGGGTGGGTCGCGACGTCGACAGTTGGGGACTCGATCACGGAACCTGGTCGGTGCTCGTCCACATGTATCCCGACGCCGAGGTACCCGTGCTGCAACTCTCGATCGACGCCACCAAGGATCTCGACTTCCACGTGAACCTCGGACGAGCTCTCGAGGAGCTGCGACATCGCAGCATCTTGGTGATGGGTTCGGGCAACGTGGTTCACAACCTTGGACTGATCGACTGGGAACTGCCCGATGGCGGCTACGACTGGGCACGCGAGTTCAACGAGGCCGCTCACGAGACCTTCACGACCCGGCCCGGCGACGTGCCGTCACTGGCCGGTCATCCTGCGTATCGTCGAGCCGTGCCGACTCCGGAGCACCTGCTGCCGTCGTTCTACGTGGCAGGGATGGCGGCCGCTGCCGGCACGACACTCGAACGAATCGTCGACGGATACGCGTTCGGTTCGCT
>CBFHWN010000106.1:422-6088 GCA_965659595.1 uncultured Ilumatobacteraceae bacterium | reverse complement strand
GTCGAAACTCGGATGCGCGAAATCGTCAAGGCCGACCAGCCCTTCGTGCGATCGGTCGTGAAGGCCGACGACGCATTGCGACTCTTCGCCGATCAGCCCTACAAATGCGAGATCATCGAGAGAGTCCGATCCGGTGGGGCCGACGGAGCCGATGCCGCCGAAGTCGGATCCGCCGACGAGGTCAGCATCTATCGCAACACCGAAAATTTCGTCGATCTCTGCCTCGGACCTCACGTTCCGAGCACGGGCCGACTCGGACATTTCAAACTCCAGAAGGTGTCATCGGCCTACTGGCGGGGCAGCGAAAAGGGTCCGGTCCTGCAACGGATCTACGGAACAGCCTGGGAGAGCAAGGCGGCTCTCGAAGAACACCTCCACCGACTGGCCGAAGCCGAGAAGCGAGACCACCGCCGGTTGGCAGTGGATCTCGATCTCCTTTCGTTCCCACAACAACTCGGTGGAGGCCTCGCTGTCTGGCATCCGAAGGGTGCCATCGTTCGCAAACTCATGGAGGACTACAGCCGGTCCCGTCACCAGTCCGGTGGATATCAGTTCGTCTTCACTCCACACTTGTCGAACGCAAGCTTGTTCCAGACTTCCGGTCACCTCGACTTCTACGCCGACGGCATGTATCCACCCATGGAGATGGACAACGGCACCTACTACCCGAAGCCGATGAACTGTCCGATGCACTGTCTGATCTTCGGCAGTCGAGCGCGCAGTTACCGCGAGCTGCCGATGCGCTTGTTCGAACTGGGGACTGTCTATCGCTACGAGCGAGCCGGCACGTTGCACGGGCTTCTTCGTATTCGAGGATTCACCCAGGACGACAGTCATATCTACTGCACTCGCGAACAATTGCAGGACGAGATCATCTCATTGCTCGACTTCGTGATGAGCGTTCTCCGGGCCTTCGGTTTCGACGACTTCACGTTCCATCTCTCCACCAAGGACCCGTCGAAGTACGTGGGTTCCGACGAGATCTGGACGGAGGCGACTACTGCCCTTGCGGCCGCGCTCGACCGTCACGGGGTCGACTATTCGGTGAAAGAAGGTGACGCAGCTTTCTACGGTCCGAAGATCGACATTCATGTACGTGACGCCATCGGACGGACATGGCAGCTGTCCACCATCCAATGTGATTTCAACCTTCCCGAGCGTTTCGAACTCGAGTACGTGGCACCTGACGGTTCGCGTCGTCGTCCGATCATGTTGCATCGAGCACTCTTCGGCTCGATCGAGCGTTTCTTCGGTGTGCTCGTCGAGCACTACGCCGGAGCCTTCCCCACGTGGTTGTCCCCGATTCAGGTTCGAGTCCTCCCAGTTGCCGAGAGTCATCAGGCCTACGCCGACGAAGTCGTCGATACCCTCCGAGCGAGAGGCGTCCGCGTCGACCTCGTCGAAGCGACCGACCCGCTCGGCAAGCGCATCCGCACTGCGAAGCTCGACAAGCTTCCCTACGTTCTCGTCGTCGGCGACGACGACGTTTCCCATCGAACCGTCGGCGTGAATCCCCGTGGGGCCGATGTCGAACGCGACGTCCCACTCGACGATTTTTCCGAACGGGTGGCTCGCGAGGCGACCGTCCAAGTCTGAGCCCGCCATGAGTTTCGGATCAAGCGACGACGACCTGCGTCTCTGGGCGGGGTGGAGGCATCGTTACCTCACCGAACTCGAAAGTTCGCCGGCCGACACACCAGTCGCAAGTGGAGACGTCTTTGCCGAGATCCTGTCGTCCGGTCTGCCCGATCAGCAGACTCTGATTTTGCACCGGAGCAGTGACGTCTTCGTCATCTTGAATCTCCACCCTTATTCGGTCGGACATTCGATGGTCGTTCCATATCGGGCAATGAGCGGTCTGTCCGAACTCAAACCAGCCGAACATAGTGATCTCTGGCGCACGGTGACTCGAGCCGTCGAAATCGTCGAGGCCGAGTACCACCCGCAGGGAGTCAACGTCGGTCTGAACATCGGTCGGGCGGCCGGGGGATCGGTACCAGGACACCTTCACGTCCACGTCGTCCCTCGTTGGCTCGGCGAGGGGAACTTTCTCGCCGCCACGGCTCGAACTCGCACTCTTCCCGAACCCCTCGATGTGACCGCTGAGCGCCTTAGAGCCCGATGGCTCGGGAACGCTTCCTCATAGGGTGTGGGCGTGACCGAGCGCGACGAACACACCGATGCTCTGCCCGACGATCTCGTCCCCGAGCTCGCCGTTCGCGCCGAAGGATTCCCCGACAACAGTCGGCGGCGAGTCCCCGGAACCATCTACCTCGTTGCCGGTGTTTCGGTGGCCTTGCTCTCCAGTATCTCGGGCGACGCGTCGATCCTCGCCAATTCCGGCCTCACTCTCGGAGGTGTGATCCTCGCTCTCATCGGTCTCTACTCGATCACGTCGGGCTGGAGAATGCGTCTCGACGAGCACGATGCTCTCGGGCAGGCGGGTACCGCGGTCGGTTTCGCGGTCGGCCACGCGTCGGCTCAGCAGGTCTGGAGAGGTCTTCGCAGCCGTCCGACCTGGCGAGTGCTCTGCTATTCCGATGAGGATCCGCCGCGTCAGCGAGGCCTCGTTCTCGTCGACGCAATCGACGGATCCGTCGTTCAGGTGCTGGTGCAGCCCTGTGACGAGGACTGGTCGACCCTCCGCGGCTGAAGTTCGAGTCACAGACGTCCCGTTGATCACCACAATTTTCGTAGACTCTCCTACATGTTCGACGGCCACATGCGTGCCCCCATCGAAAAGGCGGTGAAGCCGATCGGTGATCGACTTCGTCGTACTCGTTTGACCCCTGACCACCTGACCGTGGCCGGTCTCGTGGTGGCTGGCGGCGCAGCCGTGGCCATCGGCGTCGGATGGTTCGCTCTCGGTCTCCTTCTCGTCGTACTCGCCGCCCTTCCCGATCTTCTGGATGGCGCGTTGGCCAAGGCGTCCAATTCGTCCAGCCAACGGGGTGCCTTCTTCGATTCGGTCATCGACCGAGTCACCGACGCCCTGTTGTTCGGCGGGGTGGCGTGGTACTTCGCCAGCGAGGAGTCGGCCCATCTGACGATTCTCCCCATGGCGGTCGCCCTTATGAGTGGTGTCATCTCCTATCAGCGGGCCAAGGCCGAGTCCCTCGGACTCTCGGCCAAGGGCGGAATCATGGAGCGAGCTGAACGCATCATCTTGCTCTGTCTCGGGCTCCTCTTTCCAGTGGCACTGATTCCGATCATGTGGGTGATGCTCGTCCTGGTCACCGTGACTGCTGGGCAACGTTTCGTGAAGGTGTGGAAGCAGGCCGCTGTCGCTCCGGTCACCGCAGCTCGTATCGAGAAGCGACGTTCTCGACGGCAGTCTCGTCGGGCAGCTCGCATCGATCGACGCGCCAAATTCTTGCGCGAACGTCGTCGCACTCGGTGAACACCACTCGCTCCGCCGGTCTCACCCTCGCGGGCTACCGACTCGGCGCGTTGGCCTCGCGCCTCGTTCCCGCACCATTGACCGACGTTGTCGCGACGGGCGTCGCCTTACCAGCCCTTGTCGCAGCAGGGGAGAAGCGCAAGATGGTCGAACGCCATCTCACCCGTGCCGCACCCAACGCTGATCCACGTCGCCTTCGACGCATGGTCTCGGCCGTCTTCGACAACTACGCTCGCTACTACCTCGAGAGTTTCCGGCTCCCGTCGGTCTCGGCCCGTACCGTTGCTCGGCACTTCTCGATCGATGGGTTCGAGCACGTACGCAACGGTCTCGACGCCGGCCGAGGAGTCGTCGTGGCCCTCCCGCACCTCGGTGGATGGGAATGGGCGGGTCGATGGATCACCGATCAGGGAATTCCTATGACTGTGGTCGTGGAGCGTCTCGAACCACCCGAACTCTTCGAGTGGTTCGTCGATCTTCGTCGAGATTTCGGAATGACGGTGGTTCCCCTCGGACCTGACGCCGGAAGTTCAGTTCTCGGCGCGCTTCGTCGCAACGAGATCGTCTGTCTTCTCAGCGATCGATTCATCTCCGGTGCGGGAGTCGCTGTGGAATTCTTCGGAGAGCGAACACTTCTTCCAGCTGGCCCGGCCACTCTGGCCATTCGAACTGGCGCACCACTCCTCCCCGCTGCTGTCTACTTCCAGGGCCGAGGGGCGGGACATCACGCCGTCGTGCGCCCTCCGGTCGACACTGAGCGGCACGGAATGACACTGCGCAAAACGGTCGGACGGGCAACACAGGACCTCGCTCACGAACTCGGAAGCCTCATCGCTCGTGCACCCGAACAGTGGCATCTCCTGCAACCCAACTGGCCGAGCGATCCCGGTTGGCCACACGGCTCGCTCGAAATCGACGCGGGGGAGTAGACACTTCCGATGCGAGGGACTCTTTTACTCGGGTGTTTCGTATTCGCCGGTTGCGCTGGCGCGTCCTCCGTCGATGTCGAAGTTCGCTTACTCGACGATCTCGTCGTCATGGAACCAGCCGACGTGATCGCTATGCGATCGACGATCCCCGACGAAGCCGTTCGTAGTTCCGCTTCGCCTGTCGAGGACGCTACGGAAACCACGTCATCCGAATCGACGAGCGAATCCGATGCTGCAGACACCACGTTGCCCCAGAATCGAGACGATCGGCCGGCCGAGTTGAAGCTGTTCGACGCTTACGCGAATTTCAAATCTTGTATCGAGGATGCCGGCGAGACGATTCGCGGCAATCTCCAAGATCCGACGAACCCAGCGTTCCAGGATCCCGCCTATGCCGAGCTGATCCAGACCTGTGCAGCCCGGAGCAAGATCATCGACGCGCTTCGCGAGACGGCTCAAGCGCGCGGCGATCTCGACCCAGAGGAAGTACGCACCCGCAATGAGGCTTTCAAGGCTCTCGCCGACTGCCTGAAAAAGCGCGGATGGTCCATCGAGACTCGAGTCGACGAAAAGGGCCTCATCAATCCGAGTCGCTTCGAGAGTCCCGACGGCACACTGAATCAACGGGATCTCGATCAATGCCTGTCCGCCACGGGAATCTCGGGCGAGGCCGAAGGAGGAAGCTGATATGGCTCGACCCAATGGACGGCAGGTGCTCTCTGTGCTGGCTCTCGTCGCTGTGTTGGGAGCCGGCCTCGTCATCGGTCGGGGTCTCGGAGGGAACGACGCATCGAACGGTTTGATCATCACGCCGCGAGCGGTCGAGCGTCGAACACTGTCGGACGTGTTGTCGGTGTCGGGCGAAGTTCGCCGCGACGACGTGTATACGGTGTCGTCCAGCATCGACGGTCGCGTGTCCGAAGTTCTGGTGTCCGAAGGCGACACCATCGACGCTGGTTCACGACTCGTCGCAGTCGACGGGCGTACCTCGATTGCCGTCGACGGGTCCACGCCCTTTTATCGCACCTTGACGGTCGGCAGTGAAGGTCCCGATGTCGCGCAACTCGAGCGTGTCCTCTCCGACGGCGGCTACGACGTCGAAAATCCTGACACTCTCTTCACGGAGGAGACCCGCGACGCACTCGCTGCCTGGCAGATCGACCAGGGTTACGCCTCGGGGGCGGCCGAAACCGACGAAACGGTGACTCTCACCCTCAGCCCCAATCAGGCGGGCTACACGATCGGTCGGGCCAATTCGGCGGCCTTCACCATCGTTCCATCCGTCCCCGAGGGTCGAGGGCAAAGTATCGCTCCCCAAGCGACCGGACCCGAGATCT
>CBFHWN010000106.1:0-412 GCA_965659595.1 uncultured Ilumatobacteraceae bacterium | reverse complement strand
CGCGCGACTCGGTACGCGAAGGGAATTCGGTGACCATCGGTTTCACGGCGAGCGCAGCTCCGAGTGAGGATCTCTCGATCGACTTCACGGTCAGTGGGAGTGCCGATGAAGGTTTCGACTACGAGCGAGTGTCACGAACGATCGTGATGAGGTCGAACTCCCAGTTCGCTTCGTTCGATCTCGAAACGCTCGACGACGACACTCTCGAATCCGACGAAGAAATCGTCGTCTCCCTCGTAGCGGGAACGAGTGGCGCCTACCAGCTCGGCGATCGGAACAAGATCCGACTCACCGTTCGCGACGTGAATCCTGATGGTTCCCGAGCCGTCAACATCACAGCCGCTGTCGACGAGGTGACCGAAGGGGGAACGGCGACGTTCACTTTGCGTACTTCGAGACGGGCTGATCGGGA
>CBFHWN010000105.1:0-6264 GCA_965659595.1 uncultured Ilumatobacteraceae bacterium | reverse complement strand
CCGAGCGCAACGAGGACTTCGATGCGATTTCGGTGGTCGACGACGAACTCGAGGCCGCCGTCCAGGTGTTCTACGTGCGGAAAGGTCGAGTTGTCGGACGCAAAGGACTGGTGGTCGACAAGGTCGAGGATCTGACCGCCGCTGGTTTCAGTCACCGCATCGTCGAACTCCTCTACGGAGAGGAGCCCGTTCTTGGCACTCCGCCGGCTCTGCTGGTCGAGACCGAGCCCGATCGGGTCGATGTACTCGAAGAGTGGCTGTCGAGCCGTCGCGGATCGAAAGTGAGTGTTCGGGTCCCGAAACGGGGGGACAAGCGAACACTTCTCGACACGGCTCGTCTGAATGCGAAGGAGGAGTTCACGCGTCATCGCATCAAGCGGGCGAGTGATCACAACAGTCGGAGTCGGGCCCTCACGGAGATACAGGATGCACTCGGCCTGCCCGAGGCGCCCCTTCGGATCGAGTGTTACGACATGGCGCACTTGCACGGTACCGACTACGTGGGATCGATGGTCGTTCTGGAGGACGGTCTGCCAGCGAAGCGCGAGTATCGGCGCTTCAAGATCAAGACGGTCGACGGCAATGATGACTACGCGGCCATGAGAGAGGTCCTGACTCGAAGATTGAGTGCGTATCTGCGGGAGCGCGACGAGATGATCGGAGAGGAAGGATCCGCTCCCCGTCGATTCGCGTATCCGCCGCAATTGCTTCTCGTCGACGGTGGCCGCGGCCAACTGGCAGTGGCGGTCGACGTCGTGAAGCAGCTCGGTCTCGACGCGGAGATCCCGGTCGCCTCCTTGGCCAAGAAGTTCGAGGAAGTGTTCGTTCCCGGGCGCGACAGCCCGGTCGTCTTCACCCGAGGTAGCGATGGCCTCTTCATGCTGCAGAGAATTCGCGACGAGGCTCATCGCTTCGCGAACACGTTTCATCGGGAGCTCCGTAGCAAGCGGATGACGACCGGTTCGCTGGCTGGGATACCGGGTCTCGGTGAGGCGCGTCAGAAGAAACTGACCAAGGCATTCGGAGGAGTGAATGCCGTGAAAGAGGCGAGCCTCGAGGACCTTCTCGACCTGTCGTGGCTGCCGAGTGCTGTGGCCCGGGCCGTCCACGAGAGATTTCATGGTTCGGCCACTGATGGTGTGGTGGGCGATGATCAGGTGAAGTGAGGAAGGATCTCGCTACGGAACATCTCGTAGTTTTCGCGCCGGGCGCCAGCGTCGTTGCCGAGAGTGAAATCGGGAACGATGATCTCGTCGAATCCAGCCTCGACGAATCGACCAATCGCCTCGACGAGCGCCGAGACGGTTCCGGCAATCGAGCGATCGGACGGTGCTACGGCGAGGATTGCCTCCGTGTTCGTCTGATCAGTGGTCGGGAAGAAGAGTGCCTGCACCGAGCGATGCAGCGAACGCGGATCCCGTCCGTGTCGCTCGCAGGCCTGGTCGATGATGGCGGCCTTGGCAGCGGCGATGTCGGGATTCCCCCACGTGTTCCATTGGTCTGCTGATGTGACGGTGATTCGAGACATGCGCGGTCCACCGGTTCCGACCATGATCGGGAGCGGATCCTGCACCGGCCGTGGACGACAGGGAGCGTCGATGATCTCGAAATGCTCGCCGTGGAAGGTGGTTCGATCCTCGGTGAGGAAACTGCGAACGATCAGGATCGCCTCTTCGAATCGGTCGACGCGTGGTCGATTGTCGAGGAGGGGAATGCCATAGGCCCGATGTTCGTTGACCTGCCACCCAGCTCCGATTCCAAGGGTGAGTCGACCGTCGCTGATGCGGTCGATCGTCGCCGCCGTATTGGCGAGAAGGGCGGGGTGTCGCACGGTGGTGGGTGATACGAGTGACCCGAGGCGTACGCGGCGCGTTACAGCTGCGGTCGCAGAGAGGACCGACCAGATCTCGTGTACGTCACCGTCGGACACCGTCCCGTCGTCGGTGTTGGGCATGAAATGGTCGGCGTACCAGAAGCAATGCCACGTGCCGTCGTCCACGAACTCGGCGAGCGAGCGCACTTCGAGCCAGGAACGCTCAGGTGAGGGCCAAACGGAGAAGTGGGTCATGGCCCGACCCTAGTGACGAGCCCGAGCGGTCCAGGGCCCTCGCCTTCTAGGGTGGCGGAGTGGCGGATCAATTGTGGGAAGAAAATGCCTCGTGGTGGATCGACGGTTTCACCGATGGCGTGGATCCCGAGTACGAAGAGCAAATCGTTCCGATGGCCGTGGCCGACTTGGCAGGCTTCAGCACGATCCTCGACGTCGGATGTGGAGACGGGCAGATCGGTCGAGCTCTTGTGGCGGCCCACGGGTGCCACGTCATCGGAATCGATCCGACCTGGAACCAGATTCGAGTCGCCAAAGAGCGAGCCGAACGTAACGGAAGCGTGGTGATGTCGGTCGCACGTGCCGGAGCCGATCGCCTGCCCTTTGCGGACGAGTCGTTCGATGCCGTTGTGGCGTGTCTCGTCTTCGAGCACATCCGAGAGGTCGATTCGGCAATCGACGAGGTGTCACGTGTCCTGCGGAGCGGTGGTCGATTCTCGTTCTTTTTGAATCATCCGCTTCTTCAGACTCCTGGAAGCGGATGGATCGATGATCAGATTCTCGATCCCCCCGAGCAGTACTGGCGAATAGGCCCGTACCTGATCGAGGAGGAAAGCGTCGAGGAGGTCGAGAAGGACGTGTTCATTCCTTTCATTCATCGGCCTCTGTCTCGCTATGTCGGCGCTTTGGTACGCAGTGGTCTCGTCGTCACCGGTCTCGACGAGCCTGCGCCTCCGGCTGGATTTCTCGCTCGTGCGGCCGAATACGAAGCAGCCGCGACCATCCCGCGCCTCCTTCATTTGCGGGCCGAAAAGGTCTGATCGGTTCGAATCTTCACCGTCGTTACAAGTGTCTTGCTAGCGTCGGACGCAGTGACCGACATTTTGGTGATCACGGGCATGTCGGGAGCCGGTCGTAGTGCCACGGCTGCCGTTCTCGAGGACCTCGGGTGGTATGTCGTCGACAATTTGCCGACCACTCTCGTCGACACGATCGTTGAATTGGCGAGCCAGCCTTCCTCATCCATCGAGAAACTGGCTCTCGTCGCCGGGCGTCAACATCTCGACTTGATGCCCAAGGTGGCCGGATTGAGGTCGGCTGGCCATCGGGTCCGGGTCGTGTATCTCGACGCGTCCGATCACGAATTGGTCAACCGATACGAGGCGACTCGTCGTCGTCATCCGTTGGCGGTGGAGGTGAATGGTCTTCTGGAGGCGATCCAGAAGGAGCGTCATCTGCTGGAATCAATCAAGGCGGACTGCGATCTCACGATCGACACCACCGATCTGAACGTTCATCAGTTGAAGGCACGCCTTCTCGATCTCTTCGAATCGAACCGGGCTGAACGCCTCGAGGTGGCGGTCGAGTCGTTCGGATTCAAGTACGGGATCCCTCTCGACGCAGACATGGTGATGGACGTACGGTTCTTGCCCAATCCCCACTGGGACGAGGGCCTTCGACCGCTGACCGGCCTTGATGACCCGGTCCGGCGCTTCGTGCTCGATCACGAGTCGGCCGGACGTTTCCTCGACGACTTGGTGACCCTCATCACCGGAGTTCTGCCGGAATTCGTGCAGGAGGGAAAGAGCTACCTGACCGTTGCCATCGGCTGCACGGGAGGCCGTCACCGGTCGGTAGCCATTGCGGAGGAAGTGGCGAATCGGCTTCGACACAGTGGTCAGCCCGTCCGAACCGGTCATCGTGACGTCGGTCGCTGACAGGGCAGTAATACGAACCCACGGTGGAGGCTGGAACTAGGTTCTCCGTCGAAGTGTCGGAGTTGTCCGACGGAAAGGGGCAGTGATGGTCGTCCGAGTGGGAATCAACGGTTTCGGTCGTATCGGTCGAAATTTCTTCCGTGCCGTCCAGAGTCGTGGGGCCGATGTCGAGATCGTGGCCGTGAACGACCTCGGTTCTCTGGAGACCATGGCCCATCTCTTGAAGTACGACTCCGTGCTCGGAGTGCTCTCGAACGAGATCAAGGCCACCGATGACGGTGTCTCGATCGACGGCCGCACGATCAAGGTTCTGAGCGAACGCGATCCGAAGAATCTGCCGTGGGGTGATCTCGGGGTCGATCTCGTGATCGAGAGCACAGGCATCTTCACCAAGCGTGATTCGGCCGCCGCTCACCTGGAGGGTGGAGCTCCGCTGGTGATCGTGTCGGCGCCCTGTGACAATGCCGATGCGACCTTCGTGTTCGGCGTCAACCACGACGACTTCGACCACGCCCGTCACCAAGTCGTGTCGAATGCCAGTTGCACCACCAACTGCTTCGTCCCGTTGGTGAAGGTCCTCGACGACGCTTTCGGAGTAAGCGAAGGATTGATGCAGACAGTTCATGCCTACACCGGCGATCAGATGCTCGTCGATGGACCCCACAAGGACCTTCGTCGTGCTCGAGGGGCGGCGATCAACATCGTCCCGACGAGTACAGGTGCAGCTCGAGCGACGAGTCTGGTTCTCGAAAGTATGAGGGGCAAGCTCGATGGCACGTCGCTGCGTGTTCCGGTGCCCACGGGTTCGATCGTCGATTTCACGGTCAACCTGAACACTGCGGCCTCAGTCGAGGAGATCAACGCCGCATTCAAAAAGGCCGCTGAGTCCTCGCCGCTGAAGGGTGTATTGCGGTACACCGAGGATCCGATCGTGTCGAGTGACATCGTGACCGATCCTCACAGCAGCATTTTCGATGCGGGACTCACCGCGTCGATGGGCAAGATGGCCAAAGTTTTGTCGTGGTACGACAACGAATGGGGCTACAGCAATCGGTTGGTCGATCTCACCCTGCACACTGGCACTCGAATCAAGCGCTCCTGATCGATGATCGGCGATCTTCCGACTCTCGAGGATCTGGGTGACGTCGCCGGACGTCGAGTTCTGGTCAGGACCGACTTCAACGTTCCTCTCGAGACGGCATCCGATGGGTCTCGTCGCATCACTGATGATTTCCGGATCCGCGCCGCGATGCCGACCATTCAATGGTTGACCGATCGGGGAGCGCACGTGGTGTGTGCGAGTCATCTGGGTCGACCGAAGGGTTCGCCCGATCCGAAGTACTCAATGGACCCAGTGGCCGCGCGGTTGAACGAGCTCGCCCCAGGTGTCGAACTCTTGGAGAATCTCCGCTTCGATGCCGGAGAAGAGGGGAACTCCGACGAGTTCGTTTCGCAACTCGTGGCGGGTGTCGACATGTACGTCGACGACGCGTTCGGAGCGGCCCATCGTGCCCATGCTTCGATCGTCGGCCCCCCGAAGACGCTTCCCTCGGCCATGGGTCGTCTCCTGGCGCGCGAGGTCGAAGTACTGCTCGAACTGAGACGACAGCCGAAGCACCCTTTCGTCGCTGTACTCGGCGGGTCGAAGATCTCCGACAAGTTGGGAGTGGTCGAAGCATTGCTCGAAGTGGTCGATGGACTGATCGTCGGCGGAGCGATGTGCTTCACATTCCTGGCTGCACAGGGGTATCCGATCGGCGATTCGCTTTTCGAACCCGATCAGGTCGACACGTGCCGACGACTTCTCGAGTCGGGTCGCCCGATCCATCTGCCGGAAGACATCACTGGTGTCGACGCCGATGGCGCCTATGCGACGTTCGGGCGTCGGTTGCCTCCAGGGGCCAAAGGTTTCGACATCGGCCCCGGTTCGGCTGCGGCTTTCAGTGACATCATCATGGATGCCCGCACCGTCTTCTGGAACGGTCCGATGGGCATGTTCGAAGACGAGCGTTTCGCCAAAGGAACACGTACAGTCGCCGAAGCGATGGCCGAGACGAAAGCCTTCACCGTCGTTGGCGGAGGGGACTCAGCCGCTGCGCTCGCCCAGTTTGGGTTGGACGATCGAATCGATCATGTCTCGACGGGAGGCGGAGCGTCACTCGAACTCTTGGAAATCGGCGACCTTCCCGGACTCGCCGCACTCAGAAAGGCCCCCAATGTCGGGTAAGTCGCAACGCCGCCCTCTGGTGAGTGGCAACTGGAAAATGAATCTCAACCATTACGAGGCCATTCAGATGGTTCAGAAGTTGAGTTACCTCGTGTCGAAGGACGACTTCGACAAGGTCGACGTGTCGATCCACCCGCCATTCACCGATCTGCGAAGCGTCCAAACCTTGATCGAAGCCGATGATCTGAAGTTCATTCTCGGGGCACAGAACTGTCACCACGAGAATGTCGGGGCGTACACCGGGGAGGTGGCGGCACCGTTCCTCGCCAAGT
>CBFHWN010000104.1:0-6458 GCA_965659595.1 uncultured Ilumatobacteraceae bacterium | reverse complement strand
ACGGACTCCAAACCGGACGACACCGCGCCAAAGCGGCGATATTCATGGCGCTTGCGGTGTTGAGTCACGGAATCGTCGCCATCTACGTAGCGGTCGGCCTCGTGATCATGGGCCTCCTCTGGCTCGACCGTCGGCGGCTCCGTTGGTTCGCAGTCTCCGTCGGGACCGGATCACTACTCGCTGCGTTCTGGATCGTTCCCTTTCTTTTGAACCATGCCTACATGACCGACATGAAGTACAAGGGCGAACCGGGCAACGGTTCGTTCACCTCGTACTGGGGAATGTTCTTTGCACTTCCTCCGTTCTGGAACGTGTTCTTCACGTTCTTCGCCGCGGTCGGTTTGATCGCCATGTTGGTGCGTCGACACACCAATGGCGTCTGGATCGGTGTGACCGGACTCGTGTTCGTCGCTTTCGTGTACCTGTTCAACGACAGCCTGCCCGTGATCGGCCTGCTCTGGAATCCACGCCTTCTTCCCATGGTCAATCTCTGTCGTTACCTTTTGGCTGCGATCGGCATCGTGGAGGCAGTGCATGCTGCGGTTCGACTGGCGCAGGCCGAGCGCCGAGAGCGCGTGACCGACCCGGTCCCATGGGTCGACGACCAGATCGCTCGTCGGGCATTCTTTCGCTGGCGGACCATCGCCGCCGTCGCAAGTCTCCTCGTGACCCTCGTGGTTCTCGGGTTCCGCTTTCAGGTTTTGCCAGGCGGTCGTTTGATCGACGAAGGACAAGGTCTCGAGTACACCTGGGGCCCGTTCGAGACCGAAGCATCCGATAAAGGTTTCGTCGACGGATGGGCCCGATGGAACTTCACCGGCTACGAAGGACGTTCGGCGTACGGCGAGTATTACGCGTTGGTCCAGAGCATGAAGCAGATCGGCGAGAACCGAGGTTGCGGACGCGCACTGTGGGAGAACTACAGCAACAACGATCGCTACGGGACCACGATGGCCCTCATGCTTCTGCCGTTCTGGACCGACAGCTGTATCGGTTCGAGTGAAGGACTCTTCTTCGAAGCCGCCGGCACCACGCCCTACCATTTCCTCGCCGCCGGCGCGATGTCGAAGCAGAGTTCCAATCCAGTACGCGAACTTCGCTACGTCAACAATGACGCAACAGTCGGAATCCGCTATCTGCAGTCGCTCGGGGTCCGCTATTACATGGCTGTCACTCCCGAGGCAATCGACGAAGCTGACGCATTGTCGGCATCGACGGGTGAGCTGTTGGAGATTGCCCGTTCCGGGCCGTGGAAGATCTACGAGGTGTCGAACTCGGACATCGTGGTCCCCCTCGAGACCCAACCGGTGATCGTCGATGAACGCAGCGGCGATCAGCGTGAGCGTTGGCTCGAACTCGGAACCAGTTGGTTGCAGAACTCAGACGAGTGGAGCGCGCTGCCAGCAGCCGACGGACCCGACTCGTGGCAACGGGTGACCGTCGACGTCGATCTCGGCCGACGAGTCGGTGTACCCGGCGCCGACTCACGACAGGTCGACGTCGTGGTGCCGGTTGACCCAATCGATGTCGTCGACGTCGAGCCGGTGGCGATTTCCGACGTGGTGGTCGACAACGAGTCGGTGTCGTTCTCCGTCGACCGGGTGGGGGAGCCCGTGCTGGTGCGCGTGAGCTATTTCCCCAATTGGAAGGTGTCGGGTGCCGAGGGGCCGTACCGCGTGGCGCCCAACATGATGGTCGTCGTTCCGACCGAACGCGAGGTCTCGATGACGTTCGGCGCGAGCATCGTCGATCGTTTCGCGTACGTATTGACCTTCGTCGGCCTCGTGGGCCTGTATCTGATTCGTCGAGACGACCGACGACGACGACATGCGGTCGACGGGTCGCCGGCGGTCGAATCGATCGAATCGGTCGAACTCGCGGCGGTACCCATGTCACCTTCGGATGAATACGACGATTCACCAGGGGAAACGTCCGGGGAACGAACGTAAACCTCCCCATGCCTTCGATCGGCCACCGCTAGCGTGGAGGATTGCTATGCCGAACGCCGAGACACTCGACACGATCGTCAAGGCGTACGACATTCGGGGCACGGTTCCCGATCAGCTCGACGCCGATGTCGCTCATGCGCTCGGCGTCGGATTCGCCCGATTCACCCAGTCTTCGGTGGCGATCGTGGCTCGTGACATGCGTCCGTCCGGAGTCGAACTCGTCGATGCGTTCTCACGTGGTCTCATGGAGCAGGGCGTCGATGTGATCGACATCGGCCTCGCCTCGACCGACCTCGTGTACTTCGCCGCCGGTCGCCTCGATGCCCCGGGTGCAATGTTCACCGCATCGCACAACCCGGCTCAGTACAACGGTGTCAAGCTGTGCCTCGCCGGAGCTCGGCCCGTCGGTGTCGACACCGGACTCGACACCGTGAAAGAGACAGCACGCCAGGTTTTGAACGGTGACGGTCCGAAGCCGGCCGACAGATCTGGTCGTCGAACCGAACGTGTTCTTTTGGCGGCGTTCGTCGATCATGTGTTGTCGTTCGTCGACGTCGATTCGCTTCGTCCGATGAAGGTTGTCGCCGACACGGCGAACGGTATGGGAGGACTCGTCGTGCCGGCCGTCTTCGAGCGTCTGCCTCGCCTCGAACTCGAGGTGATGTATCCGGACCTCGACGGGACGTTCCCCAACCATCCGGCCGATCCGTTGCAACCGGCCAACCAGCGCGACCTCCAGGCTCGTGTCGTGGCGGGTGGATTCGACGTGGGACTGGCGTTCGACGGTGACGCCGACCGAGTGTTCGTGGACGACGAGCATGGTCGTGGACTCTCGGGGTCGACGACCACGGCAATTCTGGCGGCCTCTATGCTGCGCAGGTATCCGGGTGCCACGGTGTTGCACAACTTGATCTGCAGCCGCGCCGTACCCGAGGTGATTCGCGAGAACGGTGGATCGCCGATCCGAACCAAGGTCGGTCACTCCTTCATCAAGCAGACGATGGCCGATACGGGCGCCGTGTTCGGTGGTGAGCATTCGGCGCACTACTACTTCGCCGACAACTATCGAGCCGACAGTGGCCTCATCGCCACCATGCTCATGTTGGAAGAACTGTCGCGGTCGGGAGTTCCGATGTCCGAACTCCGTCAGCCGTTCGAGCGGTACTCGTCGAGCGGTGAGATCAATACACAGGTGGAGGATCCGGGGGCAGTCATCGATGCGGTGTCGAAGAAGTTCGCCGACTTCGCTCAGGATCGACTCGACGGCTTGACCGTCGATTGCGGGCCGTGGTGGTTCAACCTGCGTCCGTCCAACACCGAACCGCTCCTCCGACTCAACCTCGAGGCGCCCACGCGCGAGGAGTGCGACGAACGAGTGGCCGAACTACTCTTGGAGATCACGTCGGTCTGACCCGACCCGTTCTGCCGGAGGAACCATGCCCCTCGATCCCGAACTCGTGAGCGTCCTGGCCTGTCCCGAAGATCACGGCCCGCTTCACGTCTTCGACGACGAGGACTGCATCTACAACCCGCGTCTGAAGCGTCGGTACGCCATTCGTGAGGGCATTGCGGTGATGCTCATCGACGAGGCCGAGACGGTGTCGGAGACCGAGCACGAACGGCTCATGGGTCGTATTTCTCGTGGTGAAGGTCGCGCCACGGGTGCCCGTATTGCCTAGTCTCGTCGTACAGACGTTCTCGCCCCGTCCCCGTCAGGAGTATTCGTGTCCACTCTCGCTGCCCGTCGTGACTATCGCGTCGCCGACCTCTCGCTCGCACCCTTTGGCCGCAAGGAGATCCATCTTGCCGAACACGAGATGCCGGGTCTGCGAGCTTTGCGCAAGGAGTACGGCCCGCAGAAACCGCTGAAGGGTGCTCGCATTTCTGGTTCGCTCCACATGACGGTCCAGACAGCCGTGCTCATCGAGACCCTTGTGGAGTTGGGGGCCGAAGTCCGCTGGGCGTCGTGCAACATCTTTTCCACCCAGGATCATGCAGCGGCCGCGGTGGTGGCCGGACCCAACGGGTCGCCTGATGATCCGCAGGGAGTGCCGGTCTTCGCCTGGAAAGGCGAGACCCTCGAAGAGTATTGGTGGTGCACCGAGCAGATGATGACGTGGCCCGACGGCGACGGTCCCAACATGATCCTCGACGACGGAGGTGACGCAACTCTTCTTCTGCACAAGGGCGTCGAATACGAGAAGTCGGGTGATGTGCCCGATCCGACCACGGCCTCCAATGCCGAATTGGCCATCGTGCTCGGTTTGCTGGCTCGTGGCCTGAAGCAGGATCCGACCAAGTGGACTCGACTCGCCGCCGGAATCAAAGGCGTGACCGAGGAGACCACCACCGGTGTGATGCGTCTCTACAAGATGCACGAGCGCGGCGAGTTGCTGTTCCCAGCCATCAACGTGAACGACTCGGTGACCAAATCGAAGTTCGACAACTTGTATGGCTGCCGCCACTCGCTCGTCGACGCCATCTGCCGGGCGACCGACGTGATGTTGGCTGGCAAGGTCGCTGTCGTCTGCGGCTACGGCGACGTCGGAAAAGGTTGTGCGCAGGCTTTGACCGGTCAAGGTGCGCGTGTGATCGTCACCGAGGTCGATCCGATCAATGCGTTGCAGGCCGCGATGGAGGGCTATCAGGTCACCACGCTCGACGACGTTGCGCCCACGGCCGATATCTTCGTGTCGGCCACCGGCAACGACCACATCATCACGGTCGACCACATGCACCGCATGAAGCACAACGCCATCGTCTGCAACATCGGCCACTTCGACTCTGAGATCGACATGGCCGGACTCGCCCGAAGTGGCGCCGAGAAGGACGAACTGAAGCCGGGAACGGATCTCTGGAGTTTCCCTGACGGCCATGCGATCATCGTTCTGGCCGAAGGACGGCTGGTGAATCTGGGTTGCGCCACAGGGCATCCGAGTTTCGTCATGTCGTGCTCGTTCTCGAACCAGGTGATCGCCCAAATGGAGCTCTTCAACAACCTCGAGCAGTATCCACTCGGGGTGTACGTGTTGCCGAAGCGACTCGACGAGAAGGTTGCTGCGTTGCACCTCGAAGCCCTCGGCGTGAAACTCACCAAACTCACCGACGAGCAGGCCGACTATCTGGGCATCGATCCGTCGGGCCCGTTCAAACCCGACCACTATCGCTACTGAGTCGTTCGTGGATCGACTTCCCGAGCGCCTCCTACGGTGCGCGTTCGGACTCTTTCTCTTCGGACTCGGGATCACGTTCTTCATTCGGGCCGAGGTGGGGCTTGCACCCTGGGACGTGTTCCACACCGGAGTCTCCGACAAGACCGACATCGCCGTCGGCACGGTCATCATCGTCGTCGGTGTCCTGTTGCTTCTGCTCTGGATTCCGTTGCGCCAGCGACCGGGTATTGGCACGATCATGAACGCCGTCGAAATCGGGTTGGTGGTGAATCTGACCAAGCCGATCATCGGCGTGCCGGGCAATCTGATCGGGCGCGTCGCACTCATGTTGGCCGGTTTGGCCATTGTTGGTGCCGGCTCGGCGATCTACATCGGATCGGGGCTCGGCGCTGGGCCCCGTGACGGATTGATGCTCGGGTTGTCCGAGCGCGGCATCAGTATTCGGCTCGCCCGCACGGTGATCGAACTTACGGTGCTCGTCACCGGCATCGTGCTCGGCGGACCGATCGGACTCGGGACTGTGGCCTTCGCGCTCGGTATCGGACCGATCGTGCAGGTGTTGCTGCCGCGTTTCGACATGAGAACGCGAACGGACCCCGGTCTCCCGGGGTCCGTTCACTGACTTGGTTGCTGTTGCCGACGGATCAGCCGGGGCAGATCTCCTTCGTCAAGTTGGTGGTGAGCGGCGTCGCCGATGCACCCTTGTCGTCGACGGCCTCAACCGACACCGACAAGCCGGCTTGCTGAGCCGTGAAGGTGTAGGAGAACGTCGTCGATGTCGACCCGAGCGGGATCGTCTTCTTGCCCTCCTGGACCACCTTGCCACCGACCTTGATCACGAGGGTCAGGGTCGTTCCGACGGTGTCGGTGGCCGTGAAGCTCACCGGCGATCCGTTCTGCTGGATACAGCCCGGCCAGGTCTTGTTGGTCGAGCTCAAACTCACTTTGGGCGCCGTGTTCTCGACCGTACAACCGGTGGTTCGTTCGACGACCTTGATGTCGACCCGGGTGATGCCGGTGAACGTTCCATCGTTCGCTCGAGCGATCAGCTCGATCGTCTGACCGATCTGAGCGGCCGTGAAGGTCTCGGTCGCCGTGACCGAACCAGACCCGACCACGGTTCCGACCGCACGAGAGGCCGTTCCGAGGCTCGTCGTCTTGTTGTAGGTGGCGAGAGTGATCGCCATCGAATCACCTTGCAGATCATTGGCGGTGATCGTGACGGTCACCGGAACCGAGGTGTTCGAGCCCGACTTGCAGACCGGGACCTCACCCGAGGGCTTGGTTGCGATCGTCACCGTCGGCGCTGTGTTGTTCGTTCCCGGATTGTTCGGGA
>CBFHWN010000103.1:0-6530 GCA_965659595.1 uncultured Ilumatobacteraceae bacterium | reverse complement strand
CTCCAGCACGCGGCGGGGAGCTTTGCCTTGCCGAAATCCGGGCAGTCGGACCTCGCGGGCGATCTTGGAAAAGGCGGCGTCGATATCGCGATCGAAGTCGGATTCGTCGATCTCGACCGACAGTCGGATCTTGTTGCCGTCGAGAGCTTCACATGTCGTCTTCACAGAGCATCGAGTGTACCGGCGGCGAAACGTGCGTCCCCGGGGGGCGACGACCTAGTGTGTCGCCATGCCGACGTGGAAGCCTCATGCCCTTGCGAAGCCCCATGGCGATCAACTCGACCTGCGAGTTCGCGACAAGGTCGTGGCCACGGTCGATCTTCCCGACGTGCCCTCGGGCACCGAAGGGCGCGTCTTCCTGGCGAACGGATTCAACTGGCTGCGCTACCGAGTTCAGTTCGCCAACGGGGTGGAAGTCGGCGACCTCGACGGGCGCCACATCGCTCCGATCGGTCGGGCGGCCAAGCGTGTCGCCAAGGCCCGTCGCTGAGGTGACCTTGACCGCATCCAGCGTTCGAGACTTGATCGATTCGTCGCACAACGGTTCGTCGTCGGAGACTGATGGGCGCCGTCGACGCGGTGAGCGCAACAAAGAGGCAGTGGTTCTGGCACTGCTGAGGCTTTACGACGGTGGCGAGATCGAGCCGTCGGCCGGACGAATCGCCGAAGTGGCCGGGGTGTCCGAGCGTTCGGTCTTCCGATACTTCGACGACAAGGACGACCTGGCTGCCACGGCGATGTCCGTACAGATGGACCGGGTGCAGCACGTGTACGAGGCCCTCGACTCGTCAGGAGATTTCGACGCCCGCCTCGACGCAATTCTCACTCACCGTATTTCTCTCTTCGATGCAGTTCGAGGGGTGATGCGAGCCAGTGAAGTCATCGAGCACCGCTCGGACGTGGTGCACGCGGCCATGGAACTTCGCCGTTCATTTCTTCGCAAACAGGCGGCCAACCATTTCGAACCCGAGATTTCGGCCGGTGAGCACGATCGTGCCGATGTCGCCCGAGCGATCGAAGTAGCGCTCAGCCTCGAGACGGTTCAGTACCTCGATCGACGTCACCCACGCGCGGCCCTTCGGCGTACTCTCGAACTCTTGGTGCGATCGATCCTCGATCAGCGCTGATTCACTCCTCGACGAGTCCGAGGGCCACCGAATTTTCGGCCCACTCGTCGAGGACTCGCTCGAGTTCACCCGGAGCGACGGGTCGACCGACCAGGTACCCCTGGATCTGATCACAACCGAGCTCACGCAGCAGGGTGAACTGTTCGACGGTCTCCACCCCTTCGGCCACCACCGCCATGTCGAGTGAATGTCCCACTTCGATCCCGGAGGTGACCATCGGATCCGGTTCCGTGGCGGCCGGATCGAGACGGTCGACCATGGCTCGATCGATCTTCAGTTCGGTGAACGGCGCCACGAGCAGACGTTCGTAATTACTGGTCCCCGTCCCGAAGTCGTCGACTGCCAGATGGAAGCCGGCCAGACGCAGACGAGTCAGAATCGCCACCGCAGGTGCGATGTCGGCGATGGGGGCCGTCTCGGTGATCTCGAACGTCCACCCGTCGGCCGGCGCACTGGCCGTCAGGATTCGCGACGCTCGGCGCGGAAGTTCGTCGTCGTCGAGATCGAGAACCGACACGTTGAGCGAAACGTTCGGCATCGACGACAATGCCCGGTGACGAGATCGATCGTGAGCCGCCATCGACATGACGGAGTCGAGCAGGTCGCCGGTTCTCCCCCTCTCCTCCACGAGCGCGACGTACATCGACGGTACGACTGGCCCTCGCTCGGGGTGACGCCACCGAATGAGCGCCTCGACTCCCATCACGTCGCCGGTGATGGCCGAGACCTTCGGTTGGTAGGCCAGGTGCAAGAACTCGGGATCGAAGAGTTGTTCGTCGTCGATGAGCAGTCGCGGGCCCGTCGGATCGATCATCTGCTCGGCGAGACGACCCGCTTCCGACAGCGCACTTCCGAGTGTGTCGACCCCGAAAGGCTTGGCCAAGGTTGCCACGACACGAAGCTTTTGCATCTCGGCGATCTTCTTCGCGCTCGCCAAAAGCGCGGTATCGGCTCCGCTCACGAGGACGACCGGCAGACCTTTGCGAACTGTGGCCAACCGACTCATGATCTCGATGCCGTCGAGATCGCCGAGTGACAGGTCGAGCACCACCACGTCGAATCGTCCGCCGAGTGCAGTCTCGATTTCGTCACGCGTTCGCGCCGACGTCGCATCGAAGCCGACTGACTCGGCCACCGTCTCGATCAGTTCGCACACCGACGGTTCGTCGTCGATCACGAGAACTCTCGTCATGTCACGAGTTTCCCGAATTCTCGGCCAGGAAGGGAGCCAACGCCGCGTAGAGCACGTCACGCGAGAAGGGCTTGGCGAGAGTTCGCTCCCCCAGCTCTTGAAGTGTCCGCATACTTGCGCTGTAGCCGGTCATGAACACGACCACGAGGTCGGGTTCGATCGCGGCGGCCAGCTTGGCCAGTTCAATGCCGTCGACCTCTTCACCGAAATTGGCGTCCGACAACAAGACGTCGGGGCGGAATTCCTCCACCAATTCGAGGGCCGCTTTGGGTGATGTGGCAAAACGAGCGTCGATCCCGGCGTCGATCAACCACGCCGCCACCATTTCGGCCAACGATTGCTCGTCGTCGGCCACGACGACCCGCCGACCAGCCCGACGGTGCGAAGCAGACGCGACCGACGGTACTGATTCGTCGTGTATCGGCAGAACGAGCGACACCGACGTACCCTCTCCGAGCCTGCTCGCGAGCCGGGCCGTTCCTCCGGACTGGCGAGCGAACGCGTACACGGTCGCCAAGCCAAGCCCCGTGCCCGATCCAGCCCGCTTGGTCGTGAAGAAAGGTTCGAAGGCTCGCGCTGCGACGTCGTCGGACATCCCTGAACCGTCATCGGTGACGCTCAACGACAAGAAGTCGCTCGTCGCCCCGTCGAGGGTCGGCTCGATCTCATTCGATTCGAGTCGCCGAACCGTGATCCTCAATTCTCCGTTGGGTCCCATCGCATCTCGTGCGTTGAACGCGAGATTGAGCAGACAGCTCGATAGTCGGCCCGCGTCGACGAGAAGGTGAGGATCGTCAGGGGCCGCCTCGAAGCGGACGAGCCGGCCGGCGCCAAGCGCCTGACGAACGAGAGGCAACACCCCTTTCACGAGGTCGTTGACCGACACGTCGATCTCTTCCAGCGGTTGCGAACGGGCGACGGCCAACAGCGACTTGGTGATCTCGGCCCCTCGTTCGACAGCCGACATCGATCGAGTGACGAACTTCGACAGTTTCTCGTCGGCGGCGACCACGTCGTTCATTGCCATCAACTGAAGATTCCCGAGAGTGACGAACAACAAGTTGTTGAAGTCGTGGGCCAAACCTCCGGCTAAGGCCCCGAGCGCTTCCATGCGCTCGGATTGCGAGGTCCGCATGGCGATACCCCGTCGCTCGGTGGCATCGACGAGTCGCATGAACCCGACGACACTTCCGGCTTCCAACGAGACCGGACTTCCTTCGACTTCCAAAATACGCATCGTTCCGTCCTCGCCGTCGTCGGACAATTCGGCAGTACCGGATTCACCGGCGAGGACCCGTGCCATGAGATCGTCGAGAATCTGCGCGGCGATCGGATCGCCGGCACGATCGAGTACTTCGACCACCAGACGCCCAGTCGTGTCGCGGCCGTCCATCGGTCGTAGATCGTCACTCGTTGCGAGCACTCGGCGTCGCCCATCGAAAAAGAGCGCGTTGTCGGATGCGGTCGAGAGGGCGGCCCGAAGGGCTGACACCGTTCGACGTCGTTCGCGGCGGGACCGCGTGCGGAGAATCGCGATCAGGACGATCGTCGTCGCCGTCCATCCGATCAGGAAAAGAACGCCGACGACCACGCATCCGATCGTAAAGCCTCTCGCGGTAGCATCTCGGGGACCGGGGAGTGGCGCAGTGGTAGCGTTCCTGCTTTGGGAGCAGGCGGTCGGGGGTTCAAATCCCCCCTCCCCGACGGTTTTCGGTGCGGTGCCCATTCGCTTTACGCCGAGTGACACAATGTCGCCATGAGCATTCTCGAGCAAGCGATCAACACACTGTCCGGCCAGTTGTCTTCCCTCGCCGACATGGCACCCGAAAAGGTGTGTCTCGTCGTCAACGTGGCGAGCAAATGCGGACTCACACCGCAGTACACCGGCCTCGAGGCCCTGCACGAGAAGTACGCAGCCAAAGGTTTCGCCGTCGTCGGCGTTCCGTGCAACCAGTTCGGCGCTCAAGAGCCCGGCTCACCCGACGAGATCTCGACCTTCTGCTCGACCAACTACGGCGTGACGTTTCCTATGACCGAGAAGATCGACGTGAACGGCGATGCGCGGCATCCGATCTACGCCGAACTCACGCAAACAGTCGACGCCGAAGGAACCGCCGGTGATATCCGGTGGAACTTCGAGAAGTTCCTCGTCGGTCGCGACGGATCGGTGATCGCCCGGTTCAGCCCCATGGTCGCCCCGGAGGACCCAGCGCTCGTGGCGGCGATCGAGGCCGCGCTCGGCTGATATGACGACTTCAACCGAGCGCGTCGCTCTGGTCACAGGCGGCGCGGACGGCATCGGCGCCGGAATCGTGCGTCGGCTGGTGGAGGACGGGCACCTCGTGGTCTCAGTCGACATCGACGACGACGCCGGAGCACGGGGTGTGGAATCCTTCGGGGATCGCGCCACGTTCGTTCGGGCCGACGTGACGAAAGAAGACGATGTTCGGCACATGATCGACGCTGCCCGTTCGCGCTTCGGGGCTGTCGACATCCTCGTGAACAATGCGTGGGGTGGCGGATCGATGGGTCGTGTCGAGGACAAGTCGAACGAGATCCTCCGCCACGGCATCGACATGGCGTTCTTCGCCGCCTTCTGGACGATGCGCGAATGCTTCCCCTATATGCGCGCCAAAAGTTGGGGCCGCGTCGTCAACATGTGCTCGCTCAACGGGGTGAACGCCCACATGGGAACCCTCGAGTACAACGTCGGCAAGGAGTCGGTGCGAACACTCACGCGCACGGCCGCTCGCGAGTGGGCCGACACCGGGATCGTGGTCAACGCCGTTTGCCCGGCGGCCAAGAGCGCCGCTTTCCGAAAGGTCATGGGCCAGCATCCCGAGTTGGAGGCTGCGGCCGACATGGGCAACCCCATGGGGCGTATCGGCGACCCGTATCTCGACATTGCGCCGGTGGTGTCGTTCCTTGCGGGCGACGACTGTCGCTACCTCACGGGCAACACCCTCTTCGTCGATGGAGGCAGTCACGTGAACGGCTCGCCCTGGGCTCCTGATCTCGGGCCGCGCCCGAACGAGAGCGCGTGAGCATCCCGGTCGTCGACCTCACATCGGCGGACGCGGCTTCGAATCTCGCCCGAGCGTGCGAGGAGTTCGGGTTCTTGTCGATCGTCGGCCATGGCGTCGACTCCGATCTGCTCGGTCGCGCCTGGGCCGATGCGCGCAAGTTCTTCGACCAGCCGCTCGACGTCAAGATGCGCGTCGCGATGCCGACACCGGGCTATCCCTATGGCTACTCACCGATGATGGGCGAGACACTCGCCCGCTCCCAGGGGAATTCGGCCCGCCCCGATCGCAAGCAGAGTCTCGCCATCGGTCCTGTTGATCCCCCGTCCCACGACTTCGCCGACGCCGACGAGGAATTCGCCTGGTCGCCGAACCTGTGGCCGGAATCTCCGGCCTCGCTGCAACGCACGTGGTCGGCTCGCTATCGAGCCATGAGCGATCTGGCCGCACGACTCCTCGCCCTCATGGCCGAGTCACTCGGCCTCGATCGGCGGCACTTCGAGTCCATGATCGATCGTCACACGAGTGCGATGCGTGCGCTCGACTATCCGGGACGCGAGGGATCCGATGTGGCCGAGGAGGATCTCGGAGCCAGCGCGCACACCGACTACGGAACCCTCACCATCTTGGAAGTCGATCCGATCGAACCCGGTTTGGAAGTGCAGGGGCTCGACGGATCGTGGATCCCCGTCCTGCCTCCGGCCGGAGCTCTCGTCGTGAATCTCGGTGACGCGATGGAGCGGTGGACGAACGAGCGGTGGCGATCGACGATGCATCGCGTCGTGGTGCCTTCTCGACGTCGGCAATCGATCGCCTTCTTCCACAACGCGAATTGGGATGCCGTGATCGAATGCCTCGAACCGTGCCGCGGTGACGGGGTGAAGTACGCGCCGATCGAAGCCGGTCCACACCTCATGAACAAGTTCCGCTCGACCGTGAACGGCTATTGACCGGCCGAGACCCCTAGGCTCGACCCGATGATCGATTGGGCGGCGGACTTCATCGATGCGATCGGCCTCCTCGGCGTGGCCGCCCTCGTCGCCCTCGAGAACGTGTTTCCTCCCATTCCCTCGGAGCTGGTTCTCCTCCTGACGGGCTTCAACGTGAGCGAGACCCGATTTGGCTACGTCGGAGCGGTGGTGTTCGCCACCATCGGCTCGGTCGTGGGCGCGTATTTCTTGTACGGGA
>CBFHWN010000102.1:0-6565 GCA_965659595.1 uncultured Ilumatobacteraceae bacterium | reverse complement strand
ACGATCATCCTGATCGATCGAAGGGTTTGGTGAGAGCGGATGGGGCATCGATACGTCGACTGACGAAGACGAGAACCACGATGGTGAGGAGCGCGGGAGCCATGGACGTGAGACTCGATGCGGCACCCCCGATGATTCCGATCGTCTTCCATTGATTGACCGTTGCCGAGACGATGCCGAAGAGAAGAGCTCCGGACATGACACCGAGTGGACGCCAGGCACCGAAATAGACGAGGGCGATGGCGATGAATCCGCGGCCTGATGTGAGGTTCTGTTGGAAGATCCCGAGTTCGAGGGCGAGGGCGGCACCGGCGAGAGCAGCGAGCGAATTTCCGATCAAGATGGTGAACAGCCGAATCCGGTTGACGCTCACTCCGAGGGTGTCGGCCGCCTCAGGGGTCTCACCTACTGCTCGAAGATTGAGTCCGAAAGTGGTGCGTTCGATGACGAACCAGGCCACCGGCACCAAGAGGAACGCGAGATAGACGAGGATGCTGTGCTGGAAGAGGATCTCTCCGACGTGAGGGATGTCGGCCAGAACAGGAATGTGCAGTTCGTCGAGACCCTTCACCGGGATAGGGGTGCCGACCTGCTTCTGGAACAAGAGATCGGTGAATCCGAGACCGAACAGATAGATGCCGATCCCACTGATTCCTTGAACGGCGTTCATGTACAACGTGATCAACGAATAGAGGAGCCCCATCACGACTCCGGCGGCCAAGGCCAACACCACTGCGAGCAGAACGCTTCCGGTTCGCAACAAGGTGAAGTAGGCGACGAAGGCGCCGATCAGCATGACTCCTTCGACGCCGAGGTTGAGGACTCCGCTGCGTTGTCCGATCATTTCGCCGAGCGAGGCCAGAAGGAAGGGAGTCGCCAGTCGGATGCCCGAGGCCAAAGTGGCGACGATGACCGAGAGGGTGAAGAAGTCGCTCATGTTCTCACTCCCGTGACTCGATCAGCCCAGGCGGCAAGACGTGTGCGCAACTTGAGACTTCCCACGACGAAAACCACGACGACACCGTTCAGTGCGACGATGAGAGCGGCCGGAACCTGGAGTTCACGCTGGAGTTTGATGCCGCCGGTCAGCAATCCCCCGAAGAGGAAAGCGGCCGGAATGGTGGCGAGCGGATGCAGTCCCCCGAACAGGGCGGCAACGATTCCGTTGAATCCGGCGTTCTGAGTGAACCCGATCGCGCCGCCTTCACCGATCAGACGATGGGATTCGGAACCGAAGACCAGAACTGCTCCGGCGATCCCGGCGCATGCACCACTGATGGCCAGAGCCTCGACGACACTTCGCTGAACCGGCATTCCGGCGTAGCGCGACGCGTCGGGATTGTGGCCGACAGCTCGAAGGCGAACGCCGAGTGCGCTTCGGAACAGAAGCACGAAGGCCGCCACGGCGATTCCGACGGCGATGAGTACTCCGATGTGGAGACGGGTTCCGCCCGGAAGGAGCGGAAGGTCGCCGTTCAGCGTGAGTCGTTTGGTCTGCTGGATACGAATCTCGCGCGGTTCGGCCAACCAGTCGAGAAGGAGAAAGCTGAGGAATTGTGCAGCGATGATGTTCATCATGATCGTGCTCAGAATTTCGCTGACGCCGTAGTAGGTCTTCAGTGCTCCAGGTATCGCACCCCAGAAGGCGCCACCGAGAGCCCCGGCGACGAGAAGCAGGGGAACCAGCACGATGCGTGGGGTGTCGGGAATGGCGAGAGACAGCGACGTCGAGCAGATGGCCCCGGCGATGATCTGTCCTTCTCCACCAAGATTGATGACGCCCGTACGGAAGGCGATACAGATTCCGACACCGACGAGAAGGAGGGGCATTCCCTTCAGTGCAGTGTCGGCAAGAGCGTTGCCACCTCCGAAGGCGCCGTCGGCCAGAGCGACGTAACCGTCGATGGGGTTGGCTCCGAGGGCGAGCAGCATGATCGCACCCACGGCAAGAGCAGCGACGACTGCGGCCACCGGCACGGCAAGCCCCACGAGGCGGGGAGCCAGTCGAGCCCGAAGAAGGTTCGGGGCCATGGGTTCGTCGAGAGCTGCGGGCATGGGTCCGATTCGGGAGTGTCCGATCTGATGACGACCCGAGGAACGAGCCGAGTACGGATGGTTCCGACGACAATAACAATTGGTGAACCGCCCGGATTCAGCCGATCGACCCTGGTGAGGTGTTCTCACATCCACGGTTGAGGTCGTTCCCCGACGAGGCGCGACGATGGGGCATGCGCAGTCGGCAGGCCATGCTCCTCGTGATGTCGACGGCCGTCGTTGCGGTCGGATGCGGAGACCAGGGGTCGGTGGTCGACGACGTCGTCCCCAGGTCGAGCTCCGTCGAGGTTCCGATGGAGAGCTCGCCGGCGACCAGTGGGGCGCCGACAACTGTTTCGCCGACGACGACCCTCGCACCGGTGTCGGCCTTTGCCTTCCCCTCCGCCGAGTCCGTGAGCGAGTGGTTCGTGGTGAACGACACCGTGATGGGTGGAGTGTCGAGCGGCCGGTTGGAGTGGGAGAACGGAGCGTTGGTGTTCATGGGCGACCTGTCGCTCGACAACAACGGTGGCTTCGCCTCGATCCGCAGTCCTTTTCTCGATCCCGCCGCAACGGTCGCTTGGGCCGAGCAGGACGGGTTGACGGTGGAGGTCGGTGGTGACGGACGAATCTGGACGATGGAGATGCGCACCGATCTCGGCGACGGCGGATGGATTTCTGCTATCCCGACGTCGGCCGGCGAAGTGACCACTGTCGACGTGCCGTGGGTGTCGTTCCAACCCGTGACGCGCTTTCTCGATCCGCGTCCTGCGACTGTGCCACTCGACCCGGCGCGCATCGTGAGCGTCGCCTTCTATCTCGTCGATGGGGTCGAGGCCCCGTTCCGTCTCGAGTTGCGTTCCATCTCCTGACCACCGGGTGATTGATCGCCAGCGTTTGCGGGCTTCTTCGGCGAAGCCCTGCACACCGTCGATGGCGTGCGCCACTCCGTCGTCACCACGAATTACGCCACTCCAGACACCGAAACATTGGTGCACCCCCATCGACAACACACCGACATTCGTGCGATCGTGGCGATCGAAGTTGGGTGTCAACGTGACGTCGACCTGATCGCTGAGACGAGTGCGCACACGCTACGACGTTCATCGTCTCGTGAGCAGCGGGTCTATCAACCGAGACGTCGAGAAATGCTGCGCTGTCGCCGCGGCCAGCGGTCGCCACCAGATGTGTTCGGGCCGTCTTGTCGTCGATCTCGACCACAACGTGGCGACTGCGAACGGCCATCGATCCCCTACATGGTTGTTCAGGCAGATCGAACCCACTGCCGAACGGATGCATCAAAGTCGACCCACCTTGTTGGCCCATCTCTCGGTCGAACACCCACACGGTGGCGAGTCCGAGGTATTCGACATCGGCGTCAGTGACCGAGGCGATGACTTGCGGAGTATGGATGGGGCCCTCTGACTCCCGTCGAGCCGACTCGTGGGAACCCCTCACCTCCAGCCAGTTCGAGATCGAGCTACCCCTCGACGCGCATGTCGATGCGTCGTGGGAGGAGGGCGGCGGCTACTGCGTCGTGTGGGACGAGAACCGCGATGGACGCTTAGACAGCTTCTCGTCCGAGCCGGTCAACTGCACGTCGGACGTCGCGCTCGATTCGATCGTGCGGATCGACGTGCAAAGGTGACCAAGGCGCAGCTGTCGACCGAAGACGGTGCAGGTGCCGCTCGCCGGTTCGAATCGAGCCATCAGTCACGTAAGGCGATGACCGTGCGAGTGGGATCACCGACGACCGTACCGTGACGTGGAGTCAGTGTGATGGTGAGGGTGCCGGGTGTGAGGGGCGTGAGTTCGCAGAACGCCAAGTCGGACTCCTCGGCGTAGGTATTGCATGATGTTGGCTCGTCACCCACAGTGATGTCGACAGTGACCTCATCGTCGGTGGGTGAGTGGATGAGCCACACCGTGGTGCACGGTCCACACAGGAAGTTGGCGAACACGGTCAGGTCGGTGATGGGTGCGGGGGCGGCGATGGGTGTGGGGTTCTCCGCCCACACGGCGATGAGATCGGCATTGGCGGCCAGGAAGGCCCGTCGTTCACCATCGCGCGGGTCGACGAGTTCGGGCAACGTGATTGGTGTGGCCGGATCGGTGGTCGTGGCCCAGCCGGTGAGGGTGTGGCCGGGCCGCACGCAGTCGGTGTCGCCGGGAAGGTAGCGATAGCCGATGAACACCGAGGTCCAACGAATGTCTCGTGGGGTGCCATCGATGCACGTGCCCCCGTTCGGGTCGAGAGTCGCCCGCCAGATCGGTGTCGCTGGTGTGGTGGTCGGGACGACCGTGAGCCAACGAAGAATGACGACGCCGTCACCTCCGTCGCCACCGATGGAGCCCTGCGAGTCGCCGCTGTTGGCGGCTCCTCCTCCTCCTCCGCCGCGACCGTCGGTGCCGTCTTGTCCAGACACGGTCGAGGCACTCGTGGTTGGGGCGCCGCCATTGCCACCGCCGTCAACACCCACGCCCCCCGTCAAATTGCTTCCTGCATCGAGAGTGCCTCCCGACCACGTTCCGTGCACTCCACCGCCACCTCCACCGCCGTAACCGACCGGCGTGCCGCGGACGACGATGTCCACGGAGATTCCCGTGCCCCCAGCCCCTCCGGACGCAACAGTCGCGGAGGTGGTGGAACCGTTCAGTCCAACGGATCCCGCTCCACCGCCACCTCCGGTCGAATGCGGTGCCGTGTCAGCAGCGGCGACTCCACCGTCATAGCCGGGGCTCCCCACACCTGCACTCGTCGTTGCTCCCGACCCGCCTCCGGAACCTCCAGCACCCGGAGACTGTGAGTGCACAGCGCCGTCCCAACTTCCACCGACTCCACCCCCGGCTGCGGTGAGGGTGACCCCGCCGCCGCCGAACGTCGAGTCACTGCCCTTCGCACCCAGAACGAAGGTGTTATCGCCGTTCACGTCGAACCGGGCACCGGTTCCCCCGCCACCAACGGTGATCGTGTACGAGGGAGACGCCAGGTTCACCGAAGTGTGGGTCACGACTGCGCCGCCTCCGCCTCCAGCTCCGACTCGGGCGCCGCCACCGCCACCCCCACCAACGAGTAACAGGTCGATACTGCTGACCCCCGTCGGAACGGTCCAGTCGCACCCGGTGGTGCTGCTGAACACGAGCACGGTGTCGGCGCCGTCGGTGGTCTCCACGTAATCGGTGCCCGCAACGCAGGCCGCAGTCGCCCAAGCCGTCTGAGGCGACACGATATAGCTGACGACCAGCGACGATGTGAGAAGAAGTGTGCTGAGGGACGCAGTCAACTTTCGCGAGACTTGGGGAGAAAGAAGCATTGCCACATACTAAGGTTGTCTTCTCGTAGTGAGCAAGAAGTTTTCTTAGTGCCAAGGTTCCACTTTTCAGTAGTTTTCACCCGTGACCCGACGCCGCACCACCGAAGAAATCCGGTCCGTCGTCATCGAAACGGCTGCGTCGATGATCGACGACGTCGGGCCGTTGCGCTTCCGGATGGCCGACCTGTTCCAGAAGGCCAGCGTGTCGGAATCGGTTGTGTATCGGCACTTCGTCGATCGTGACCACCTGATCAACGAAACTCTCTTGTCGATGTTCGCTGCCGAGGTGGAAACAGCCCGCCAAGGAACACAGGATTTCATCGCTTGGCTCTCGTCCCGAACGGCCACCCCACGCGAGATCGCAGAGGCCTTGAGCGATGGATTCATGCCGACGTCCGCCAGTGCCGCTGATGATGCGGTGAAAGTCCGGGCGCTGAAGGCCCGCATCGCCGTGGCTGCTCTCGAGTATCCCGACGTGCATGCTCGCTTCGTGCGACTCCAACGTGAGAGTGACTCGTTGGCCGAGTTGCTCATCGCCCGCATCGAGGAACACCTGAGTTCACAAGGATGGGCGGTCAGTCTTCACTCGATGCGGTTCCTCATGAACGGCATGAAGTTCGGCTTGCTTCTCGAAGATCTCGATGCACGCGCGTCGGGGTCGTCACTCGGTGCCGAGGCTCTGACCGATCTCTGGGAGGCGATCCTTCAACGCTTCATCGGCGATCGCGTCGGTCGTCAGTCCGGCGACCGGGCTCCCTTGGTCACTCGCTGATGCGGATCGGAAGGGCACTGAATTCCCCCGGGTCGTCCTCGAGGCCCACCCCGCCTCGCACGACGATGGCGATCACATCTCCGTCTTTGGTGTCGCTCAGATCGAGTTCGACTCGGAAGGGCTCTGATGTCTCGAGTGAGCCACCAGTGGTGATCTGCTGATCGATCACCTCGTCGGTGCCGACTCGATGGGCACTCACCACCACGAGGGCCTCGAACCCTCGGGCGCGACCTGAAATCACGACCCGTCCGGGTGTGACCACCTCACCGGAACCCGGTTGGTCGATTTCGATCGCCGGACTGATCGCACCGATCACCGCCCACAGATCGTCGGGGCCCAGCTGTCGCAGCAACAACAGACTTCTCTCGACGGGAATGGTCTCGCCGGGTGAAAAGACGATTATCTCGCCACTGCGACTGTCGCCGGCCATGAACTCGCCGAGCAC
>CBFHWN010000101.1:0-6608 GCA_965659595.1 uncultured Ilumatobacteraceae bacterium | reverse complement strand
CGACGGCCCGAGAGGTCATGAGGTATCCGTAGATGGCCATCGAGTGGCGACCTTCCTCGGCCGTCCATCGACGGACCCACTCTCCCCACGCCCCATCGGCGCCGAGCACCGTCTCGACCGTTCGGAAGTAATAGGGCAGGTTGTCTTCCGTGAGCAGATTCACCACGAGTGAGGAGCGAACGGCATCGTCGATGCTCACGCCACCGAGGTCGGCGTCATCCGGCGTCCACTCGCCACCCTCGTGTCGACGACCTCGTTCGTACGGCACCACTTCGTGCGGGAACCACTCCTTGGTTCGTTCCAAGTGACGTTCGAGGAGCCGCTCGACTTCCGGCTCGAGTTCGTGGAGCAAATCGGTTTCGGACGCCATACCCCGACCTTAGGCGATCGGAATCCTCTTCCTACCCGCGGGTAATCGATCTCATACAATTTTTCCATGGCCTACACGCTCGAGCTCGCTCAGAAACTCACTGTCATGAAGAACATTTGGCATCTGTCGCAAGTCGATGGCGAGGCCACTCCTCTCGGGACGATCGAGCAAGCGCGGATGAAGTTGAAAGAAGAGGTTAAGTGCACCGATCCGGCCGGGAGCATCTGGTTCACCATCAAGGCCCGCAGCGTGGTCGAACTGGCCGCCACCTACGACATCGCCGACGGTTCCGGTGTTTCTCTCGGCACCATGACCAAAGATTTCCGCGCCTCCCTCGGTCGATCCACATACCGAGTCGACACGCCATCAGGCCAGTGGACCATCACCGAAACGAGCAAAGGCAAGGCCATCGCCCGCCGCGTGGTTGGTGTCGTCACCGATGTTCCGTGGCTGTTCCGCGTCCAGTTCCAGATTCTCGATGCATCGGGCAATCAGGTCGGCCACGTGAATCGAGCCAATATGAAGATCAAGGACACGTACGAGATTCAGGTGAACGACGATGCCCTCGACATGCGAGTGGCAGCGGCGATCGGCGTCGCCGTCGACGCGTTCATGAACCGCTGAGTGACTCGGCTTCCTCTCGCTCCGGCAACTCGCACGCATCAGCTGTGATGATCCGCTTGTGCAAGGCGTACGCCAAGGCCACGATGCCGAGCGCCGCCAGGTACGGCTGAACCGGCTCGAAATAGTTCACTGCTCCGGTGGTTCCGAGAGCCAACAAGACCAACTTGTTGCACACCGGACATCCGATCGCGAAGTAGGCCAACAATCCACCGAATGATCCCGACTTGGCGGCCCGGTCGAAGGGTCGGGCATTCACGTACGTCCCGAGCAGAAGACCAGCCAACACTGAGGTGACGAGAAGGACCGGCATCGCCCACGGTGTTTCGTCGATGGCGCGACCGAACACCGGATTGTCGATCACATCAGTGGGAAGGCCGAGGGCCAAGAACGTCGTGAGTCCGCCGAGGAACGCGACGAGCCACTGTGTCGGCGTCCAGGAGCGCAACACTGACACGTACTTCACGGAGTCAACGGTAGTGGGAACTTTCCCTGACGGCCACTAGACGGGCACCATCGGATGCCCGTCGGGCCGAATGACATAGGTGGTACGGGTGCACTCGTCATATCGGGTGAGGAAGCCTCGCACCTTCGTGCGATTGTGGCGGCGACAGAGCGGATCGCCGTTGGCGACATCGGTGGCTCCGCCCTCGGCCCACGGGATGCGGTGATCGAGTTCGCATGACAGCAGATTGCAGCCCGGCCAGATGCAGCGACGCCGACGAGCTAGAACGGCTGCTCGGCCCGGACCGGTGAACACGCGGGCCCGACGACTCATGTCGATCGGAACGCCGGCCGCACTCATCACGACACGCCGCACTCGTCCCACGAGCGATGCGCCGACCACGTCGACCGGATCGAGGTGCACGCCAGCCGTGGTTTCGCACCGCTTGTCGAGCAGATTGTCGCCCGGTCGTACGAGCGACGGCTGCCTCTCCCCCTTCTCGAGGGCGGCCAAGGTGCGCTCGTAAGTGGCTTGATCGATCATGATGCTCACCAACGGTTCGGGAGCAGCCGGGAACTGACGGGAAGCCGCGGCGAAGATGGCGTAAGCCGCATCGGCGCGGCGCTGTTTGGTCGTGCGGGGCAACATGGTGGGTGGATCGCCGAGGGCATCACGTAGCGAGATGTCTTTTTGGAGTTCGGCCTGCACGAAACGTTCGAAGATCTCGGCGATCAGTGCACCTTGCGCATTGCCGAATCGACCGTCGACATACGTGGCCGTGCCGGCTGTCGACACGTGGAAGTCGCGGCCTTCGTGCACCTCGGCATGATCGCGATGAGCTCCGTCGGCATCGGCGAGCTGCTCCCAACGGGTGGCGACGGTGTTGAAATCGTCGTACGAGAGCGCTTCGGCATAGTTCACGAGCATGTCGATGAAGTCGGGAAGTCGATCGGTCACGCGACGATTGGCGTGCAGACCGGCTAGACGAGTGATTTGAGCGAGTCCGAGGGTTCCGTTGGCTTCTCGTTCGACAACGACGGGATACTGCTCGGCGAAGTCGGCCACCTTGCCCACCCGCTTGGCCTCGGACGCCGTCACGTTGACGATGCCTCGCATCCAGGTGGACGCCGTGAGGTGTCCGTCGTCGCTGAACCAGATGTTGCGGTCGACCGTGGCCACGACTTTGGCGATCGAGGCGTCGACTTTGCGCTTCAGGGCCTCGAGTTCGAGAAGAAGTTCGGTGGCGTCACGGGGACACGACAGCGACTCGACGCGATCGTCGATGATGTGGGGAGAGATGAATGTGCTGGTCGTGACCACGATTCAAACGTAGCGAAGGGGTGTAACACGACGGTCTGCCGCTGTCCGATGTGCCACACTTCCGTCGGAAAACCGATTGACCATCACACCTTGAGAGCAGAACAGGACGAGGAGGGATCATGAGTCCGACCATTCAGCATGATGTCGTGATCGTCGGCGGCGGTACCGGAGGGATCACCGTGGCCGCCCGCCTGAAGAAGGCCGGAGTCTCCGACATCGCCATCATCGAGCCGTCCGACACCCACTGGTACCAGCCTCTCTGGACGTTGGTAGGCGGCGGTCTCGCCGATTCGGCAAAGACGAAACGATCCACGAGCTCGGTCATTCCCAGAGGCGTGACCTGGGTGAAGGACGCCGTGACAACGGTCGATCCGGCGAACAACAACGTCACGACGGCGAGTGGACGAACTATCGGCTACTCGTGGCTCGTCGTCGCTCCCGGCATCCAACTCGACTGGGGCCGCGTCAGCGGACTCCCCGAGACCCTCGGACAGAACGGCGTCGCCAGCAACTACACCGTCGAGATGGCCGACCAGAACTGGAAGAACATCGCCAACCTGACCAAAGGCACAGCGCTTTTCACCATGCCGGCCGGACCCATCAAATGCGCTGGCGCGCCACAAAAGATCGCCTATCTCGCCTGTGATCATTGGCAGAAGCGAGGAGTCCTCTCACAGATCGACGTCCACCTCGTCCTACCGACGCCGAAAATGTTCGGCATTCCCGAGTTCTCCGACACTCTCGACGAGGTCGTGGCTCGCTACGGCATCAAGGTCCACTTCCAGAGCGAACTCGCATCGATCGACGGTCCCGGACACACTGCGACCATCAAGCACAACGACTCGGGTGAGAACGAGACGATCCATTTCGACGTCGCCCATGTGGTTCCACCGCAGAGCGCCCCCGACTGGATCAAGTCGTCACCGATCGCCGATCAGGAGAACCCCGGCAAGTACGTGAAGGTCGACAAGCACACCCTCCGCCACCCCGACTTCTCCAACGTATTCGCGCTCGGTGACTGCACCACGACCCCCAACTCGAAGACCGGCGCTGCCATTCGCAAGCAAGCTCCCGTCCTCGTGGCCAATCTGCTCGATGCACGTGCTGGGCGTCAGCCGTCGAAGTCGTACGACGGCTATGCCTCCTGCCCCATCGTCACGTCGTCGAAGACGTGTGTCATGGCCGAGTTCAACTACGAGATGCAGCGCACGCCGTCGTTCCCGGTGATCGACATGACGAAAGAACGGCGTGACATGTTCATCGTGAAGAAGTGGCTCCTGCCGATCATGTACTGGAAGTTCATGCTGAAGGGCCGCGCCTGAGCAATTCTCGGGCGGCGGCCGTCGGTGTGATCGCACCGTCGGCCAACAACTTTTCGAGTCGTGAGGCTTCGTCGCGGACGTCGTCTCGCTGACGGAAGTCCCCAACCAACCGCTCCTCCACCGTCGACCACATCCAGTCGATCTGCTGACGCATTCGACGCCGAGCGAAATCGCCCGATTTCTCCATCGCCGCGCGGTGTTGTTCGATCTGCGACCACAGGTCGGCGATCCCGTCGCCAGTGAGGGCACTGCAAGTGAGCACCGGCGGAATCCAAGATGCGCCCGGTGGGTGCAGGAGTTCGAGGGCCGTGGCCAGTTCGCGCGCGGCCGCCTTGGCCTCGGTCACATGAGATCCGTCGGCTTTGTTGACCGACAGCACATCGGCGAGTTCGAGGACACCCTTCTTGATGCCCTGCAGCGAATCACCGGTGCGGGCGAGCATGAGAACGAGGAAGCAATCGGTCATGTTGGCCACGGTCGTTTCGGACTGGCCGACGCCCACTGTCTCCACGAGCACCACGTCGAAACCGGCCGCCTCGACGATCACCATCACTTCGCGCGTCGCCGCCGCCACTCCCCCGAGGGTGCCGGCGCTCGGTGACGGTCGGATGAAGGCGTTCTCGTCGACCGACAGTCGCGCCATGCGCGTCTTGTCGCCGAGGATGCTCCCACCGGTACGCGTCGACGACGGGTCGACGGCAAGCACCGCCACCCGATGATCAGTCGAGGTGAGATGAGTGCCGAGGGCGTCGATGAACGTCGACTTACCGACACCGGGGACACCGGTGATGCCCACTCGATGACTGCGACCGGCGTGTGGAAGCAGTCGCTGCAGGAGTTGTTGAGCCAATTCCTGGTGATCGGCCCGCTTCGACTCGACCAGCGTGATGGCTCGCCCGAGGGCCGTTCGATCGCCGGCGAGCACACCTTCTTCGTAGGCGTCGAGATCGATCGAGTTGGCCATGACGATCGAGCGCGCCGTCAGGCGAGTCGCCGCTCGAGTTCTCCCATGAGATCGACGACAGCGTCGGCGATCACGGTGCCGGGCGGGAAGATCGCCGATGCGCCGGCGGCCAACAGTTCGTCGAAGTCCTGCGGAGGGATCACACCACCCACGACGATCATGATGTCGCCGCGTCCGAGCTTCTCGAGTTCGGCGCGCAACTCGGGCACCAGGGTGAGGTGACCGGCGGCGAGCGACGACGCCCCCACGATGTGTACATCGGCTTCCACGGCTTGAAGGGCGACCTCGCGCGGCGTCTGGAAGAGAGGGCCGACGTCGACGTCGAAGCCGAGGTCGGCGAACGCCGTAGCGATCACCTTCTGACCGCGGTCATGTCCGTCCTGGCCCATCTTGGCGACCATGATGCGGGGGCGGCGCCCTTGCTTCTGCGTGAAGGTCTCGACCATGTCGCGAGCCAACCTCACGTTAGGGGTTTCGCCGATCTCGGAGCGGTACACACCCTGAATGGTACGGATCGCCGCGGTGTGTCGCCCGAACACCTTCTCGACGGCCTCGCTGATCTCACCCACGGTCGCATGCGCACGAGCGGCGTCGACCGCCAACTTCAGGAAGTTCTCGCCGAGACCAGGGTCGCGTCGACCGTCGACCGAGCGGGTGGCGGCCTCGGTGAGACGCGCGAGTGCCGCGTCGACGTCGGCTTGGCTCCGTTCGGCGCGCAGGCGGTCGAGTTTGGCCAGCTGCTGGGCGCGCACCGACGAATTGTCGACCTTCAACACGTCGATCGACTCGTGTTCGTCGGGCCGGAACATGTTGACACCGATCACCGGCTGGCGACCCGAGTCGATACGGGCCTGGGTACGAGCGGCGGCTTCTTCGATGCGCATCTTCGGAATACCGGCTTCGATCGCCGCCGTCATACCGCCGGCTTCCTCGATCTCCTGGATGTGCGCCCAAGCGGCCTTGGCCACCTCGTGTGTGAGTTTCTCGATGTAGTACGAACCACCCCACGGATCGATCACCCGTGTAGTGCCCGACTCCTGCTGCAGGAACAACTGGGTGTTACGTGCGATGCGCGCGCTGAAGTCGGTGGGCAGAGCGAGCGCTTCGTCGAGCGCGTTGGTGTGCAACGACTGTGTGTGGCCCTGGGTCGCGGCCATGGCCTCGACGCACGTACGAACGACGTTGTTGTAGACGTCCTGCGCCGTGAGCGACCAACCCGATGTCTGACTGTGAGTACGCAACGACAACGACTTGTCGTTCTTGGCGCCCATCTGCTTCACCAACTTGGCCCACAGCAAGCGAGCGGCCCGCATCTTGGCGACTTCCATCGAGAAGTTCATACCGATGGCCCAGAAGAACGAGAGTCGCGGTGCGAAAGCGTCGATGTCGAGTCCGGCACCCATGCCGGCCCGCAAGTACTCCACGCCGTCGGCGAGGGTGTAGCCGAGTTCGAGATCAGCCGTGGCTCCGGCTTCCTGCATGTGGTAGCCCGAGATCGAGATCGAGTTGAACTTCGGCATCTCCTGTGAAGTGAACGCGAAGATGTCGGAGATGATCCGCATGGAG
>CBFHWN010000100.1:0-6807 GCA_965659595.1 uncultured Ilumatobacteraceae bacterium | reverse complement strand
GACTCGGTGGAAGGATTCGAACATGACCGATACATCCGTTGTCCTCGTGTGTCTGGCTGGTGCCGTCTCGGTGTTCGATTGGGTAGCCGTCGCACTCGAGAAGAAGGCGTGGGAGTACGTCGCCAAGCCACTGGCGACGATTCTCTTTCTGTTGGCAGCGATCTCAATCGACGCCGGTGACTCGACGGCCCAGGCCTGGCGTTGCATCGCACTCGTCTTCTGCCTTGCTGGCGACGTGTTCTTGATGTTGCCGACGAACGCGTTCGTCCAAGGTCTCGGTTCGTTCGCCGTGGCTCAGATCCTGCTCGCCGTGAGCTTTGTCGTCGACGGTCCGGAACTCGCTCCAGCAGTGATTGCCGGTGTGATCGCCCTCGGCGCGGTGTGGTCGTTGTCTCGGCGTTTCATCGGAGCGTTGCGCCGCCACGGACGCAACGATCTCGTCGTGCCAGTGGTCGTCTACATGACCGTGATCACCGTGATGGTGGTGTCGGCAGTCTCGGCCGGGCCGATTGTCGCCGTCGTCGGAGCAGTGCTCTTCATGGTGTCGGACTCGTTGATCGCCGAACATCGGTTCGTGACACCGCGTCACTGGCAGTCGACCGCGATCATGGTGACGTACCACGCGGCGCTGGCCGGACTCGTGCTCGGGCTCATGTGAGCCCGTCGCACGCTTGATGTAGTGGAGCTGGGGGGAATCGAACCCCCGTCCATCAGGCGGAGAACGCCCGCGCTACGACCATTCCCGACTTCGAGACTGACGCAATCTCACCGGCGGGTCGGCTGCTTCGGTTGCCCGAGGCCACGACACGTCTTTCCGTGCGGTCAGCGGTCTTTCACGCCGTCAGCGGTCTTTCCAACTGTCATCCCCCGCTTCTGTTGCCGGGCTGCGGTGGATCGGCCCCGTGCGCCATTTCTGGTCACGATGTCTCTTCGTCACCTGACGGATCAGGCGGCGAGAGCGAACTGCTCATCGGCAATTCTTTGGGTTGCCCCGTTTAGCGAGTCTGAGCAACTCGGGTCGCACGTACGGCCACCGGAACTGCTGTCGAAACCGATCAGCCCCGTCGACGTATACGTCTATGTGCGATGAATCCTAACGCAGAAATTGCCGGATTTTTCCGGGGTTGAGGCATTCGTGCAACACCCCTTGTCTATGGTCAGAACACGACTTCCCATCGAGATCGATGCTCACTCTCGAGTGGCATCCCACAACGTTGTGTGTGAAGGGAGGTTGGAATGTACGCCAGTTCTGTTCCGTCGCTGTCGGTGTCCGAGGTTCGTTCTCGTTTGGCCGAGATCAAGGTCGAACGAGCCCGTCTCGACGCCGAAGAGGCGAACCTGGTGGATCGGCTGAACACGTTGGCGTCCGAGCCGTCGTCATGTGTCGTCCCCGAATTCGATGTGGCGCAGTATTCGGGGTTACGAGGTCGAGACGCGAGTCGGGTCGTTCAACGATCGGCCATCCTGGGGGAGATGCCTGGTTTCGGCTCGGCATTGGCTTCGGGTTCGATCGTGGCAGGTCATGTCGATGTGTTGGCCGACACCGTGAAGAAGGTATCCGAGGTGGACCGTGGCCGCGTGTTGGCGGAGGCTGACGCCTTGTTGCGGTCAGCACGTCGGTTGACGGTCGATCAGTTCGCCAAGCATGTGCGTTCCGAGGTGACTCGTTTATCAGCCGATCGAGGGCTGGGAGTGTTCGAACGTCAGCGTCGAGCGACGCATCTGAAGGTGTGGAACGACGTGGACGGGATGGTTCATCTACGTGGTGCGTTCGACCCTGAGCGCGGTTCGGTGTTGTTGTCTCGTCTCGAACAACGAGTCGAAGCGATGTTCCATTCAGGTGACCGGGAGGTGCCGATCGAGGTCGGTCCGGGTGTCGAACCCAACGACCACCGCCGCGCCTTGGCTCTGATCGCCAGCGTGAACGGTGCTAGCCAGAGTTCCGAGACCTCGGGCACCGGGTGTGTCTCGCGGGCGGAAATCGTGGTGCACATCACCCTCGATCAGCTCACCGGCGCCAGCCAGGAAGCGGACGTGATCACGACCCAGCACGGGGTGGATCTGCCGGTCGAGACGGTGCGCCGTCTGGCCTGTGACGCCGACATCGTGCCGGTGGTGTTGAATGGCCAAGGTGTTCCGATCGACGTTGGACGCGCCAAACGCCTGGCCACCGCCCACCAACGACGAGCGTTGGGTGCGTTCTACGACTCGTGCGCAATCCCGGAATGTCAGGTGAAGTTCGCGCACTGCGAACCGCATCACATCGAGTATTGGGAGAACGGTGGAAACACGGATATGAGCAATCTGGTGCCGTTGTGCTCACGGCATCATCACGCCGCCCACGAAGGCGGTTGGAAGCTCCATCTCGAACCGTCAACTCGTCAACTGTCGATCGACCGAGGTCCGCCCTACAGTTGAGCCATGTCCGAATGGTGGCGTGAAGCCGTCGTCTATCAGGTGTATCCGCGGTCGTTCGCCGATGCGAACGGCGACGGGGTCGGTGATCTGCGCGGCATCATGTCCCGCCTCGATTACCTGCAATCTCTGTCGGTCGACGCCATCTGGATGTCACCGTGCTTCCGGTCGCCCCAACGCGACCATGGTTACGACGTTTCCGACTACTTCGACATCGATCCGATGTTCGGAACCTTGGCCGATCTCGACGAGCTGATCGTCGAAGCGCGCCAGCGTGGCATCAAGATCGTTCTCGACATCGTCCCGAATCACTGCAGCATCGATCACGCCTGGTTCCGAACGGCGGTCGCGGCCGGACGGGGGAGTGCCGAGCGCGAACGGTTCTATTTCCGTGATGGCACCGGGCCGAACGGCGACGAACCTCCCAACAATTGGCTGTCGCTGTTCGGCGGGCCGGCCTGGACGCGAGTTGCCGAACCCGATGGTTCAGCCGGCCAGTGGTACCTGCACGTGTTCGACGCCGGTCAACCCGACTTCAACTGGGAGAACCCCGACGTTCAACAGCATTTCGACGACGTCCTGACCTTCTGGCTCGACAGGGGAGTGGAGGGTTTTCGCGTCGACGCCGTGACGGTGGTGGGCAAGACACCCGGACTGCCCGAGGGTCCGACTCCTCCTCCTGGTCTGCCGGCTGCTCATGCCTCAGCCATGAACAAACACTTTCAACGGCACGACATCGCCCGCGCCTATTGGGCTCGCTGGCGTGGTGTTCTCGACCGCTACCAGGCCGAGCATCCCGGGCGCGAGCCGTTCACCATCTGCGAGGCCTACATCCCACGCAGACCCGAGTTGATCCTCGACTACGTCGCACCCGATCAGTTCCATCAAGCCTTCGCCTTCGACCTGATGCTCAGCCCGTGGGTGGCGGCCAACGTGAAGAACTTCGTCGACGGGTACGTGAACGACGTGATGAACATCGGCGGCGCCCTCGCATGGACCCTCAACAATCACGACACCCATCGTTCGGTCACCCGCTACGGACGGGCCGACGCGGCGTCGGCCGAGAGCTGGACCGGCAACAACCTCGTGTACACGAACACTCCGGTCGACGTGGCTCTCGGTGAGAGGCGATCGCGTGCCGTGGCAGTGTTCACCGCTGGTCTTCCTGGCGCGTTCTACGTGTATCAGGGCGAAGAACTGGGCCTGCCCGAAGTTCTCGACATCCCCGACGACCGACGTCAAGATCCGATCTTCCACCGCACGCACGGCAACGAGAAGGGACGCGACGGCTGCCGTGTTCCGTTGCCGTGGGCTCGAGAATCGGCGAACAACTTCGGTTTTTCGACGGCGACAACGAACCACGACTCGTGGCTGCCACAGCCATCGTCGTGGGGCGAGCGAAGTGTCGAGGTGTTCGATGACGATTCGGCATCGATCACCAACATGTATCGCATGCTCCTCGCCGCTCGACGCCACGTTGCGACAGCAGGTCAACCACCCATCGACTTCGAGTGGCTCGATCTCGGTCACGATGACGTGCTCGGGTATCGACACGGTCGCACTGTGATCGCGTTCAACATGGGCGACGATCCACACACACTCGACCTGTCGGGTCAGGTCCTTGTCGAGTCGACACCCAACGCGTGGAGAGATTCCGTGATCTCGCCCAACAGTGCTGTCTGGCTCGAAGCGTGATCTACCAGTTGCCCTTGCGCTGACGACCCATCTCGCGTTCGATCTCACGTTGGGCGTCCTTCTTCGCGATCGCTTGGCGCTTGTCACCTTTGGTGCGACCTTTGGCCAAGGCCAACTCCACCTTGGCCCGACCGTCTTTGAAATACAGAGACAGTGGAACCAAAGCCAGGCGCTCTTGTCCGATGCGGGCGTCGATGCGGGTGATCTCGTCGCGGTTCAACAGCAACTTGCGGGGTCGACTCGGATCGTGGGCTCCGACTCCATGGGCGAACTGATACGGCGCGATGTGCACACCCTCCAACCAGACCTCTCCGTTGTTCATGCGGGCGTAGGCGTCGACCAGTTGCACATGGCCTTCGCGCAGGCTCTTCACTTCGGATCCCTGGAGGACGATGCCGGCCTCGAAGACGTCGAGGATCGTGAAGTCGTGACGCGCCTTGCGATTGCTGGCGATGATCTTCGTTCCCGGGCCGGCCATGGTTGACCCAGGCTACGGAGGTCTTAGCCTTCGACTCGTGGACGACGAGGTGAGGAGCGACTCCCGTGTTCTCGAGATCACTCCCGAGGTGCACGATGCGATGTGTGCGTTGGCGTTGGCGGAATATCCACTCGAAGCGTGCGGTTTGATGGCGGGCCCGGCTCAACCGGGACACCCGACGAACCGGATCACCCATTTCTTCCCGTGTCGCAACGTCGAGCAGTCGGCCCGGATCTACACCATCGATCCGAAGGATCACCTGCGAGCCGAACGTCAGTGCGACGAACTCGGCCTCGAGATCCGTGGGGTCATGCACTCGCACACCCACACCGAGGCCTACCCGAGCCCCACTGATGTGACGGCTGCTCCCGACCCCGAGTGGCACTACCTGATTGTCACCCTGAAGCGTGAGAAGCCCGAGGCCCGGACGTTTCGGATTGCTCGGGAGGCTCGGGTAACCCAGGAGCAGGCAGAGGGCCCTGAACAGGAGATTCACGAGATCCCCGTGGTCGTCAGGTAGATCCGGGATCCCAGATACTCCCGGGCAGGTTCTCAAGCTCGAGTGGGCATCGTTCCCCGAGTTCATTACAATCCTGACAGGATTTGTAGGAATTTTCCGGCCGGCTCGGCGGTTACAACTCACGAAGCGAGGTGACATCGATGAATCCCCCCTTGAGTGCCGAGAGCGTGGTGGCCCGAGACGTGCTCGATCTGATCGGCAACACGCCGCTCGTCGACGTGAGCCGTCTGTCTCCGAATCCCAATGTTCGTCTCGTCGCCAAACTCGAAAGTCAGAATCCGTTCGGTTCGGTGAAGGATCGCATTGCGAAGGCGATGATCGAAGATGCCGAGGCGAGCGGTCGCCTGCAGCCTGGCCAGACCATCCTCGAGCCGTCATCGGGCAACACCGGCATCGCCCTCGCCGCCATTGCGAGCTTGAAGGGCTACCCGATCAAGATCCTCATGCCCACGAGCGTGTCGATCGAACGTCGTCAGATGCTCGAAGTGTTCGGTGCCGAAGTGATCCTCACACCCGGTGAAGAGGGGTCGAACGGAGCGGTGAAGCGAGCCATCGAGATGGCTGCCCAGCATCCCGAGTACTGCTTCTTGTACCAGTACGCGAACGACGCCAATCCGCGTGCGCATTACGAAGGCACCGGGCCCGAAATTCTGCGCGACGTCCCCGAGATCACACACTTCGTCGCCGGCCTCGGAACGAGCGGAACCCTCATGGGAACCGGTCGTTATCTGAAGGAGCACAAGCCCGAGGTCAAGATCGTGGCCGTCGAGCCTCCGCTCGGCGAACGAGTCGAGGGTCTTCGCAATCTCGAAGAGGGTTACGTTCCGCCGGTGTTCGACAACTGGCACGGTTTCGAGGTTCTCGACCGTAAGCGTGTCGTGCGTCCGCGCGAGTCGATCGAGTGGACGCGTCGCCTCGTTCTCGAATGTGGTGTGTTCGCTGGGATCTCGTCCGGAGCATCACTCGCCGGCGCGGTGAAGGTCGCCTCCGAGATCGAGGAAGGAACGATCGTGTTCATCGTGTGCGACGGTGGGTGGAAATACCTGTCGACGGGCGCCTACACCGACGACCTCGACGCCGCCGAAGCCCAGGCCGAGAAGGTCATTTACTTCTAGGGATCGTTCACTTCGAGAGGGCTCGATGTCCAGGTCGTTCCTGGATCATCTCCCGGCGACGAGTGTGACAAGTCCGGCAAATACGATCACCGAGGCCAGCAGTCGTCGACGTCCGCTCGATTCGCGTAGGTATCACCATCCAATGAACGTGGCGAGTACAACGCTCGACTCGCGAAGGGCTGTCACGTAACCGACGGGAGCCCGTCGAACGGCGGCTAGCACCATCCAGTACGTCACAGCTGACGCAACCCCGGTCAACGCATACTGCTTCCACATCGTCGACACGCTGGCCGTCATCTCGCGCCAACGGCCCCGTCGAACACCGTCGAGGGTCACGCCGAGTGCGGTGGGCAAAAAGATGCTCCAGGCGTACACCGAGCTGTCGGTCGACCGGGCGCCTTTGCTGTCGACCACCGTGTAAGTGCCGATCATCAATGCCACGAGTAGGGCGGCACGGACGTGAGTCATGTCGACTCGTCCGGCGAGAAGCCCGAGGCCGAGAACCACGATCACGATCCCGAGGCCCGAGACGATCGAGAGATCGTCGTTCAAAAGGATGACGCCGCCGATGGCGGCGACGAGTG
>CBFHWN010000099.1:0-6827 GCA_965659595.1 uncultured Ilumatobacteraceae bacterium | reverse complement strand
GCCCGTCGTGCGCAAACAGGGTGAGTGGAGACTCCACCACCTGTTCGTCGTGCGGCGCGTCCACCATCGATCCCGACCGCACTGAAGTTCTCTCACGAGTCGGGCGCGAACCGGTCTTCGGCGACGGAAGTACGGCCGTCCGCTCCGGTACGGCCGCCCTCATGGTTCGTTCCGGCCCCCAGGCCGGCGAAAGGTTCTCGTTGCAGAACATGACCACCCGTCTGGGCCGACATCCCGACAGCGACATCAGCCTCGACGACATTTCGGTGTCTCGTCGCCACTCCGAGATCCGACGCGACGCCGACGAATACGTCCTGCGTGACGTCGGATCACTGAACGGCACGTACGTCAATCAACGTCGCGTCGATTCCGTGGTCCTGCAGCAAGGTGACGAGATTCTCATTGGCCGTTTCCGCCTTCTTTTCATCGCTTCGTCGGAGTTGGCGTGAGCCAGCGATCGACTGCCGAACGCCCTTATCTGTCCATCGGGGAGGTGCTCGGACTCCTTCTCGAGGAGTTTCCCGACATCACCATTTCCAAGATTCGATTCCTCGAGAGCCAGGGACTCATCGTGCCGGAACGAACCCCGTCGGGTTATCGAAAGTTCTACGACGACGACGTCGACCGACTGAAGTTCATCCTGCGCGAACAAAAGGACAACTTTCTCCCGTTGCGCGTGATCAAGGACCGCCTCGACACGCCTCCGTCGGGGTCGACTCGTCCCGTCTCCGATGCCGACGCCACGGTCTCGGCGTCGGACGAACAGCCGGCCGTCGCTCCTACGGCCCCGAGTCATCCCAGTCGCCGAAGGGTGCGTCCCGACGTGATCGTCGACAAGGCCCCGAAAAGGCCGGCACCCCCGGATCCGTCCGACTCGATCGGCCGGCCGGCCACCTACACCCGAACTGAGATCCTCGAAGTGTCGGGCCTCGACGCGTCGGGTTTCGCCGAGCTCGAGGCCTTTGGACTCGTCGGCGGCGCCGACGCAAAGGCTCGGCGATCACCCGACCTGTTCGACGAACACGATCTGGCCATCGCCGAAGTTGCGGCCGGCTTCCTCGAATCCGGCGTCGACATTCGCCATTTGAAGGCCTGGAAGATCGCCGCCGACCGTGAGGCCGGCCTGCTCGAACAGCGAGTTCTCCCGGTTCTTCGGCGTCGAACACCCGATGCGCGAACCCAGGCCAACGAACTCCTCGACGATCTGAGCGATCTGGGTGGACGCCTGCGAGCGATTCTCGTGGCGCGAGCGATCGGGACATTACGCGAACCTCGATCCGAGTCGCGCTGACGAGCCCTCGTTTTTCCGGCTACTGTCGGAGCATGGTCGCCATGGAACTGGTGGGAGTGCGACTGGAGATGCCTGGTCGCGTGCACGTGGTGTTCCTGCGCGAACGCGACGGGGACCGTCGAATTCTTCCCATCTACATCGGCGAACCGGAAGCGGCGAGTATTCAATTGGGAATCAATGGTCGTACTGCGCCTCGACCACTCACGCATGACCTGGTTCTCGATCTTCTCGGAGCCCTCGGCTCCGACCCCTCGAAAGTCGTGATCACCGACGTCGACGAGGGAACATTCTTCGCCGAGATTCATCTCAACTCCCGCCAGGGATCGGTGACCGTCTCGGCTCGGCCGTCGGATGCCATCGCGGTCGCCGTCCGCGCCGGGTGTCCCATCTTGTGCGATGACGACGTACTCGACACGGCCGGTCGAGTCGCACAGTTCGACGACGAACCCGGTGACGGCGAGGTCGACGAACTGGTCGACGAATTCCGCGACTTCATCGACAGCATCAAACCCGAAGACTTCGCGCCCTGAGCAGGAGTGGCGAGCGACCATCGCGGTGATGGTTGACGTCGTCGCGTCCCGGCCGTACCCTGCCCCTCCCGACGTGTACGACGGTGCACGTCAGCGATCAGGCGAGGGCGACGTGACACTCACATTCTCGGGAACCCAGGCGGCCGACGTCGTCGGCATCAGCTATCGCCAGCTCGACTACTGGGCTCGTACCGATCTCGTACGTCCGTCGATCGTCGATGCCAAAGGCAGCGGCTCACGGCGCCACTACAGCTATCGCGACCTTCTCGAACTACGAATGGTCAAGAGCCTCCTCGACGCCGGATTACGTCTCGAGTCGGTACGCGATGTCTTCGACTACGTTCGGCGCCATGTCGACGAGGACATCACGTCGGCCCACCTCGTGATCGACGGAGCGAGCGTCGTCCTCTGTCAGGGTGACGATCTCATCGACGTCGTCCGGCGAGGGCAGGGTGTACTGAACCTCCTTCCGATCGCCCATGTGAAAGAGCAAGTCGACGGTCAGATCGTCGCTCTCTTCCCCGAGATGGCGCAGCCCGTTCGTCGCGCCGTCTGATTCGATGAATCGGTCGCCTCTTCACGACGTTCACGTTCGCCTCAGCGCCAAACTTGTCCCTTTCGGCGGCTGGGACATGCCACTCCAGTATCCGAGCGGCACGATCGCCGAGCACATGGCCTGTCGAGAGGCGTGTGCAATCTTCGACGTCTCTCATCTCGGCACCGTCCGCGTGTCCGGCCCCGATGCCCACAGTCGGCTTCAGCGAGCCTTCACGAACGATCTCGACAAGATCGGCCCCGGCCGATCGCAGTACACCCATCTTCTGGACGACAACGGCTCGGTCCTCGACGACATCATCGTTTGGTGGCTCCCTGACGATGGGTCAGGACACGATCGTTTCGACGTTGTGCCGAACGCCTCCAACACTTCGCGTGTCATCGGTGTGATCGGGGGAGACGACACCACCTCTCGGCGTGCCGTGATCGCCGTCCAAGGGCCGACGAGTCGCGACGTCTTGGCGCGAGTTCTCCCCGCTGCCTCGAGTGTCGGACGCAATCAGGTGTCGTGCCTCCCATGGAAGGGCGTCGAGTGCACCGTGGCAGGAACCGGCTACACAGGGGAGGACGGTGTCGAAATCGCCGTGCCGACGACACAAGCGGGCTTCCTCTGGGACGCTCTGGTCGATGCGGGAGCCGTTCCGGCCGGTCTCGGAGCTCGCGACACACTGCGTCTCGAAGCTGGCCTACCGCTGCACGGCCACGAACTGGGTCCCGGGATCAGCCCTCTGCAGGCCGGCCTTCAGTGGGTCGTGGCGTGGAACAAAGAGAAGTTCGCCGGAAAGAGTGCACTCGAACGTGAACGAGACAACGGCGTCACCCGCCGCCTGGTCGGCATCTCGATCGACGGACGACGTCCGGCTCGCGAAGGCGCCCCGGTGACGATCGACGGACGACCGGTCGGCACTGTCACGAGCGGAAACTTTTCACCGACTCTCGGACACGCGATCGCTCTCGCTCTCGTCGACCCACGTATCGAAGCCGGCACTTCGGTGGAGATAGATGTCCGAGGTACCACGATCCTCGGCATCGTCTCGCCGCCTCGCTTCCTACCGCGACGCTGACGAACGACTTGCCTATTTCGGGGGAGTGCGAACTCCGAAGAGGCCCCCGGCCGATTCGGCGAACTGGGCGAGTGGGCCGAGACGAGACGCCAAGTCACCAAGGGTCGACACCGCCTTGGCCACATCACCCGGAAGGGACCCCACCTGACCAAGGACGCCGTCGACTCGCTTCAACGTGGCGGTCACCTGCGGGACCACGATACGAATGGGCTGCTCGATCTCGTCGAGCAAGGCGTTGACACGGCGAGCGACAGTGTTGATTTCGCGCATCGTGTCGTTGAAATTGGCGAGTGCCTGAACCATCTCGGCCGTCACATGCGTGGCGGTGTCGACCGCCCGACCCGCCAACGTGAAGGGATTCACCTCGCTGATGAGCCCAAGAAGGTCGTGCAGACCATGACCGCTGTCGACACGGTTCGTCGATGCCGACGTGGACGAGTTCGTCGTCGACGATGTCGAAGACGAATGATCGGCTGATTTCGAGCCGGCTGATTTCGAGCCAGTTGACTTCGAGCCAGTTGACTTCGAGCCGGCTGACTTCGAGCCAGTTGACTTCGAGCCGGACGACTTGGCACGAGACGCAGATGACGACGAACTCGACGCTGACTTCTTGGAGGCGGCCATACGCGCCAACCTAGCGTTCGGGGTCAGGCGTACGACGAGAGGGGCTCGCAGGTACAGATGAGGTTCCGGTCACCGTGGGCCGCATCGATACGACCAACCGGGACGTGGTACCAGCGAGATCCGCCCGGAGACGCGACGTCTCGTGGGTACGCCCGCTCCCAGGGTCCGACCAGGTCGTCGAGGGTGTGCGGTGCCATCCGCAACGGACTGTCCTCGATCGCCATGCGACCGGCTTCGATCTCGTCGATCTCGACACGAATGGCGGCCATGGCGTCACAGAAACGATCGATCTCAACCTTCGTCTCGCTCTCGGTCGGCTCGATCATCATCGTTCCTGCCACCGGGAAACTCACGGTGGGCGCATGGAATCCGTAGTCCATGAGACGCTTGGCAACGTCGTCGACGGTCACGCCTGTCGTCTTCGTGGTGGGCCGAAGATCGATGATGCACTCATGGGCGACGAAACCGGCCGATCCCGTGTACAGGACCGGAAAGTGGGCCGACAGCCGACGCGCCATGTAATTGGCGTTCACGATCGCGGCTTCGGTGGCCCGACGTAAGCCGTCGGGACCCATGAGCCCGATGTACATCCACGAAATCGGCAGGATTCCGGCCGATCCGAACGGAGCCGCCGAGACCGGACCCACCGGGTCGTCGTCGCGTCGCGGATCTCCAGGGAGAAACGGAGCGAGATGCGCGCGCACTGCGACTGGCCCTACTCCTGGACCTCCGCCTCCGTGGGGAATGCAGAACGTCTTGTGGAGGTTGAGGTGGCTCACGTCGGCGCCGAACCAACCCGGCCTCGCCACGCCGACGAGTGCATTGAGATTCGCACCGTCGACATAGACCTGACCCCCGGCATCGTGAACCATCTCGCAGAGCCGAACGATGCCTTCTTCGAACACGCCGTGGGTCGATGGATAGGTGACCATCACTGCGGCGAGCCGACCGCGATGCTCGTCGATTCGACGCCCCAGATCGTCAAGGTCGACGTTCCCATCGTCGTCGCACCCCACGACCACGACTCTCATCCCCGCCATCACGGCACTCGCCGCGTTGGTGCCATGAGCACTCGACGGAATCAGGCACACATCGCGATCGAGATCACCACGAGACACGTGGTAGGCCTTGATCGCCAGAAGGCCCGCGAACTCTCCCTGACTTCCCGCATTCGGCTGCAGACTCACGGCGTCGTAGCCGGTGATCTCGGCGAGTGCCGTCTCGAGATCGCCGATCAACTGTCGATAGCCAACGGTCTCGTCGTCGGGGGCAAAGGGATGCACGTCGGCGAACGCAGGCCACGTGATGGGTTCCATCTCGGACGTGGCGTTCAATTTCATGGTGCACGATCCGAGCGGAATCATCGTGCGATCAAGAGCCAGGTCTTTGTCGGCGAGCCGACGCAGGTATCGCAGCATCTCGTGCTCGGATCGATGGGCAGAGAACACTGGCGCCGTCAGAATCTCGTCGTCCCGAAGCATCTCGGGATCGATACCTGCTCGACGTCCGTCGTGGGTTCGCAGATCGTCCGACTCGAACGCCACGCCGGTCACGGCCGACACGAACTTCGCAAGTTCGTCGAGTGTCGTGCACTCGTCGATCGTGATCGAGACGGCACTCGCATCGACGCGTCGGATATCGAAGCCAGCCACACGGGCCGCGTCGCACACCTGATCGGACGAGGTAGGTGGTTCGACGCAAACCGTGTCGAACCACGTGTCGTGCCGAAGATGCCAACCCTGATCGGCGAGGACCGATGCCAAGATCGACGCCAAGCGTTGGAGGCGATGGGCGATCCGTCGAAGACCATCAGGCCCGTGCCAGGCTGCGTACAGTCCGGCGATGTTGGCCAGGAGCGCCTGCGCCGTGCAGATGTTGCTCGTCGCCTTTTCGCGTCTGATGTGCTGTTCGCGAGTCTGCAAAGCAAGACGGAGGGCCGGGTGACCGGCTCGATCGGTACTCACTCCCACGAGTCGCCCCGGCAACGTGCGTGCATGATCACTAGAGGTGGCCACGAACGCGGCATGCGGTCCACCGAAACCCATGGGGAGACCGAAACGCTGAGCAGACCCGACCACGATGTCGGCGCCGAACGCTCCCGGGGACTCGAGAAGGACCAGGGCCATCGGGTCGGCGGCAACAGTGACAATGAGTCCGGCCTCGCGCCATGTGCGCATCAAGTCGTGGGGACGCACGACTCGACCCGTGGACGTTGGGTACGAGACGAGGACACCGAATCCGATCGTGGCGTCGAACGTCTCCATCGGAGCCACGACGAGATCGATCCCGAGGGGAACCGCTCGCGTCCGCAGGACACGCACGATCTGCGGATGGGTGTCGACGTCGACGAAGAACGCGTTCCCGTCGTTCTTCGAAATCCGACGTGCCATGGTCATGGCCTCGGCGGCAGCAGTCGCCTCGTCGAGAAGGGAAGCATTGGCAACGGGAAGACCCGTCAGATCGGAGATCAAAGTCTGGAAGTTCACGAGTGTCTCGAGACGACCTTGGCTGATCTCAGGCTGATACGGCGTGTAGGCCGTGTACCAGGCGGGGTTCTCGAGGACGTTGCGCTTGATGACCGGGGGAGTGATCGTGGGGGAGTACCCGAGACCGATGAAACTGCGACGCGGCACATTCTTCGCCGCAATTTCGGTGAGGGACGCCGTCAGATCGACCTCCGACCGCGCAGCCGGCAGGCGAAGAGGGACGTCGGAGCGAATCGAGGTGGGCACCGCTGCAGAGATCAGCGCATCGACTGTGTCG
>CBFHWN010000098.1:0-7099 GCA_965659595.1 uncultured Ilumatobacteraceae bacterium | reverse complement strand
TTCGGTAAGGGGATTCACTTTTGTCTCGGGGCGAACCTCTCGCGACTCGAAGGCAAGGTGGCTCTCGAAGAGTTGTCGAAGCGGATCGACTCGTTCCGTCTCGCCGACTCCAACGCGTACGAGTACTTCCCGAGCTTCATGTTGCGCGGTCTCACCAGTCTCGACGTCGAATTCACCGCTGCGAAGGTGTCGTCATGACCGGCCGCCTCGACGGCAAGATCGCCGTCGTGACCGGATCGAGTCGCGGTATCGGTCGGGGAACGGCGATCGCACTCGGAGAACTCGGCGCCACTGTCTACGTGACCGGTCGAACGACTGGCTCGGGCGAACTGAGTATCGACACCACGGTCAAGATGGTTGAAGAGGCCGGAGGCAAGGGTGTCGCGGTTCAGGTCGACCACGGCGACGATGCGCAGATCGCAGCACTGTTCGAGCGAATTCGCTCCGACGTGGGTCGCATCGACGTTCTGGTCAACAACGTCTACAAAATTCCTGATCCGCCGGCGTGGGGTGGTGGTTTCTGGGAGCACGCCGTGTCCATTTGGGACGACCAGGTCGGAATCGGGCTACGCGCCCACTACGTGGCGTCGTGGCACGCCGCTCCGTTGCTCTTCGCAGCGGGTTCAGGGGGCGCGATTTTCAACGTGTCGTCACCCGGTGGCTCGTCGTATCACTTCAGTTCGTCGTACGGCGCCGGCAAAGCCGGACTCGACCGACTGAGCGCCGACATGGCGATCGAGTTGAAGCCGAAGGGCATCGCCTGTTGTTCGATCTATCCGGGCACCGTGGCCACCGAGTTCATTCTCGAGTGGGCCGGCGAACGCAAGAGCGATCTCGACAAGGCGCAGACACCGCTGGGCGTCGGCCGGGCCATCGCCGCCCTGGCCGTAGCTCCTGATCTGATGGAGCGTTCGGGATCGATTCAGTGGGTCGAGGACGTGTCGGAGGAGTTCGACGTCCGCGACGAGCACGGCCGATTGGCCCCCAAGTATCACTCTCGGGCCAACTGAAACTTCAGAATTCGAGGGCGAGTCGATCGACGCCGCGGATAGTGAGTCGGTCGCGCCAGGTGATGTCGCCGACCGAACGCATGGTGGGGAAGCGCGTCACGAGTGATCCGACGGCGATCTCGGCTTCGAGTCGGGCCAGGCTCGCACCGAGGCAGTAGTGAATGCCGGCCGCAAAGGCCACATGTCGATTGGCGTTCGGCCGATCGAGGCGTAGCGAATGCGGATCAACGAACACGGCCGGATCGTGATCGGCGGCGCCGAGCACCGTCGTCACGATTGTTCCCGGTTCGACGACGATCGGTCCGTCGAGGCCTTGATAGGTGACGGGCACCATCGGTACCCGGACGGTCTGCTGAACCGGACCGTCGAAGCGCAGGCATTCGTCGACGGCTCGTGGCCCGATCGACGGATCGGCGTGCCACGCGGCGAGCTGATGGGGATGGTTCAAGAGTGCATTGACCGAGTTGCCGATGAGATTGACCGTCGTCTCGTGGCCGGCGATGTACAGCAGGACGACGAAGCTCATGAGCTCGGGCATGGTGAGCGTGTCGCCCTTGTCTTCGACGGCGAGGAGGGCCGACAACAGGTCGTCGCCGGGTGAACGACGACGGCTCTCGACCACGTCGATCAAGTAGGGGATCAACTCGGCGAAAGCGGCGTCGACTCGGTCGAGATCGTCGAGAGTCGAGGTGGGCTCCAAAGCAACGGTGATGATTTGGCTCCAGTCGCGCAGTTCGTCGGCACGGTCGGTGGGCATGTCGAGCAGATCCGAGATCACCTGGAACGGTATGGGGAAGGCGAGTTCGTCGACGAGTTCGAAACCGCCTTGCGATGCGGCGCGGTCGAGAACGTCGTTGACGAGTCGTTGGATGCGGGGGCGCAGCCGCTCGATCGCCGAGGGGGTGAAGGCTTTGCTGACCAAACGGCGCAGGCGAGTGTGATCGGGAGGATCGAGGTTGAGGATCGACTTCGATCCGTTACGAGTACGACGCCGGGCACGCTTGGCTTTCCCGAGTTCATCGGTCGGTTCGTTCCCATTCGCCTCGACGTCGCGGCTGAAATCGTTGCTGCGAAGCGTCCAGGCGACATCTTCGTAGCGGGTGAGGACGATCGTGTCGAATGGAGTGCGATGTACCGGATCGTGTTGGCGCAACTCGTCGTAGAACGGGTAGGGGTCGGCGCGAAAGGCCGGATTGGACGGATCGAAGCCGGGTCGAGGACGCGGTGTCGTGTTCATGGTGTCGTCCTCACGGTGTCGTGACGGCTTGGGTGAGGGCGTCGACGACGCGGTCGATTTCGGCATCGGTGATCACGAGGGGAGGGCAGAAGGTGTTGGTGTCGGCGCCGACTGCTCGGGTGATGACCCCCATGTCGAGCATGCGATCGCGCACCGCCATCGGGTCGACCCCGGGCTTTTGAGCCACCGCCCACACGGCACCGTCACCGCGAACTTCGGTGACCAGATCGTCGGCGGCCAGCGAGTGTAAGCCGGCCGACAGGCGCCCACCTACGTGATGGGCTCTTTCCACGAGTCCTTCTCGTTCGATGATGTCGATGTTCACGAGAGCGGCACGACAGGCGAGTGGATGGCCCGAGTAGGTGAAGCCTGTTCGCAGGAAGAACGCGGGATCGGACTCGAGGGCGGCCCGAACGGCTGGTCCGACGAATACTCCGCCGAGGGGGACGTAACCCGACGTGACGGCCTTGGCGAAGGTGACGAGATCGGGTCGGACACCGAAGCGGTGGGCGGCGAACCAGTGACCGAGTCGGCCGAAGCCGCTGATTACTTCGTCGTAGATGAGAAACGCTCCGTGCTGATCGCACAGCCGACGGACACCTTCGAGGTAGCCGTCGCTCGGTGGGAAAACCCCGCCCGCGCCTTGAACGGGCTCAACGAGAACGGCCGCGATGGTTTCGCCGTGGTGCGACATCGTGGTGGCGAGTGCTTCGATGTCGTCGGCTGGCACTTGCGTCACGTCGCCGACGAGTGGGCCGTACCCCTCGCGGTTCGGCGGGATGCCTTGCGCACTCGTTCCTCCGTAGGCCGTGCCGTGGTAACCGCGTTGGCGCGAGATGATCAGTGTGCGTTCGGGATGGCCCGCTTGCACGTGAGCGAGGCGGGCGAGCTTCATGGCGGTGTCGACGGCCTCTGAACCCGACGAACAGAAGAATGCACGGGCATCGGCCATGGGAGCAATGCCGACCAGCCGCTCGGCCAACTCCTCCACGACCTCGTTCGTGAACGGGTCGAATGTGGAGTAGCCAGCCAAGGAGCTGGCCTGGTTCGCGAGAGCGTCGGCGATCTCTCGTCGCCCGTGTCCGACTGCGCAGTACCAGAGGGAGGCCATGGCATCGATGTACTCCCGTCCCTCGGAATCGGTGACGATCGATCCGTGGCCGGACACGATGGAGCGGAAATCGGTGCGGGTGGGTTTGGCGAAGGGATGGAGAAAGGCCGAGACCATGACAGGGACGGTAGTAGGAGGGCCGATGGCAGCGTCGGACAACCGGGAGTTGCGCAACAGAATGAGAACCATTATCATTTACCTCATGAATCTCCGACTTATGTTTCTGCTCGTTGCGTCCGCCCTCGGTGTCTCCGTCACCGGCTGCGGTTCGGATGAGTCCTCCGGCGGTGACGACGTCGCTCCGGCGATCGTGGTGACTCACTCGGTTCTCGGAGCGATTGTCTCCGATCTGGTGCTCGACTCGGCCAAGGTGACGGTTCTGATTCCCAACGGCATCGATCCTCACGAGTGGGAGCCATCGGCCAAGGACGTGGAGGCGATCAACACCGCAACTCTGGTGGTCGCGAATGGCTTCGATCTCGAAGAAGCCCTGAACGACGTTCTGGACAATGCGGAGTCCCCCGTCTTCTTCGCCGCCGATCACATCACGCCTTTGACGAGTTCCGACTCGCACGATCACGCGCACGACGACGAACACGCTCACGATGAGGAGCCCAAGTCCGAGGACGACGATCATGCGCACGACGACGAACACGCTCACGATGAGGAGCCCAAGTCCGAGGACGACGATCATGCGCACGACGACGAACAACACGAACACGGCGAAGGCGACCCGCACTTCTGGACCGACCCCATTTCAGTCGCTGAAGTCGTCGAGCATCTGAGCGAGGAGTTGGCGACCGTCGGCCTCGACGTGTCGTCGCGGGCCGATGCGTTGATCGCCGACTTGAACGCCCTCGACGGAGAGGTGTCGGAGTTGTTGTCGCTCATCCCCGACGAGAAGCGGGTCATGATCACCGGACACGTGTCGATGGCCTACTTCGCCGCGCACTACGGGTTCGAGTTGTTGGGATCGGTCGTGCCGAACCTGTCGACCTCGGCTGAAGCGTCGGCGGCCAACCTGGCCGAGCTGAAGGACGTCATTGCCGACGAAGGCGTCTCGGTGATCTTCGCCGAATTGGGGGCTCCGGACGATGTGGTGTCGGCCCTGGCTGACGAGGCGGGGGTTCGAGTGGTCGTTCTTCCCTCCCATCTCGTCCCCGATGAGGGCACCTATCGGTCCTTCCTTCTCGCCTTGGCATCAGAGGTTCGCGACGCCCTGACTGCGTAGCGTGGAAGCGTGATCGCCCTCGCCGACACGTTGTTCGGCCCGTTCCTCGACAACGCCTTCATGCAGCGAGCCTTGCTCGCCGGAGTGCTTGTGGCCGTTCTCTGCGCTGTCGTGGGGACGTACGTGGTGTTGCGAGGCCTGGCCTTCATCGGCGACGCCTTGGCGCACGGAGTGCTGCCGGGTGTTGCCGGGGCGGTGATCTTCGGTTTCTCGAGTCTTCTCGGAGCCGCCATTGGTGCCGGCGTGATGATCGGCGGAGTGAGCCTCGTGACCAAGCGGTCCAAGTTGTCGTCCGACACGGCGATCGGTCTGTTGTTTGTCGGGCTTCTCGCCGCCGGCGTCGTGATGGTGTCGAGCACCGATCGCCTGACGGGAGACATCGATGCGATTCTCTTCGGCGAATTTCTCGGGGTCGACTGGGCCGACATCCGGGCGCTCGCCGTTGCTCTCGCGTTGGTCGGAGCGATCGTCGTCTGGTCGTACCGGCCCTTCGCCGTGATGTGTTTCGACGCCGACCTGGCCCGGGCCATGGGGTATCGAGCCGACGTGCACCACCGAATCATGCTCGTGCTCGTGGCGGCCACGATCGTGGTGTCGTTCCAGTCGGTGGGATCGCTCTTGGTGTTCGGGATGCTGCTCGGCCCGGCCGGGGCCGGGGCGCTCATCGCTCGCCGTATCGGCGTCATGATGCTCTGGGCGGCCGTCATCGGCTCGCTCTCGGTGTACATCGGACTGTTGATTTCGTATCACTGGGACTGGGCCGCCGGGGCGTCGGTCGTTCTCGTCGCCTCGAGCCTGTTCTTCGCGGTTCTGCTTGTTGTCGAGGTGCGCCGTTCGCTGTCGTCTCGGAGCGTGCCGGCGTGAGCCCCGTCGTCGTTGCCCGTCGGCTGTCGGTCGGTTACGGATCGCGCGTGGTTCTCGAAGACGTCGACACGTTTCTCCAGCCGGGTGGCTCGGTGGCTCTCGTCGGATCGAACGGCTCGGGTAAGTCGACGCTGTTGAAGACCTTCGCTGGGTTGCTGCCTGTTCTCGACGGGGCGCTCGAGATCCTCGGCGCGCCACCGGGTCGTACGACGACCGACGTCGCCTACCTCAGCCAGTACCACCGCGAAGGTCTGGCGCTCCCCATTCGTGCGATCGATGTCGTGCGGATGGCTCGTTTCGATCAACGTGGTCGACTGGCCCGTCGTCGACCCGAGGACGACGACGCAGTGTCGTCGGCGATGAGTCGGATGGGTATCGAGCATCTGGCCGATCGAGCCATGAGAGATCTGTCGGGCGGACAACAACAGCGGGTGTATCTGGCGCAGGTGCTCGCCCGGCGCTCGAAGCTCCTGCTTCTCGACGAACCGACCTCAGGTCTCGACGCGCCCGGTCGGGCCGCCTATCTGGAGGCGATGGCAGCCGAGCGCGAACGTGGTGCCGTGATCGTGTCGGCCACGCACGACGTGGGTGAGGCATCCGAGTGCGAGCGCGTGATGCTGCTGGCCGGGCGAGTGGTGGCCGACGGGCCGCCGAACGTGGTGCTGACTCCGGAGAACCTGCTGGCGACCTTCGGCGTGGGCCTGACCCATGTGGACGGCCGACTCGTCGTGACCGAACATCTCCACGGCCACGAACACGACCACTGACCCCTGTTGGTGATTCTGGCGGCAAAAACGCCACAGACTTCGCCGATGTCTGCCGCCAGAACGAGGAGCGAGCGTCAGTGCTCGTCCCAGTGGTCGCCGTGACGCGCGTGCAGGTGTCCGTCGTGCAGGTAGTCGACGTGATCGCCGTGGGGGACCGGTGTGTGTCCGCAGTCCGGACCGTGTTCGTGCTCGTGTTCGGAGTGGGCGACGCACGAGTCGGCTGAACATTCGTCCCAGTGATCGTCGTGTTGATGATGACGGTGACCATTGTGGATGTAGTCGAGGTGATCGTCGTGGACCACGGCCACATGGCCGCAGTCGGGCCCGTGCACGTGAGGATGATCGTCGTGTCGATGTAACTCGCTCACGAGCACAGTCTGGCATTCCCGGCGAACTCGGTGTGGAATAGAGAGGTGACTTCCTTCGCCGATCGCCTGCTCGACGCCAGCATCGTCGGCGGTTTCTCGCGTCTCGGCTACGTGGTGAGATCGCGTCAATCCTCGTGGGAATCACTCTCGGCTGACGCTCTCGTCGGCCGACGGGTGGTGGTGACCGGTCCGACGTCGGGAATCGGACGGGCGACCGCCGAAGGTGTCGCGGCACTCGGTGCGACAGTCGTGCTCGTAGGTCGCGATGCCGAGCGAACTCGACGGGTCGCCGACGAACTAGGCGGCGAGCACGAAGTTGTCGTGTGTGACGTGTCCGATCTCGAAGCCGTGTCCGAGGCATGTGCCGAGATCACGAGCAGTGGGATCCCCGACGTCGTGGTGCACAACGCCGGAGCGCTCTTGCACGATGCGGTGAGGACGGCCCAAGGTTTCGAGACGACGATGGTGGTTCACGTCTTGGCTCCCCATCTCGTGACGCGCTTGCTTCCCG
>CBFHWN010000097.1:0-7226 GCA_965659595.1 uncultured Ilumatobacteraceae bacterium | reverse complement strand
GGATCGGCCGTCGGCCATGTCGCGCACTTGACGAACTTTGGCAGCCAGGTCATCGGCCGTTCCGATGTGCGCGGTGCGCGTGGTGGCCGAGACGACGGTGGACGTCATCATCGGCATCCACCCGAATCCACCTCGCGCCACACGTTCGAGCGACAAACGAGAGTTGCCGCCGATCCAGATCGGAATCGGCTGCTGTACCGGAGTCGGCCGACAGATAGCGTCTCGAGCCTCGTACCGATCAGTTCGATGCGAGATCGGCTCACCGCTCCAGAAACGCGGGAGCACATCGAGTGCGTCGTCGAGCGCAGCATTTCGTTCGTCGAAATCGAGGCCGAGCGCGAAGAATTCCGCCTTCTGATAGCCGGCACCGAGACCGAGTTCGAGTCGACCACCCGACAACAGATCGACCGAAGCCGCTGTCTTTCCGAGCATGAACGGATTTCGGTACGCCGCGACCGACAGATAGGTGAACAGGCGGATTCGTTCGCTCACGGCCGCTGCGTGCCCGAGCGCGACGAAGGGATCAAGAGTCTGATGGCCACCGGCCGACAGCCACTTCGCACTCGGTGCCGGGTGTTCGGTGAAGGCGAGTCCGTCGAGACCGGCTTTCTCGACTTCCCTCGCCACGTCGGACACCCGACCAGCCGCCAACATGTCGGCATCCGGGCCGATCGCGTCGGGGTACTGGTACAGAATCCGCACGTTCCGAGAGTACCGTGAGGAGGTCGCAAGCGGAGAGACCGCTCGCATCGACATCGATCCCATGAAACTCGGCTACACGACCATGAACACTCCGGCCGACATCGGGCCACGCGAGTTGGGCACGATGCTCGAGAATGCCGGTTTCGATTCGATCTGGATCGGTGAGCACAGCCATATTCCGGCTTCCCGACTCACTCCGTATCCGACGGGCGGCGACATGCCGTGGCAATACATCACCATGATGGACCCGTTCATCACCCTCGCCCAGATGGCCGAGCACACCGCGAACCTCATCCTCGGTCTCGGAGTGGTCCTCCCCCTCGAACACGACGTGTTCGCGCTGGCCAAGACCACCGCAACTCTCGACGTCCTCACCGATGGTCGCGTCCACTTCGGCGTGGGAGCGGGCTGGAATCGCGAAGAGTTGGCCGATCACCGGTCCGATATCGAGTGGTCGATGCGCTACCGCGCTCTCGAGGAATGCATCGGTGCACTGCGCTCTTTGTGGGTCGATGACGACTCGGAGTTCCACGGTCGCTGGTTCGACTTCGATTCCGTGTGGTCGCGACCGAAGCCCGTCCAAAAGCCCCATCCCCCCGTTTGGTTCGGAGCGGGCGGCAAATTGGGCACCCAGCACACTGTCGCCTGGGCCGACGGCTGGATGCCGCTCGACGTGACACTCGGTGACGTGCCACGCCGGATTGCCAAGTTCCGTTCGATCGCAGCCGACAACGGACGCCTCGACATCCCCATCTCGATGGTCGCCTTCGGTGATCCGACCCTCGACACTTTGCTTCAGTACCGAGACCTCGGCATCGAACGCGTGATCGTCGGATCAGGTCGCGACGGCTGGGAAGACCCTTCAGGCGTTCCCGCTTTCGTCGATCGCTACGCGGCGTACGTCGATCGGTTGGCGTGACGCACGAACGTCAGGCCCAGGCGACCAGAACGTCGTCGAGCTGAACGACTGTCGCCAACAACGAGAGAGTGTTGTCGATCACTGCATCGGCGTAGTCGGTCGGCACTCCGGCCACTGCGTCACGAACCAGAACGACTCGGTACCCGAGATCGATCGCACTGATCACCGTGCCGAGGATTCCGAGATTCACCGACACACCAGCCACCACGATGGTTCGAACACCCATGTTGCGAAGAATCTGATCGAGTGACGTCGAAGTGAACGGAGTCATGCCGTGGATGCGAGAGACGACCACGTCGGAAGATTCGGGACCGAGCTCGGGCACCAACTTGGCACCTTCGGTCCCCTGATCGATCGGCGTCGAACCGGTCTCGCGGCGCAATCGGGCGTTCATGGCGAACACCTTGCAATTGTCGGTGGCCCCAACGCCGTCGGGGCGGTTCTCGGCAGTGCAGTGCACAACGGGGACTCCGTGCGCTCGCGCCGCCGCGCACAGGCGTCCTGCTGACTCCTTGACACCCACCCGCTCGGCTTCCTCGACCAAAGCTTTCATGAGAGCTCCATCGCCCACGACTCCCCGCTGCAGTTCCATGGTGAGAACGGCCACGTCACCGGCGAGAAGTTCGGCGAGGCGAGCCCGTTGCTTGTCGTCGAGAGAGCTCATGGAGCCAGATTGCCACACGACGACTGCCCATCTGGTAAGCCGGTTGACATGACCGACGAACGACCCGTCGACATCCGAGACACCGATCCTGAGACTTACTGGGAAACCTTCGCCGAGAAGTGGACGTCGCTCCTCACCTACCGATACCTCGGCCGTCAATGGGACTCGCTCGACACCGGAGTCGAGGGCGCATTCATGACGTTGCGTCACGACATGCGAAACGCCCTCGGCGGGATCATGGCGGCCCCACTGTGCGTCGCCTCACCTGAATGCGGGGGATTCAACGACGACGAAGTGGTCCCCAACCCGCTCATCGCATCGATGCAGATCCTCGATCCGGCGCCCGACGTGACCCGACTCATGATCCTCCCCGACAACCTGCACACCGGAAGGCGCCTCGGGTTCAGCCGCGCCCTCGTGGTCGATGCGGCGAACCCGTCGCGGGTGGTGGCTATCTCCACCGGTGTCGGCCTCTCTCTCGGTCCGGCACCCGACGGTTACGAAAAGATCGAGAATCCACCGATCGTCATCGAAGATTCGCCTGATCTGCCACCCTTGCATCAGGTCTTCGGCGCCACACGCCAATCGTGCGGCGTCTGGACACTCCCCTCGCTCACCGCCGAACTGGCGTCGCCGGATGCCGCCCTGCACATCGGACCGCAACACATCACGCTCGAGGCCGCCGCATCCGATCTTGCCGAGACGGCCGCCGGACGACCGCTTCAGGCGACCGACTGGTACGTGATGTTCGTCAACCGCGGGAAGACGGGCCCGTTCCGCACCGATGGCGAGTGCTTCGCCGGCGTAGACGGCACGTGGGGCGCGCGAGTGAACTTGATCGACGACGGCAACGAAGGTCGCGTCGTCAGTACGTGTGCGGCAACGTTTCGCTGAACGTCGTCGGAAAGCGGATCAGACCGGCTGACCCGACAGCTTGCGCATGTTGTCGCGCAACGACAGTTTGCGCTCGGCTGGGGTGAGGCCCGAGTAGTCGGCCACCCACTCGTAAGGGTTGGCGAGACCTTCGGGATGCGGCCAGTCGGAACCCAGCAACATCTGCTCGGCGCCGATGATGTCGCGCACGACGGTGATGTCGTCCTCGTAGAACGGGGCCACCCACACGTGATCACGGAACGTATCCATCGGATCCCGCTTGTAGAGCTGTGGTGTCTTTCCATACGAGCGCTTCAAACGGCGAGCCAGATCGCCCACCCAGCCGGCGCCGAGTTCGACAGTCGCAACCTTCAAGTTGGGAACTCGGTCGAAAAGCCCGTGGCAGATGAGCGACGCAATCAGGTCGTACACGGGACGCTCGACATGAACGCCCATGACTTCGCTGAGAGCAGACATCTTCATACCGGTGTAGGCCTGACTCTCACCCCAACGCTCGAGGTAGACGCCGTAACCGGAATCGGCACCGTGGAAGGCGATCGTGACGCCGGCGTCGGCGGCGATCTGCCAGAAACGGTCGTACATCGGATCAGCGAGCGAGCGGAAGCGATCGGGGGCATTCACCGGCGCCGGTCGGAAGGTGACGATTCGTGTGCCTTTGGCGATCACGTGCTGAAGTTCGGCGATTGCCTTGTCGACGTCGATGAGGGACATGAGCGGGCCGGTGATGATGCGGCCGTCGCGGTTGTAACCCCAGTCTTCGTCGAGCCACTCGTTGTAACTGTGGAACGCGGCGTACAGCATCTCGGGATTGTCGGCCATCATCTCTTCGAGGCCGAGGCCGAGACTCGGCATCAGCCACGCAAGGTCGACCTTCTGCTCGTCGAGCAACTTCACGCGGGCATCACGATCGCGCGCAGCCGGAGGAATGGGGCCCATCTCGATGATGTCGCGAATTTCTCTGCCTTCGTGGTTCTGAGCTCGAAAGTACATCTCGAGCGATCCGGGCTGACCCACCGGGTCGTAGGTGGGATTCGGGATGAGTGTGAGCAACTTGTTGTTCACGAGCAACGTCTTGCGTCCGTCGATCTCGATCCAGTGGATTGCATGACGATGCTTCTTCGGCAAGTGTCGAGTGACAGCGTCGGTGTGCTCGTAATAATGCTGATCGGCGTCCGACAGGCCGTACGTGACGTCGGCGGGAATGTTGCGCTCGGCGGTCATCGTCATGAGATGTCTCCTCTGTTGGTGGCCCAGACTTCACTGACCGAAATCTGACGCCTCGTCAGATTGTACGTCAGGCCAAGCCAAGGTGGTAGACCCAATCATGTGGGAAGGCCCGAGTGAGCGAAGACGCCGACGTCGAGTCCGCCGAGCGTTCGGTGGCCCGTGACGAGATCCGTGACCTGGTGGCCCGGTACAACGCCAATGGCGATACGGGTCGATTTGCCCAGGTCAGAGAGCTATTCGTCGAAGACGCCGTCATGCGAATCGAGCCCGACCAGGAGTACGTCGGACTCGACGCCATCATGACGATTTTCACCGGCACTTCGTCGAACACGGCCTCATCACCTCTGACCCACGTCCGGCACTTCACCAGCACCCATCAGATCGACTTCGACGACACTTCCCATGCGGCCGGGCGCCTGTACTTCGCAGTTCTGACCGACGTGGGACTCGACCACTGGGGACGTTACATCGATCGCTACGTGAAGACCGCCGATGGTTGGCGCTTCGCCCGCCGTTCGGTGTCGGTCGACGGCTGGTCGGATCGCTCGCTCTTTCCGCGCCCCTGACGATTCGTCAGAGGCCGGTCGGGTCGGTGCGGAACGCATCGCGTGGTCGCTGCACGAACTCGAACGGCACCCCGTCGGGGTCGTCGAGGAAGCAGATCCACATGTCGGGTACGGCAGTTCCCTCCAGCTCGACCTGTCGCGGTTCGCGCTGAAACTCCCACCCGGCTTCGATGAAATCGCGATACGACACGCGAGTGTCGTCGACACCGACAGCTGTGCGATACAGCCCGGCTGTATTGGCCGGGACCGGATGACGGCCGTGCGAGCTCGGCGATTTCCACTGCATGAGGACCACCTCGAATGCCTCGTCAGGGAGTCGCATGCGCACCACGTCGACATGCGCGTCGGCGACACCCAGAGTTTCGTGCCCTTCCACGGCGTGACGGGCCACTTCGACGAATCCCATCCCCTCGTACCACGGCAAGGAGGTCTCGAGGTCATTGACGGTGATGCGCAGATGTCGCATGCGGGCCGCCGATTCATTGGCGCCCGCGTCGACCATCAGGTCGACGCGAGTACCGAATGGGTCGCTGAGCGTGGCCCACCCGGATCCCCAAGGTGACGATCCCCGCCAGACAATTGTTGCGCCGACTGACGTCGCTCGATCGAGCGCAGCTTCCATGTCGGTGACTGCGAATCCGAGGGCTTGCATTCCCACCCGTGTCGGATCGGCGATGGGCTCGTCGATCATCGTGGGAGACACCCATTCCTGGACCTCGACCGACGGGCTGACTCGAGGCCCACGCCAGTCGTAGGCGAAGGCCGCACCGCTGACGATTTCGCCGTCGATACCGAGGAGCGAGCCGTCGGAAGGGTGGAGGGGGTTGCGCATGACCTCTTTCAGACCGAAGGCCTTTTCGTAGAACGAGATCACTGCGTCGGTGTCGTCGCAGCAATAACAGATGTGCAGGAAGCGGCGAGCGGGTGGCGTGGGTGCTGAAGCCATGACGCTCGACAGTACCTGACCACTCCCCTCGTTCTGCCAGAATCGAACGAGCAGTCGACGAAGAGGAACCATGCAGAAAGAACTCGACGGACATCGTCTGGAAGGAAAGGTCGCCCTGGTCACCGGAGCCAGCCGCGGCATCGGAACCGCGATCGCTCGACGGCTCGCCGCCGAAGGCGCGACCGTCGCCTGCACAGCCCGAACACTCGAACCCGATCCCAAGTACCAGGGCTCGTTGCGAGACACCATCGCCATGATCGAAGAGAGCGGTGGCCGAGCAGCTGCATTTCGCTGCGATCTTTCCGCAGCCGACGACCGAGCCAAGCTCGTCGACGATGTTCACGAGACACTCGGTGCCGTCGACATTCTCGTGAACAACGCTGCGGTCACATTCTTCTTACCCGTCGAATCGTTCCCTGAGAAGCGTTTCCGCCTCATGATCGAAACCCAGGTGTGGGGCGCGATCGATCTCGCTCAACGCGTCATCCCCGATATGCGATCGCGTGGGGCCGGATCGATTCTCAACATCTCGTCGCGTGCCGCCGTGAAGCCCGTCGGCCCTCCGTTCGAAGCGTGGTACTCGGAAGGCAATTCCTCCGTCTACGGACTGTGCAAAGCGGCTCTCGAGCGTCTGTCGCTCGGTATGGCCGCCGAGCTGTACAAGGACCAAATTTCGGTCAACACCCTGGCTCCGTGGGACAACGTGGCGACTCCGGGCGCCGGGGCCCACGATCTCGTCGCCGAATACGCGCTCGAGCCCGAAGAGATCATCGCCCAAGCAGCCCTCGAACTCGTCGCTGGCGATCCCGAGCGGCTCACTGGGCGGATCGCGTATTCGCAACCGCTCCTTGCCGAACTCGGAATCCAACCCCGAGCGTTGACCGGCGGTCCGTTCGTACCATGAGGTGAGACATGAGTCGACTGCGTTCCGATTCTTGGAGCAATTGGGCCGGCAACCAGATCGCTCGTCCCCATGCGATCGAACGCCCCACCAGCGACGACGACATCGTTGCCATCGTTCGGAGGGCTCTCGACACTCATCGAACCGTGAAAGCCGTTGGAACGGGTCACAGCTTCACATCGACCGCCCTCACCGACGGCCATCTGGTGATCATGGACTCGTTGCGTCGAATCATCGACGTCGACCGCACCGCCGGCACGGTGACGGTGGGCGCCGGCATCACGATCGGCGATCTCAACCTTGCGTTGCACGGCCTCGGGCTCGCCATGCCGAACCTCGGCGACATCGCGTACCAGACCATCAGTGGGGCGATTGCGACCTCGACCCATGGAACAGGTGCGACCTTG
>CBFHWN010000096.1:6979-7265 GCA_965659595.1 uncultured Ilumatobacteraceae bacterium | reverse complement strand
AAGGCTCCCGCGGCTCCTTCCGCATCATCGCTGACGAACCGGTCCCCGAGGACACGTCGATCAACTACCAACTATCAGGTACCGCCACGCCAGGCGTGGACTATCGCGTCGTCACCGGAACTGTCGTCATGAGGGCGGGGTCCTCGTCGGTGTCGGTCACGATCGACACTCTCGAGAACAACGTGGTGTTCGAGCCGTCCGACATGATTGTCGCCTCGTGGCCGGTACGAGTCGGGCCAGTCGCAGTCGAGACCGGTGATCTCGTGTCCCGAGGAACCCCGCTCTT
>CBFHWN010000096.1:0-6969 GCA_965659595.1 uncultured Ilumatobacteraceae bacterium | reverse complement strand
GCTGAAACTGCGTTCACGATTGCGCTCGTCGTCGGAGCCGCCGAGCGAGCCGAGCTGGAAGTCGGTCAGAAGGTGAGTGTCGATCTGACCATCGGCGATCAGGTCCTCGACGGTCGAATCGTGTCACTCGACGAATCGGCTTCGCTCGGACAGAACGGGGAAGAACGATTCGAAGGCATCGTGGAAGTCGATGGTGAGTACGAAGCCGTCGATGGGGCCAAGGTCACCGTCGACGTCGTTCTCGCCGAGGTGGTCGATGCATTGGCCGTCCCTGTCGCGGCTGTACTTCGGACGGCCGACGGAGACGTCGTTCGAGTCGTCGACGACGATGGCACCATCGAGAGAGTGTCGGTCGCCATCGGACTGGTGGACCGAGAGTGGGTCGAGATCCTCTCCGGCCTGAGAGGTGACGAACTGGTCGTCGTCGACATCGAAACCGAGGGTCGAACGGCCGCCTCGTGATCACTCCTTTCCTCGAGTTGAAAGACGTCACCCGCGTATACGGGTCCGGGGACACCGAAGTTCGGGCCCTCGACGGGGTGTCGCTCGCGGTCATGCCGGGCGACTTCGTGTCCATCGTCGGCCCCTCCGGCTCGGGAAAATCGACGATGCTGGGTCTTCTCGGCTGTCTCGACGCTCCGAGCAGCGGGACCATCGTCGTCGACGGTGATGACGTGTCGCGGGTGGCCGACGCCGCTCGTACTCGGGTCCGGGGCCGCAGTATCGGATTCGTCTTCCAGCAGTTCCACCTCATTCCACATCTCGACGCGCTTTCCAACGTCGAGACAGCATTGTTGTACCGCGGAATTCGTCCGACCGAGCGCCGCGAGAGGGCAATGGCTGCACTCTCGCGTGTCGGACTGGCGAATCGTCACGACCATCGACCGGTTCAGCTCTCAGGCGGCGAACAGCAGCGCGTCGCTCTGGCTCGAGCCCTCGTCAGCGAACCAAAGATCCTTTTGGCCGATGAACCGACGGGAGCACTCGACAGCAAGAACGCCGCCAACGTGATGGAGATCCTCGGTGGCCTCCGTAGTGACGAACGAGCCGTTGTGCTCGTGACTCACGACGTCGGTATCGCCGACTCGGCGGCGCGCAAGGTGTCGATGCTCGACGGTCGAATCGTTTCCGACGAGGTCCTTCGACCGTGAGCACCTCTCGCGACCTGACGCGTGTCGCCTTCGCCGGACTCGCCGCGCGCAAGATGCGCACGGTTCTCCTCCTTCTCGGTCCGATGATCGGTGTTGCGGCCATCGTCGCAGCCGTTGGACTGACTGATTCGGCCAAGGGAGACCTGAAAGCCAAGGTCGCCGAGTTGGGGACGAATCTCATCGAGGCCTCAGCGGCCAGCGCATTCGGCCAGAGTTCACCGACGCTTCCCATCGACGCAGTCGATCGTGCTATGAGCGTCAGAACTGTCGAGTCGGTGAGTTCGGTGCGACAACTGTCGAACTTGCTCGTAGCTCCGTACACCGAGGCCCTCGACCAGTTCGACACTGTTCCGATCCCGGTTCTTGCCGCCGATTCGGGCCTTCCCGTGGTTCTCGAAGTCGGTCTGGTGGCTGGGCGCTGGCTCGACGACTTCGACGAAGACTCCCGATCCCGCGTGGCAGTCATCGGCCAGGCACTCGCCAGTGAATTCTCGTACCTTCCCGGTGAAAATCGAACGATCGAATTGGGCGGCTTGCCCTTTGCCGTGGTGGGTGTCCTCGAACGTGTTCCGCTCGAACCAGGATTCGACAACGCCGTTTTCGTCCCCTTCTCGACCGTCGCAGACGATTTTCTCGACGAAGACCCCGTCGAGCCCAACAAGTTGTACGTCAGGTGTGATCCCGGAACCGAGGATCTGACCGCCGAGGCCCTCTCGGTGGCCATCGGTCTCGGAGGACCGACACAGATCTCGTCGGAAATCAAAAGCGAAGCGCTGGAGTTGGCCGCCGAAAGCGATCGTCAACTACAGCTGATCGTGGTGTCGATGGGTCTGCTCGCCATCGTCGTCGGTGGGCTGGGAATCGCGAACGTCATGTCGATCTCGGTCATCCAGCGATCGGCCGAGATCGGTATCCGGCGCGCACTCGGCCACACCCGCCGCATCATCGCTTTCCAATTCTTGGTGGAGGCGATCGTGGTCGGCGTCGTCGGAGGCATCCTGGGTGTGCTCCTCGGAATGTTCGCGATCTTCGTCGGAGTGTCGGCGGCGGGATGGGTATTCGTGATGGCCAGCTGGTTGGCTCCGGCCGGAATTGCGCTTGCGGTCGTCATCTCGGTTCTGGCCGGCTCGTATCCGGCGATGCGAGCCGCTCGACTCGAACCGCTCGAGACATTGCGTCTCGGCTGAGCCGGATCGACCGGGAACTCAGTCGTAGAGGTCGAAGAGTTCGCCGATGGCCTTCACCTGACCGCCACTCGTACTCGACATCACGGCGATCGGCTCGACACCAATCGAACGCCATGCTGCAAATCCCTCACGGACTCGTGACGCCGGCCCGTACAGGGTGCAGTCCGACAGCCAGCGATCGCTCATGGCCAGAGTGACGTCGTCACGTCGCCCGTCGGCCAACAGGGACTCGACTGCTTCCATCTCTTCGACGTATCCCGCCGCCTTCCAGTAGTTGCGGTAGTTGGGGAGTCGAACGTAGACCGACATCGTTTTACGATTCACGGCAGCCGCCGCTTCCAGGTCGTCGCTGATCACCGTCGGGACCATGTTCGCCAGATAAAAGCCGGAATCAGCCACGCGCTCTCGTTGGGTGCGCGTGTGTTCGAGGCTCGCATTGGCCCAGAGAGCGCCCTCACCGATTTCCTGAGCCAGGTCGAGCATCCGATCACGAAGGGCGGCCACGTAGATCGGTGGCAATTCACCACTGAACCTCTCATTCGCGCGGAGATCGGCGACGAAGGTCCGCATGTCGGACAGAGGAGGACCCATGCTCACGCCGAGACGACGCACCATTGGTTCGTGACTCACTCCGAGTCCGAGTGCGAAGCGACCACCCGAGATTTCGTGCACGTGACTCGCAATGTTGCCGACTTCGTTGAGAGAATTCCCGTAGATGCCCTGGATAGCCGTGTAGAAACGCAACGACGACGTCACGTGGGCGAGACTCACGCACAGTCCGAGAGCACCACCGAGAGTCGGGCAGGCGAGAGCCGGGAAACCCCGATTTTCAGCTTCGGTCGCCAGGTTCAGGATTGCTCGTCGTCGACCCGGAGAGGCGACGACGGACAGAGCAGGACGTTTGTCGTTCACGTGATCACCGTACTTCGGCACACGACAAGCATCGACGAGTCGTTGCTAACTTCTCGGTCATGCCTTCGACCGAGAAGTTAGCCTCGGCCGAAGGCAAGTCGCTGCGAGTCGCATTGTTCTCGCCGTACAGTCTGTCCCTTCCCGGGGGAGTGCAGAACCAGGTGATGGGTCTCGCCCGCTCCCTCCGTCGGTTAGGCCACGAGGTCCGGGTTCTCGGCCCGTGCGATGGGGCGCCTCCCGACACGTTCGTCACCCCACTCGGCGAATCCTTGCCGACAGCAGCCAATGGATCGATCGCCCCGATCGCCCCCGATCCGGCGGCCGCGCGTCGCACCATCCGCGCCCTCCGCGACGAGGAGTTCGACGTGCTTCACCTCCACGAGCCTCTGTCACCCGGCCCGACGCTGACCGCACTGCTGATGAGAACTGCACCGATCGTCGCCACCTTCCATGCGGCGGGAGACAGCGCGAGCTACCGGTACCTGAACCGATTCGTGCGATCGATCGCCGAGGGAATCGACGAACGTGTTGCCGTGTCGCGCGATGCCGAACACTTGGCGTCGCGGTATCTCGGTGGGGAGTACCGAATCATGCCGAACGCCGTCGAACTCGACCGCTTCTTCGACGACCTGGAGGCCGACCCCAGAACTCGATCGATCCTCTTCTGCGGCCGGCATGAACCGCGAAAGGGACTCGAGGTGCTTCTTGCCGCTCACGATCGCTTGCACGACGACACCGTGCTTTACATAGCATCCGAGGGTCCCGAGACCGCACGACTTCGTCACGAGTGGCCTGAAGGCCCAACCCGGCATTGGCTCGGACGAATCAGCGATCGCAACAAGGTCGACCTTCTTCACACCGTCGGAATCTTCTGCTCGCCGGCGACCGGCGGTGAGAGTTTCGGGATCGTTCTGCTCGAAGCAATGGCAGCGGGTGCCGTGGTCGTGGCCTCCGACATCGACGGTTACCGCAACGTGGCGACGCACAGTCTCGACTCGCGCCTTGTGCCGCCTGAGGACGTCGATTCGCTGACGGCGACATTGCGAGTGGTCCTCGACGACGCCGTGGAGTCGGCCCGATTGCGCGAGAACGGATCTCGTCGAGCCCAGCAATTCTCCATGGATGTGCTGGCCGAGGCCTACGTGAACGTGTATCGAGAGGTAATCGGCGAGTGGCACGAGAAGAATTCCTCGTCCGACTCCTCATCGGTCTCGACCCGGGTCGCTCGATCGCTCGTGTCACGTATCGGACGCATCTCACCTCGTAAACTGTCCAAATGACCATCCTCGTCGTCCTGGCGGCAGTTCTGCTCCTCGTCGTCGTCATCATCGTTCTCTACAACGGTCTCGTGCGAGCTCGGAACACCGTCGACAATGCGTGGTCCCAGATCGATGTCCAGCTCAAGCGTCGCCTCGATCTCATTCCGAATCTCGTCGAGACGGTGAAGGGATATGCGTCCCACGAGCAGCGAACCCTCGATGCCGTGATCACCGCCCGCAATTCGGCCATGGCCGCGCCTTCGCTACCCGGACCGCAAGCCGAAGCCGACAACATGGTCTCCGGCGCGCTTCGCCAACTCTTCGCGTTGTCCGAGTCGTACCCCGATCTGAAGGCCAACCAGAACTTTCTTGCACTCCAAGAAGAACTGACGGCCACTGAAAGTCGGGTCGCGTACGCTCGCCAGTTCTACAACGACTCCGTTCTCGCGTTCCACAACAAACTCGACACGTTTCCGACTGTGCTCGTTGCCAAGATCGGATCCTTCCCGCGTCGAGAGTTCTTCGAAGCCGAGCCCGAGGCGCAGAATCCGCCGTCGGTCTCGTTCTGAGGTCACGTGTTCGAAGAGATCCGTTCCAACAAACGGCGAAGTGTCGCCTTGGTCCTCGGCTTCGTGTCGTTCGTCGTCGCCGTGGGTGCAGCCGTCGGATATTTGGTTGGTGGCGGCCCTGCCACCCTTCTCATATCGGTCGTGATCGCCGGTGCGGTGGCCTTCACGTCCTATTGGAAGTCCGATGCGATCGCCTTGCGAGTGAGCCGGGCTCGTCCAGCCGATCCCGAGTCCTACGCCCGTTTGCACAACTTGGTGGAGGGGCTCTGTATCGCCGGTGGCCTACCCAAGCCAGCGGTGTACGTGATCGATGATCCGGCTCCGAATGCTTTTGCGACCGGACGCAACCCACGTCACGCGGCGATCGCTGTGACCACCGGACTTTTGGAAAAGATGAATCGAGTCGAACTCGAAGGTGTCGTCGCCCACGAATTGTCACATATCCGGAACTACGACATTCTCGTCAGCACCCTGGCCGTGACGATGGTAGGAGCCGTTGCGGTACTCACCGACGTGGGTATTCGACTCATGTGGTGGAACGGCGGACGGGTCCGCCGAGAAGGTGATCGCTCCGATAGTGCGAATCCGTTGGCGTTTCTGGGTTTCGCACTGCTGATCATCGCACCAATGGTCGCAAAGGCGATGCAGGCGACGATCAGCCGGCGTCGGGAAACCTTGGCCGACGTCTCGGCCTGTCAACTCACTCGTTATCCACCCGGTCTGATCGGAGCGCTCGAGAAACTCCGTGACGACACGACGGCGACTCATTCGGCTTCGATGGCCACAGCGCACATGTGGATCGAGCAGCCGTTGTCGGGGGTTCGCGACCAAGGGCGCCTTGGTCGGTTCCACAAGATGTTCGACACCCATCCGGCGCTCGACGACCGAATCGCCCTCCTGAAGGAGCTCTGACATGAACCGACTCGTGGTCCTCGTCGTCGGGGCGACACTCCTGGTCGTCACCTCGTGCGGTAGTGGGGACGATTCGTCGACATCGGTCGCCGAAGCCGCCACCGCCGTCGAGACGACTGCACCCGCCCCGTCGACGTCGTCCGCCCCGTCGACGTCGGAGGTCACGACGTCGACGACCGAAGCGGCCCCTGTCCCCACCGCACCACTCACTGGCCTGCCCGTCGACGATGTCTCGTCCCTCGATCGCCCAGCCCTTCTCGTGAAGATCGACAACGCTCCTGGAGCATGGCCGCAGACCGGAATCAACCAGGCCGACATCGTCTACGAGGAGAATGTCGAAGGGTGGACACGAATGGCCGCCGTGTTCCACTCCGAAGGCTCCGACCCCGTCGGGCCGATCCGTTCCGGCCGTACCCAGGACATCAGTCTCGGGACCAGTCTCGACCGTCCGCTTCTCGTCTGGAGTGGAGGCAACTCCACCACCACGCGTCTCATCAATCGCTCCGAACTCGTCAACATGAGCGTGTCGGCCGCCGGTCCGAACGGCGGCTATTTCCGATCGTCCGACAAGCGAGCGCCGCACAATCTCTACGCCAAGACATCCAGCATCTGGAGCCTCGACGAGGGTCGTGGTGGACGTCCTCCGGCTCAGTTCTCCTACGGTCCTCCCAGTGAAATCGGGGAGGCCGTCACCGGTTTGAAGCTACGTATGGACGGTGGAATGAGGGCCTCCTGGGAATTCGACGGTTCGAGCGGAACGTTCCAGCGTTCCCGCGACGATGATCCTCATGTTCTCTCCGACGGAGCGCGTATTTCAACGCACAACGTGGTGGTTCTCGAATGCGAATACCGTACGAGTGTCGCCGACAGTCGCAGCCCCGAGGCGCAGACCACCGGAGCCGGAGCGGCCTGGGTCTACACCGCTGGTCGCATGATCGAGGGCACCTGGTCGCGAGCCGACGAGAACTCACCTTGGACC
>CBFHWN010000095.1:0-7332 GCA_965659595.1 uncultured Ilumatobacteraceae bacterium | reverse complement strand
CTCGGGTGCGGCCCGACCCCGATAATGGATCGGTCGCCGGACTCAACGCACGACACCGTGCACGAATGGGGAGGAACATGAAGCGTATTTCCAAGAAGGTGGTCGCGCTCACCATGGCCGGGGCACTCGTCCTTGCGGCCTGTGGTGGTGACGACGGCGGCTCGGATGCTCCGAGCACCGAAGCTCCGAGCACCGAAGCTCCGTCGACGGATACATCCACCGACACCGAAGCACCGGCCGATACCGATGCTCCGATGGATGACATGGGTTGGATGGTCGACACGAACGACTGCGTCGATCCCGATGCCGCAAACGCGCCGATCGAAGGCACCATCAAGATCGGTAGCGCCATGCCGTTGTCGGGCGGAGTCGCCGCCACGGCCTTCGCTCCGGTGAAGGACGGCTTCGAGGCCTTCATCCAGTGGGCCAACGAGACCGGCTTCCTCGGCGATCTCCAGATGGAAGTTCAGATTGAAGACGATCAGTACAACAAGGACCTCACACCGGGCGCCATTGAGAAGTTGCTCGACGCCGACACCGACATCTTCTCGGGCATCATCGGTTCGCCGAACAACGCAGCAGTGCGCGACATTCTGAACGAGGAGTGCTACCCGCAGTTGCTCGCTCTCACCGGATCTCCCGAGTGGGGTCGCGCCGAGGATTATCCGTGGACCACCGGAATCTTGATCCCGTACGATGTGGAGGCCCAGGCCTACGCGGCCGCCATCGCTAACACCTACGGTGAAGGCGCGAATGTGGCCGTGTTCGTTGTGAACAACGAGTTCGGCCAGGTGTACGCCGAAGCCTTCAAGGAAGTCGCTCCGGAGTTCGGTATCAACATCGTCGACGAGCAGACGATCGAAGCCACCGACTCGGCTCCGCCGACTGCCCAGGTGAACTCGATTGCGAGCAACGCGCCTGACGCGATTCTGGCGGTGCCGCTGGGTGCGGGTTGCGCCACCTTCCTCTCGGAAGTGGCCAACGCCAAGGCCGCCAACGCCGGTTGGGACCCGCAGATCTACATCACAGCGACCTGCACCTCGTCATTGATCCTTGGTCTGGCAGGCGCCGCTGCCGACGGGTTGTTCTCAGCCCAGAACTTGAAGGACATCGAGGATCCGGCCGTGGCCGCTGAGCCGGCCATCGCCGAGTACATCGCGTACATGGACAGCCTGGGCAAGAAGGACATCATCACGACCGCAGTCGCCGGATGGTACGCCGCCGAGGTGACCGCCCTGATCATCAAGCAGGCCATGGAGTCGCCCGAGGGTCTCACCCGAGCCTCGATCATCAACGCCGCCCGTAATTTTGATCAGGTCAGTGTCTTTTCGCGAGACGGAGTCCAACTGAAGATGGACGGCCTCGACGATCAGTTCATCGCGGAATCACTCCAGGTGATTCAGTACGACGCCGAGACCAAGATCTACACCGACATCGGCGAACTCATCACCGAGTTCGAGAGCTGATCGGCAGCACGTCGACATGTGAAGAGACCCGCCTTCGGGCGGGTCTCTTTCGCGTCCGGGGGCGAAACCCCACTTCCGGATTCAGCCGATCACGTCGCCGCTGATGACGGTGATCTCGCGAGTGCCGGTGATCTCGACGACGAAGAGCCATTCGTCACCGTCGTTGTCGGTGGCTCGGCAGGTGAATTGTGTGCCAGTCGACTGCGACGAGGGGTCCTCGCACACCGCATCGGAGAACCGGTATCCGGCCTCTTCGGCCAGAGCGTCGCTCTCCAGGTAGTTCTCGCTCTCCTGCCGGTAATCGTCAGACGACACCGAACACGATGAAAGCATCGCGACGAGTGAACTCGTAGCGGTGAGCGCGAGGAGTGGACGTCGCATCATCGCTTCACGGTAGTGCTCGCTCGGGCCCGACGCACGGTGTCGAACGTCAACACAACCAGCGCGAGCCACACCAGTGAGAACCCGGCGAACTTCGTACCGGACACGTCTTCGCCGAAGGCCAACCAACCGAGCAGGAAGTTGATGACCGGAACCGAATACTGCATGGGTCCGATCACTGTCATCGGGATTCGTTGGGCGGCGTAGGCGAACATCGTGAGCGGTACGACGGTGATCACACCGAGTAGCAGAACGGCCGTCCATTCGACTCCGTCGGCACTCGAGAAGACGTTGGTCGAATACTGCAGGTGCCAGGCGACGAGTGCGAGGGCGGGAATCACGAGAACCATCGTCTCGGCCGCCAGGCTGTCGATTGGTGACAGGGGCACCGTCCGCTTCAAGTAACCGTACGTCGACCAACTACCGGCGATGAGCAGTGCGTAGACGGGGATTCGTCCGTATCCGACGGTGAGGACCAGGACCGACGCGACTCCGAGCGCCGCCGTGATGATCTGAGCTGCACGCATGCGCTCGCCGAGAACCCGTACACCGATGGTCATCGTGGCGAGCGGTGCGATGAAATAGCCGAGGGCCGCCTCCACGACGTGATCCTGGGCCACGACAACCACGTACGACGTCCAGTTGATGGTCAGGACCACCGAAGCGAGGGCGATTCGCCCCCACAGTCTTTCGGCCGACACGTGGCGAACGAGGGTGGCGAATCGACGGTGCCACACCAGAAATGCCGTGAGCATTGCGAGTGACATCGTGATGCGAAAGCCGATCATCTCGAGGGGAGCGAAATCACCGAGCAACTTCCAAAAGAGAGTGAGGAAGCCCCAGATGAAATAGGCCGAGATGCCGACGACCGCGCCGGACCGATCGAGTGAGGAATTGTCGCTGGGATGAGCGACCTGGGGCGAGGTCACAGAGTCATTCCTATCACTCGCTCTCTCGTTCCGGGCTGGTTGCCCCACTAGCGTGCGTCTCATGTCTCTCGCCGAGATGCACGAGTGGGTGAAAGTCCTCGGTCGCAATGTCCGACCGTCGATCGGGTCGATGTTCGCCACCGACCCCGGACGAGCCGACCGCTTCTCGTTCGAGGTCGGCGATCTGTTCGTCGACTTGTCGAAACATCGATGGGACGACGAACTATGTGACGACCTGGTAGCGGTCGCTCGAGTCGCCGGAGTTCTCGAAGCCCGTGACCGACTCTTCGTCGGCGAGCGGCTCAACGTCTCGGAAGATCGGCCGGTCGGTCATTTGGCTCTGCGATCACCGAGAGGCGAGGCCACTTTCGTCGACGGAGTCGACGTGAGCGCTGACGTGCTCCGGGAGCAAGAGAGGATTGCGCAGTTCGTCGATGCGGTGACCGACGGGACGATCGTGTCACCAGCTGGCCTTGCGTATACCGATGTCGTCAACATCGGGATCGGTGGGAGTGATCTCGGGCCGGCCATGGCGCACCGAGCTTTGCGCGTGTACCGCCGCGATCGACCGCAGGTTCACTTCGTGTCGAATGTCGATCCGGCTGCCACTGCCGAGGTGATGGCCCGTCTCGATCCTCGCCGGACACTCGTGATCGTGTCGTCGAAGACGATGACGACTGCCGAAACCCTCGCCAATCTCGCGGCGTTCGAACGTTGGATCGAGCCCGTCTCCGGATCGCGGTTCGTCGAACATCTGGTGGCCGTGACCGTCGACATCGACGCGGCACGGCGACTCGGTATCGGAGACGATCGGATTTTTCCGTTTTGGGAATGGGTGGGGGGGCGATATTCGCTCGCCTCGTCGATCGGCTTGTCGTTGGCGATGGCAGTCGGGAACCAGGCGGTGGCCGAACTTCGGGCCGGAATGCGCCTCGTCGACGAGCATGTGCGTGACGCCGCCATCGAACGAAACGTGCCACTGCTCGTGGCGTTGCTTGGCATCCTCTACGCCAATCGAGACGGAGCCGAGACCAAGGCGATCGTGCCCTATGCGCACGACCTCGATCTGTTCGTCGCCTACGTCCAGCAGCTCGACATGGAGTCGAACGGCAAATCGGTCGATCGATCCGGTGTTCCGGTCACCACGTCGACGGGTCCGATCGTGTGGGGTCAGCCTGGCACCGACGCCCAACACGCGTTCTTCCAACTTCTCCACCAGGGCACTCGCTTGGTGCCGGTCGACTTCATCGGTTTCGCGACGCCGGCGGCCGAGAGCGACCTCGTCGGCGACGACGATCGCCACCAGCGTCTGCTCGACAATCTCTTGGCCCAGTCGCGGGCACTTGCCTTCGGGCGACCGTCGGAGGAGACGGCACGTCTTCCACACGCCGAACACCGTGAGTTCCCGGGCGACCGACCGAACACCGTGATCCTTGCCCCACGCCTCACTCCGTCGACACTCGGACAGCTGATCGCCTTTTACGAGTGGGTCGTGTTCTTCCAGGGATGGATCTGGGGGGTGGACAGTTTCGATCAGTGGGGTGTCGAACTCGGAAAGCTGATGGCGAGTGAGCGTTCCTCGACCGACGCTTCGACTGAACTCTTGCGCGAACGACTCCGTCGGCCGGCGACGTAGTCTCGCGTCGTGCACCAACTCGAGCGGGTCACCAATCTTTTGACGCTGCTGTTGTCCGCGCGTCGCCACATCACGTTCGAGGAGATCCGCAACGAGCTGCGGGGTCAGTATCCCGAGAGCAAAGAAGCCGCCCGAGCCGCGTTCGAACGCGACAAAGCCGTCCTTCGCGACGAGGGTGTGCCCATCGACCAGGTCACGTTGTCGGGCCAACAGGCAGGCCAGACTGGTTACCGAGTGCTCCGCTCGGCCTACGAGATCGAAGACTTCGGGTTGACACCGGAAGAGACGACAGCGCTTCGAGTGGCGGTCGGAACGATCCGTCTCGGCACCAACTGGGCGCGTGAGGCACTGTGGAAGGTCGACTTGGCGTCCGATGTCGACGGGGTCGAATCGGGATCTCTCGCAGTCGAACTGCCGATCGACGAACGCCTGCCCCTCGTCCATCGGGCCGTCGCCGAACGACGCGGTATTTCGTTCGTCTACCGATCGCTCGAACGCCGCCTCGAGCCCTGGGGCATGTTGGCCCGCGACGGATGGTGGTACGTGATCGGACACGATCACGGGCACGGTGAACGTCGTACGTACCGCCTCGACCGGATCGAGGGCGGAGTGAAGATCACCGACGAGGCGACGGTCGACGTTCCGTCCGACTTCGATGCTCGAACAGTTTTCCCCAGCGACCCGAAGCTGCTGCCTGATGCCGTGGACGTAGGCGCCGACGATGCGATCGTGCGGATCGACGCTTCCGATGCGTCGGTCGTGCTTCATCAGTACGGAGACGAGGCGGTCGTCGAACGGTACGACGACGGATCGATCGATGTCCGTGTCCCGTGTTCGAACGTCCAAGCCTTTGTCAACTGGCTGCTGGGCTTCGTCGAACGTGCTGAAGTGCTCGAGCCCGAGCCCCTGCGCCAATTGGTCGTCGATTGGTTGACCGAGACGGCGGAGCCGTCGTGAAGCGTCCGGTCAACCGCCCGATCAACGTTCGACTTCGTCGGCTTCTCGTGATGTTGCCGTGGCTGCAGGAGCGCGGAAGGGTGTCGACTCACGAGATGGCCGAACATTTCGGGATGACAGTCGACGAACTCGTCGCCGACCTCACGTTGGCCTCCTTGTGTGGTGTGTCGCAGGATCCCCGAGATCTGATCGATCTCTATGTTGACGGCGACGACATCCACTTCGGATTACCCAAGTACTTCGATCGACCTCTGCGGTTGACGGCGCCCGAGGCGTTCTCGCTCGTGGTGTCAGCGGCTGCGGCGCGGTCGGTTCCAGGATCGGATCCCGACGGTGTGCTGTCGTCGGCCATCGACAAGATCGCCGCCGTGATCGGTGCCGAACGCGTCACCGGACTCGATGTGGAGGTCGATGCACCCGATGGAGTCGATCGACTTCGCGACGCCGTTCGGCGACGGGCCGTGATCGAGATGCAGTACTGGTCGCCGCAAACGGGCTCGACGACCGTGCGCACGGTCGCTCTTTTCGAAATCTTCGCGGAGGGGCCTCATTGGTACGTGCGCGGCTTCGACGTCGGTCGAGAGGCGGAACGAACGTTCCGATTCGATCGGATCGAGTCGTGGGTCGACAGCGGGCGGACCGATACCCGCTCGGTCAGCCCCCGTCGTCCCTGGTTCGAAGATGCCGAGGACGTCCGTGATGTGTCGATCCTGATCGACTCCGGGTGGCTCTGGGTTCTCGATCAATACCCGCTGATCGAATCCACGTCGACTGATGACGGTCGGGCTCGAATCAGGCTCGTTGTCACGAGTGATCGTTGGCTCGAACGCCTGATGGTTCGACTCGGAACTCACGGCACGATCGAAAGTCCCGACGAGTTGCGAAATTTGGGTGCCGCTGCGGCTCGTCGAATTCTCGCCCGCTACGAACGGACGTGACGCGCGAGATCTTCGGGTGTGTCGAGTCCGAGCCGTGACATGAGGTGGGGCAGGACGGCGCCGGCGGCGCGAGCATCGTGCAGGGCGTCGTGGGCACGTCCGGGGTCGACACCGAATTCGGCGCACAGCGAGGCCAGCTTGTGATTGGCCTGACCTCGTTCACCGAGTTGACGCGACAAGTGAAGGGTGCACAAGGAGCCGGCATGCTCGAGGTCGATCCCGGTTCGGGCCGACGCCGCCCGCAGGAAGCCGAGATCGAAGGGTGCATTGTGGGCCACGACGATGCAGCAGCGGGTCAGCGACACGAAGGCCGATAGTGCTTTGGACAACGGCGGAGCGAACACGACTCGGCGGCGAGTGATTCCGTGGATTTCGACGGGTCCAAGAGGTGTGCGCAGCCGCCGAGGAGGGCGAACGTAGGTGGACCACTCACCGAGCCGACGACCGGTGCTGTCCTGGTGGACGACGGCCATCTGAAGGATGTGTTCCTGGTCGGCTTTCAAGCCGGTGGTTTCGAGGTCGACGACGGCGAATACACAATCCGGTGGGGGAGCCGGATCGCCGCGGGACACGGGGTCACCCTATTCGTCGGGTGTCACGTCACAAGATTGCGTCGATCGTAAAGGTGGCAGTCAGCCGATGGGTCAGACGAGTGAACGCTGGCCACGTGCCCGCACACCGATGGGTGCGGCCACGGTGAATCCGGCGAGGTGACGCTCTTCCTCGGATTCACCGCCCCAAAATCCGTACTCGCGATTGTCGCGAGCGAACGATTGACATTCGTGGTTCACCGGACAGGTGCGACACAAGAGTCGGGCCTGAGCTTCGCGCCGGACCCGGGCCTGAGGTCGTTCGGCTTTCGGGGGGAAAAAAAGGTGTGTCCGGCCTTTGCACACGGCGTGATCCATCCAGTCGGACGACACCGAAATTTCCAGGGCCAAGGATTCGAGAGCCGACATGTGAACCTGCTTTTCTCTGCGGGGGGCTGCGATGGGGCGGTGGGGACCGGAGGGGTAGGTCCCCAC
>CBFHWN010000094.1:0-7550 GCA_965659595.1 uncultured Ilumatobacteraceae bacterium | reverse complement strand
TCGTCGTGCCGGCGGGACGTCAGCGTGAGGAGCTGGGCATGATCGCCCGAGTGCGCCACGATGCCTGTCGGGTAAGTGGCCGCGATGCTGCGTCATATCTCCACTCGCAGGCGAGCAACGACATCTCGTCACTCGCTGTCGGATCGTCGTGCTACGCCTTCTTCCTCGACCCGACCGGCAAGGTGGTGTCGTTCGTTCGCGTGACCCGTCTCGCCGAGGACGATTTTCTGCTCGACCTCGACCGTGGCGGACTTGAACAGTTGGTGCCCCGACTCAGGCGTTTCATGATTCGTGTCGACGTGAACATCGAACCCGTCGAGCTCACGTGCGAGAGCCATCGAGGTATCGACGTCTCATCCGGAAATGTCAGTGCTGACGGTCCGCGTGTGGCGGCCTGGTGGGGTGGCGACGATGCGTTCGACGTGTTGCGGGTGGGCGACGCGTCCGGAATCGAGATCTCACCCGAACTCGAGATCGCCCGCGTCGAAGCCGCTTGGCCGCGGCTCGGTGCCGAGATCGATCCCGGCACGACCCTTCCGGCGGCCACCGGCGTCGTGGCGCAGGCGGTCAGTTTCACGAAGGGCTGTTACCCCGGCCAAGAACTCGTCGAGCGCATGGACAGCCGAGGGGCCGAAGCGCCCGTTTCGTTACGACGTATCGACGACGCATCCGGACTCGTCGTCGGTGGTGATGTCGTACGCGACGGCACAGTCGTGGGAACCGTCACCTCGGTGGCCGGGGGACGTGCCCTCGCCTACGTCCGTCGCAACGTCGAGTGGTGAAAGACGAAAACAGCCGTTCGAAAATCACTTGTTGCGACGTGTCGCGGCGAGCAATGTAGCGAGGCGACGTAGGTCTTCTCGCTCGCGCAGACGTGTGAATTCGACGTCGTGACGAAGCGACAGCAGTAGCAGGGTCTCGCTCGATTCGTCGGAGTCGGCCACTCGTGCGGCAACTGTCAGCCACTCGGCCGCCGCATCGTCGTGTCCATCAGCGGCGAGGCAGGCCGCTACGTCGATGGCGAGGTGGGTGGACGGATCGATGCGGTAGCAGGCGGCTCCGAAACGCGCTCCGTCCGCGAAGCGGCCAACTCTCTTCAGCGCCCACACCAATGCCGAGCGGCTCTGTTCGGGCCACTCGGCCGACGGATCGGGGAGAGGGTGGGGGAGCATGTCGACCACCGGCTCCAGGAGGTCGGGTGTGGCGGCGTGGGGAGGCCACCACGTGCGAGGTCGTCCGGAGGTGTCGGTGAGATCGCTCATGATCACGTCGCGCGCGCCGGTGCGATCACCAGCCACGTAGCGAGAATGCGCGATCCACCACGGAGACATGGTGCGACCAGGAGGCAGCAGTCCAGGCCGTCCGGTGGTCCAGGCATCGTTCTCGGCTGCGGCGAGCATGTTCACCATGTCGGCGGCCGTCGACGGTCGATCTGGGCGGGTCGTCGCCGCGAGCAGTTGGAGTTGGATCACGAGAAGGATCACGGCGAAGACTGCGATCGGTCTCAGATCGGGAACGATCAGCATGCCGACCAGCACGCCGGCCGTTACCGGAACACTGAGTCTGATCATGATGGCGCGCCCACGACCAGGTTTCACGACATCGATGATTTCGGCGGCGACGTTGCCGCCGTCGAGTGGCATCACCGGGATCAGATTGAAGAGGCCGATAATCGGCCCGGCCCACCAGATGGCGAGTGAATGTGCCTCGGCGGCGAAATCGGCGCTGTCGATCGGATTCACACCGATGACGAGGAGTGCGATCACGCCGAGTCCGATCTGAGTCGTCGGACCGGCCAGAGCGATGCCGGCCCGTTCACGTCTCGTCAGCTGTCGAGTTGGGGTGAACGACGCGTAACCGGCGAGGAAATCGAGAGAGATGCGGGCCGTGGCTCCGGTGCGACGGGCGGCGAGGGCGTGGCCCAATTCGTGAGCAACGGTGAAAAAGGCCACCGATCCGGCGAGCCAGGCACCAAGAGGCACGCCGTTCAGGACGACGATGAGCAACAAGAACACGGCGAAACCCGGTCGAACGTCGATCGGAAAGCCGAGGATTCGCACCACATCCATGCTAGGTGCCGGGCTGTTACTTGTCGGCTCGGTCGTCGTAGACTCGCGAACCGTGCCTTACGTCTACTCATTCGATCACAAACACCGTCGTCCCCCCATGCAGTTGAAGGATCTGCTCGGCGGCAAGGGCGCCAACCTGGCTGAGATGACGAGTGTCCTGCAACTGCCGGTTCCCCCCGGATTCACCATCACCACCGATGCGTGTCGCGAATACATGCACTCCGGATGGCCGAAGAGCCTCGACACCGAAATTGCCGCCCAGGTCGCGAAGCTCGAGAAGGCCATGAAGCGCAAGCTCGGCGATCCAAAGGACCCGCTCCTCGTGAGCGTTCGTTCGGGTGCCAAGTTCTCGATGCCGGGCATGATGGACACCGTCTTGAACCTCGGTCTGAACGACCAGAGTGTGAAGGGTTTGGCGACGGTGACCGACGATGAACGGTTCGCGTACGACTCGTACCGTCGATTCATCTCGATGTTCGGACGTATCGTTCTCGGCGTCGACGGCGCCCACTTCGAGCATCCACTCGAGTCGGCCAAGGAGCAGGCGGGGGTCACGAACGATGCCGACCTCTCGCCCGCAGTGCTGAAGGATCTGTGCAAGGCCTATCTGGACGTCGTGAAGAAGGAAACTGGCAAGGCGTTCCCGCAGAAGCCCGAGGCACAGCTGCGCGGGGCCGTCGAGGCCGTCTTCAAGAGCTGGAACGGCGCCCGTGCGATCGCGTACCGAGTCCGTGAGAAGATCTCGCACGATCTCGGCACGGCCGTGAACGTCCAGACCATGGTGTTCGGCAACCGTGACGACAATTCGGGCACCGGAGTCGGTTTCACACGTAACGCCGCCACCGGTGAGAACGTCCCCTACGGCGACTTCCTCGTCAATGCCCAGGGTGAAGACGTCGTCGCCGGTATCCGCAACACCGAAGATCTCGACGCGTTGGCCGCCCAATTCCCGAAGATCCATCAGGAACTGCTGAAGATCTTCGCTCGCCTGGAAGCGCACTACCAGGACATGTGCGACACCGAGTTCACGATCGAACAGGGCAAGTTGTGGATGCTTCAGACACGTGTCGGCAAGCGCACTGGGGCAGCTGCTCTGCGTATGGCCGTCGACATGACCAAGGGCACCAAGGGACCAAAAGGTGTCTGGAAGATCAGCAAGTCCGAGGCCGTGTCGCGCGTCGCCGCCGACCATCTCGATCAGGTGCTCCACCCGCAGTTCGAAGGCAATGACGTGAAGGTGCTCGCCAAGGGTCTCGCGGCGTCACCGGGTGCCGCAGTCGGCAAGGTGTACTTCACGGCCGACGAGGCCGCTGACGCCGCCGACCGTGGCGAGAAGGTCATTCTCGTCCGCAGTGAGACGAGCCCCGAAGACGTGCACGGCATGATGGTGTCGCAAGGCATCCTCACCGCCCGCGGGGGACTGGTCAGCCACGCAGCCGTGGTCGCTCGTGGTTGGGGAACCCCGGCCGTCGTCGGTGCCGAGGCCATCAAGATCTCGGGCAAACAGTTCAGCGTGGGCGACGTGACCGTGCGGGAGGGAGACGTCATCTCGCTCGACGGCACAACCGGCAACATCGTCGTCGGCGAGGTCAAGTTGTCGTCGGCCAAGCCGCCGAAGGAATTCGACGTGATCCTGAAGTGGGCTGACGAGATCCGCAAGGGCAAGCTGGCCGTGCGCGCCAACGCCGACACCGGCGAAGACGCCACGAACGCCCGCCAGCTCGGCGCCGAAGGAATCGGACTGTGCCGCACCGAGCACATGTTCCTCGCCCCTGATCGTTTGCCTGTGGTCCGCCGGATGATCCTCGCTCGCACGCCGGCCGAGGAGCACGCTGCTCTCGAAGAGCTCCGCAAGGTTCAAAAGAAGGACTTCATCGAGATCCTCACGGCGATGGACGGGCTGCCGGTGACGGTGCGTCTGCTCGATCCGCCGTTGCACGAGTTCTTGCCGCGAGTCGACGAACTCGAGATCAAGAAAGCCGAGCACGGCCTCACCGCCGAGGAGGAAAGCCTTCTGGCGGCGGCCAAGGAGTGGTCGGAATTCAACCCGATGCTCGGAACGCGCGGAGTGCGCCTCGGTGTCGTGAAGCCGGGTCTCTACGCCATGCAGGTGCGCGCGCTACTCGAAGCGGCGGCCGAGCGAGCCAAGAAGGGCGGCAAGCCGATCGTCGAAGTGATGATCCCGCTCACCGTGACCCGTGAAGAACTCGGTCTCGCCCGTTCGTGGGTCGTCGAGGGCATCGCGGAGGCGACCAAGGGTGCGGGGGGCAAGAAGCCCAAGGTCTCGATCGGAACCATGATCGAGACACCTCGAGCCGCCTTGCGTGCCGACGAGCTCTCCGAGGAAGCCGATTTCTTCAGTTTCGGAACCAACGACCTCACGCAGATGACCTTTGGTTTCAGCCGCGACGACGTCGAGAGCCGCATGATGCCGGCCTATCTCGAAGCCGGCCTCTTGAAGCGCAATCCGTTCGAGACCATCGATCAGAACGGTGTGGGCGAACTCGTGAAACTCGCCGCCGAGCGCGGACGTAAGGCCAAGCCGGGAATCAAGCTCGGTGTGTGCGGTGAGCACGGTGGTGACCCCGAGTCGATCGACCTGTTCTACCGTGTCGGCCTCGACTACGTGAGTTGCTCGCCGTTCCGCGTGCCCATCGCCCGGTTGGCAGCCGCCCAGGCCATCATTGCCTCATCGGGTGGCAAGAAGTCAGAGACCAGGTGATGTCGAGCTTCGGTGGACCCGTTTGGTCCGCCGGTGCTTCGACCAACGATTTCGTCGATCTGTCCGTACCCGCGTGGGCGTGGGTCGCGCTGATCGGTTTCATTTCGCTTCTTCTCCTCGTAGACATCACCGTCGTTCATCGCAAGGCCCACGAAGTCCACATTCGTGAAGCGGCCGTCGAGAGTGCAATCTGGATCTCCATCGGGTTGGCGTTCACTCTCGTCGTTCTCGGCGCCTTCGGAGCGGGTGCGGCCGGGGAATACGTGAGCGGATACCTCATCGAGAAGAGTTTGAGCGTCGACAACGTGTTCGTCTGGGCGCTCATCCTCAGTTACTTCGGTATTCCGGCCCGCTTCCAACATCGGGTGCTCTTCTGGGGGATCTTTGGAGCTCTCGCCATGCGAGCGATCTTCATCTTCGCTGGGGTTGCGCTCATCGAGCGATTCGACTGGGTGCTGTACGTCTTCGGCGGATTCCTCGTCTACACCGCAGCCAAGTTGGTGCTCGGTGGAGGTGATGAAATCGATCCTGCTTCGAGTCGGTTTCTGCGACTCATCAATCGCTTGGTGCCGAGTACCCCGGAGTTCGACGGTCAGAAGATGTTCACTGTTCGCAACGGACGTCGGCTGGCCACGCCGCTCTTCGCCGTCCTGATTCTGATCGAGTTCACCGACGTCCTCTTCGCCGTCGACTCGGTGCCGGCTGTCCTGGCTGTCAGTCGAGAGCAGTTCATCGTGTTCTCGTCGAACGCTTTTGCGATCCTGGGCCTCAGGGCCCTGTACTTCCTGTTGGCCGATGCGCACGCGCGATTCAGCTACTTGAAGGAAGGTTTGGCGATCATCCTCGCCTTCGTGGGAGTGAAGATGCTGATCCACGGCTGGTACCACATCCCCACCTGGGCATCGCTCGTCGTCATCGCCGTCGTGCTGACCGGAGCGATCGGCTTGTCGATGCGCACCTCGGCCGGCGACGAAGTTCGCGGCCATTAGCCTCTCGGCATGGCGATCCACGACGAGGACATCGAGCGAGTCCGCTCGTCGGTCTCCGTCGTCGACGTCGTCCAGCAATACGTCACCCTGCGCCGCACCGGCCGCAACTGGGTGGGCCTGTGCCCGTTTCACGCCGAGAAATCCGGCTCGTTCAATGTGCGCGAGGAGACCGGCCGCTACAAGTGCTTCGGATGTCAGGCCGGTGGGGACGTCTTCACCTTCGTCCAGGAGATCGAACACGTCGACTTCGTGTCGGCGGTCGAGAAGTTGGCCGGCCGCGCCGGTATCACCCTTCGCTACACCACTGGTGGGGAAGGAAAGGACCGCCAGCGACGCAAGCAACTCGTCGGAGCTCTCGAGGCGGCGGTGGAGTGGTATCACCAGCAACTCCTCACGGCTCCCGGTGCCCGGCCGGCACGCGACTACCTGCGCGACAGGGGACTCGCGGGCGACGTGGCGCGACAGTTCCGTATCGGGTGGGCCCCCGACGAATGGGACGCCCTCAGCGCTCATCTCCGAAAGGAGGGTTTCGCCGAGGACGTCCTTCGCGACACCGGCCTCGCCTTCACCAATCGCGCCAACCGTCTTCAAGATGCCTTCCGGGCACGCGTGATGTTTCCGATCTTCACCGATGGGGGAGAGGCGGTCGCCTTCGGTGGACGCGTCCTTCCGGGAAGCACCGATCCGGCCAAGTACAAGAACTCGCCCGAGACGAAGGTGTACCAGAAGTCGAAGACGCTGTACGGACTGAACTGGGCCAAAGGTGACGTGGTGAAGGTCGATCAGGTGATCGTCTGCGAGGGGTACACCGATGTCATCGGCTTCCACCGTGCCGGAGTCCCGCGCGCCGTCGCCACTTGCGGAACGGCGTTCACCGAGGAACACGTGCGCGTGCTGAAGCGATTCGCGAGCAAAGTCGTATTGGCGTTCGACGCCGATGCCGCTGGCCAAGGCGCGGCCGAGAAGTTCTACGAATGGGAGCGCAAATACAAAGTCGAAGTATCTGTCGCGCGTTTTCCCGACGGCAAGGACCCTGGAGATCTGGCTTCGTCCGATCCAGGTGCTCTCGCGGCGGCCATCGATGATGCCATGCCGTTCCTCGGCTTCCGCGTGAATCGCGTGGTGAGTCAGGCATCGTTGCGCAGTCCCGAAGATCGGGCCCGAGTGGCCACTCGGGCCCTCGAGGTGATCAACGAACATCCCGACGTGAACGTGCGCAAGTTGTACGCCGGCGAAGTCGCGGCCCGAGTCGGAATCCCGGTCGCCGACCTCTCTCGTCAAGCCGAGAGGCGTCGAGTCGTCGAGACTCGTGACGACGAGGTCGTACCAGTTGTCGCTGCCGTCCCCGAATTCACGGCTGAGTTTGCCGCCGTCGCGTTGTTGCTGCAGTCGTGGGACTCGATTGCGCCATGGTTGGTGGAGGAACTTTTCGCAAACGACGTGGCACGACGTGCCTTTCTCGCCTTGGCCGCTGCGGAATCCGCCGAAGGAACTCTTGTCGATGCCGCCATGTCGATGGCCGACCCCGAAGTACGCGAACTCCTCGAAAGAGCAGCCGTGGCCGACATCGACGTCGAACCGTCGTCGGTGGCCTTCGATCTCATCGGTGTAGCGGTACGTCGACTCCTCGCGGCCAGAACCCGAGTGACCGATCCCGACGAGATCCGAGCCGATGGTGAGGCGCGTCGTCACCTCGAAGATCTCGGTGGAGAACGCACTGCTCAAGGGGCCGGAACAGTGTTGCTAGGGTGGATCGTCGAGCGGTCGTCG
>CBFHWN010000093.1:0-7771 GCA_965659595.1 uncultured Ilumatobacteraceae bacterium | reverse complement strand
GGCATTGTTCACCAAGATGTCGAGAGATCCGAATTCGGAGATGGCGCGATCGACCAAAGTCTGAACGGCGTCGTCGTCGGTCACGTCGGTGGGCACGGCGATGGCCCGCCCTCCGGCGGCGCGAATGTCGCTTGCGACTCGCTCCACTTCGTCGGCTCGGCGGGCGGCGCACACCACGGCGGCCCCGGCCCGGGCGAGTGTGGTGGCGATGCCCTCACCGATGCCTCGTCCAGCCCCGGTCACGATGGCCACGTCGCTCGACAGGTCGAACATGTTGATCACGGATGTATCCATGGCGTCCCCCTCAGTACCGAGGGAAAGTTACCATGAGTAAGAAATTGGTCGAGAGGGAGTCGTCGTGAAGCAAACTGACCAGATGTCGACCGTGTCGCGTCGCCCAGGAAGGCCTCGGGGAGGTCAGCTCGACATCGGAGCCGATGCCATCTTGGAAGCGGCCGAGCGGGTGATCGGCCGTGACGGGGCGAGCGCGTCGATCGACGCCGTGGCTGTGGAGGCCGGGATCACCAAACCGATCGTCTATGCGCGGGTGGGATCGAGGGCCGAACTGGCCAATGCATTGGCCGATCGGTTGGCGTCGCGCATGATCACTGCCTCTCGAGAGGCCATGGGCGGTCGAACGTTCACCCGGGAGAGCCTGGCCGATTTCATCGCCGCCAATCTGGCAACCGTGCTCGAGCATCGCGAGCTCTTCTTGTACGTCACCGGTGGATCGACCGAGCAGACCGCCCTGTCGCGCCTCTCGTTGGCCGAACGTTCGGCTACACCGTTGGCCCGGGCCCTCGAACGGTGGCGAGAGGGTGTGGGGCGTGAGCCGGCCGTGGCCGGGTCGTGGGCCTACGCCATGGTCGGGATGCTTCAGATGGCGTCGCTATGGGTCATCGACGAGGCGTCGCCGGATCCCCGCTCGGTGGCCGATCACCTGGCCGAACTGTTGTGGTGGGGTCTGGCCGGGGAGCGACCGGCGGGCTAATTTACGAGGGGTAGATAAGACCCCTCATGGGGTGTTACTGTCGTCACAAAGGGGGAGGGGTCATGGCGTCTCATGACAGCTACGAAGATCTGACCGAGTGCGCGCTCACGCCGGAACTCGAGAAGAAGCTGGTCGAATCACTCGGCGAGTGCGTCTTCATGTGGACCAACAGCAAGGGTGAACCCTTCGGCGTGGTCATGTCGTATCTCCCCAAGGACGGCAAGTTGTGGCTCACGGCCGCCGAGACCCGCAAGCGCATTCCCGCTCTTCGACGCAATCCGCGCGCGGCGATCTGCATCAACTCCACCGGTTCGAAGTTGGGTGGTGGCAAGACGGTCACCTACAAGGGCGACTGCTATATCCACGACGATCGTGAGACGAAGGACTGGTTCTATCCCGAGTTCGCGCACCGCCTTCGGTCCGACAATGCCGACGCGGCCGAAGCCTTTCGCAAGTTCCTCGATTCACCCGGTCGAGTGATCATGGAGTTCATCCCCGATTACTCGCTCTCTTTCGACGCCACGCTCATGTGGGCTCGTTCACCTGAAGTCGTCCAGTAACACATCGAACATCGCCAAAGGAGATCTGACATGTCGATGACCGAAGAAGTTCCAGCCCACCTCCAAGGAAACGGCCGCCCCGTCACCGAAGAGGTGACCCTCACCGACCTGAAAGTGACCGGATCGATTCCGGCCGAACTCGACGGCCGTTACTTGCGCAATGGAGCCAACCCGCTCACAGGGATGAGTGCCCACCCGTTCTTCGGCGACGGAATGATCCACGGGGTGCGACTTCGCGACGGCAAGGCGCAGTGGTACCGCAATCGCTACGTGCAGACTCCCTTCATCGCCGATCCGTCGATCGACATCCTCGATCCGAGTGTCACTCTCGACATGACGTGCTCGAAGGCCAACACCCACATCGTCGGACACGCCGGGAAGATCCTCGCCCTCGAAGAAGGACACTTCCCGTTCGTTCTCGACGGTGATCTCGAGACCGTCGGCGCGACCGACTTCGGCGGAGTTCTGAAGGGTCCCTTCACGGCCCATCCCAAGATCTGCCCGACCACAGGAGAGCTTCTCGCCTTTGGTTACGCGCCACTCGAGCCGTATCTCACCTATCTGCGTGTTTCGGCCGATGGTCGATTGGTGCAAGTCGAGCCGATCACCGTGACCGGACCGACGATGATGCACGACTTCAACATCACCGAAAACAACGTGATCTTCATGGATCTTCCGGCGGTGTTCAATCTCGATCTGGCGCTCGAAGGCAAGATGCCCATTCACTGGAGTGACACCTATCCGGCTCGTCTCGGTGTCATGCCGCGCACCGGCAACGACTCACAGGTGAAGTGGTACGACATCAATCCCTGTTACGTGTTCCATCCGATGAACAGTTACGAGGACGGCGACAAGATCGTTCTCGACGTCGCTCGTTTCGACCACATCTGGCGAGACGACGACATGGACTTCCCGAATCCCATGCTGTGGCGATGGGTCATCAACACGACCACGGGCAAGGTGTCGGAAGAGCAGATCGACGATCGCCCGGCTGAATTCCCGCGAGTGAACGACGCCGTGATCGGGAAGAAGCATCGTTTCGGCTACGAGATGTCGATGGGGAACGCCGGCTTCGGTGAGGTCGATGCTGGAGCAATTCTGAAGTACGACCGCGAGCGCGGTACGCGTGAGTCGGTCGAGTTGGGCAAGGGACGCGTGTCGGGCGAAGCGGTGTTCGTACCGTCGGCATCGGCTTCGTCCGAGGACGACGGATACCTGATGACCTACGTCTACGACCAGGCGTCCGATTCCAGCGAGTTCGTGATCTTCGACGCTCTCACCATGGCGGACGAACCGATCGCAAAGATTCAGTTGCCGCGGGTTCCCTTCGGATTCCACGGCAGTTGGGTACCGGCCTCTGTGGCCAACTGAAACGCCGCACTGCGGCACTAGAGGGGGAAACATGAAGATGAGGGGGATGCCCGTCCGACGACGGGCCTGGATCGCATTGGCCGTCGCCGGTTCGATGGCCTTTGCTGCGTGCGGAGGCGACGACGGGGGCGGGACGAGTGATGCTCCGGCTGAGACCGCAGCGCCAAGTGCCACGGAAGCTCCGGCCGACACCTCGAGTGACGACAGCGAAGCACCGGCCGAGACCTCGGCTCCGTCCGACGAACCCGGACCGCCCACTGGCGCCGAGTTGGTGGTCGGCATGGTCAACACCGAAGGTGGAGCCGGACTCGACTTTCCCGACATCCGTCGCTTCATCGAAGCTGCCGTCGAATACACCAATGAGCACGGTGGACTCGGCAACCGTCCGGTGAAGCTCGAGACGTGTGTCGCCAACGGATCTCCGGAGACGTCGCAGGCCTGCGCTCAGGAACTGGTCGGCAAGAACGTCGAACTCATCTTGTTGGGGCTCGACCTCTTCCCCGATTACAAGACCTACGAAGCGGCCAGCCTTCCGATCATCGGCGTGTTGCCGATCCTGCCCATCGACTACACGGCGAATGCCTTGTTCCTCACCGGTGGTAACGCGACCTCACAGGCGGCTGCGGCTGCCGTGGCCAAGGACTACTTCAACGCCACGAACGTGTCGGTCGTCCATGCCGACAACGCCGGCGCCAACTCGACGGCCGCATCACTGACCGCGGCTCTCGACAAGGCCGGAATCGCGTGGAAGACCGTGAAGGGTGGTGACAACGAGACTGACGCCGGGTACCAGGGTCTGATGCGCGAAGCCGCCAGCAGCAACCCCGACGTCATCGTGTCGCTGTATTCCGATGCCGGATGCATCGGCACCATGCGCGGTCGTGCGTCGCTCGGTATCACCATCCCGGTGATCACCACCAACATCTGCGCTGACAAGGACGTGATCGACGTCGTGGGTGACGAAGCCGAGGGCTGGTTGTTCGCCGGACTCCCCGAAGAGAAGGACACGCCGGAGCGCGCCCTCTTGAAGCGACTGCTGTCCCCGGTCATGGGTATCCCCGAAGAAGAGGTGACGGCGGCCGGCCTCGGTCTTGGTGGTCTCGGCTACAGCCTGTACATGTCGCTCGTCGACTACGGCAATCAGATGGTCGAGCAGGGAATCGAACTCACGGGTGAGTCGTTGTACGACTTCGTGAAGAACGGCGAGAACCTGTACTTCTTCGGTGGGGTCACTCCGATCGACTGCGGCGCATCGGCGGCCTATCCCTCGGTGTGCTCCTTCGTCTTCCCCTTTGCGGAGTACAAGGGCGATGGAGTCGTCGGTCCGGTCGATGATTTGGGACTGGTCGACAGTCTCCCGTATCTCCCCTGACATGAGAGACGTTGTCGGGCAGCAGATGGAAGTGGTGAACGGTCGATGACCGACTACCTCTTCTATCTGCTGCTCGGTAGCGCAGCCGGGGCGATCATCGCCGCCCTTGGCGTCGGCATGGTCATCACCTATCAGGCCTCGGGAGTGGTGAACTTCGCGGCCGGCGCCATGGCCATGTGGTCGACGTACGTGTACGCCGATCTACGGAACGGCTCGTATCCGTTCCCGATTCCCGGTCTTCCCGATCGATACCACTTCGGAGACGACGTGGGATATCGGTGGGCACTTCTGCTTGCGCTCCTCACGTCGGCTCTGCTCGGGCTCTTGGTGTACGTCCTCATCTTCAGGCCATTACGACAAGCACCAGCCCTGGCCAAGGTCGTGGCGAGCGTCGGTCTCATCATCGTCTTCATCACGTTGGTCGTCCGCCGATTCGCAGACATGTCGGCGATTCGTGTTCCGAAGATTCTTCCGCGAGAACCGGTCACCATCACACGAGATCTCACTGTTCCACGTGATGGCTTGTGGCTGTTGTTCATCGTGGTCGTGATCGCCGCCGCACTGTGGGCGGGCAGCCGCTTCCTGCGGATCGGCTTGGCCATCCGTGCGTCGGCCGAGAACGAGAAGGGTGCCGTACTCCTCGGCTACTCGCCCGACTTCTTGGCCGGACTCGGCTGGGTGCTCTCGTCGGTTCTCACCACACTCCTCGCCATTCTCGCCGCTCCTCAGTTGCAGCTGAACCCGACCATCTACACGTTCGGGTTCTTGGTACCCGCTCTGGGCGCGGCTCTCATCGGAAAGTTCCAGAACTTCGGGCCGACCGTCGTGACAGGTGTGCTCATCGGAATGGGGCAATCTCTCTGCACGAAATTGCAGAACGACATCTCCTGGTTCCCCGAATACGGAGCACGAGAAGGAATTCCTTTCGCCATCATCATCCTCACCATGGTGTTCCTCGGTGAACGTCTGCCCGATCGTGGAGCAGTGAAGATGTGGAAACTGCCGACGGTGCCACCGGCACGAGTCACGCCGGTTTCGTTCCTCGTTCCCACCCTTGCCGCCATCGCCGGCATCGTTCTGCTCGGACCACTGTGGAGGGCCGCGATCATGACCACGGTCATCGCAGCCGTGCTCGCATTGTCGCTCGTCGTCCTCACTGGATTCGGCGGTCAGACGTCGTTGTCGCAGATGGCCTTCGCCGGAGTGGCAGGCTTCGCGTTGTCGAAGTTGGCCATGCGATACGACGTCCCGTTCCCGGTCGCACCGCTACTCGCCGCCATCGGGGCGATGATCTTCGGTCTACTCGTCGGAATTCCGGCTCTCCGAGTCAGAGGAACCAACCTGGCCATCGTCACGTTGGCCGGTGGCGTCACGATCGCCGAGTTCGTGTTCAAGAACCCGTGGGTGATCGGTGACATCTCCACTGGAGGAGCCAGAGTGCCCAACCCGTCGTTCGCCGGATGGGACTTCGGACTGGTGTACGGGACGAAGGTCTCGCGCCCCGTTTTCGGCGTCTTTCTCGTGATCGTGCTCGCTTTGCTGGGGCTCTTGGTCGCAAACATCCGGCGTTCGGGTTCGGGACGAGTCATGCTCGCCGTCCGTGGTAACGAGCGAGCGGCGGCCGCAGTAGGAATCGACGTGACGCGCGTGAAGATGATGATGTTCGCTGCCTCGTCGTTCATCGCCGGTGTGGGTGGAACTCTCATCGCCTATCGATTCGGGTCCGTGTCCGATCTCTCATACGGAGTCGTCGCGTCGCTGACCGCTTTGGCAGTCGCCTACTTAGGTGGCATCACGAGTGTGAGTGGAGCGGTCACTGCCGGTATCACGGCTCAGGCCGGAATCGCCTTCTACGGCATGAGCCGAATCTTCGACGGACTCGGAAGTTGGGAAGCGCTGATCGGTGGCGTGCTGCTCATCGTCACGGCGATTCTCAACCCTGAGGGAATCGCAGGCGGCATTCGTCTCCAGGTGGCCGAAGCTCGGGCCAAGAAGCAGAGGGCGATGGCCACCACTTGAGCGGCTCACTAATGTCGTCGTCGTGACACTTCCAGTCGTCGACATCTCGCCGTTCGCAACCGGGGCGGATCACAGCACGACAGCAGCCCGTGAATCGGCCCGTCGGATCGACGGGATCTGTCGTCGACTCGGGTTCCTGCTCGTCACTGGCCACGGAGTCGAGGACGCGACCAAGCACAGGTTCCTCGGCGCGATGCGCGAGTTCTTCTCGTTGCCGGCCGAGCAGAAAGAACGTATTTCGATCGGTCGGAGCGCCCATCACCGTGGTTACGTGGCGATGGAGGCCGAGAGCCTGGAGGGAGCTCTCGGAGACGGTGGCGACATCACGGGCTATCGCGCCGGTGACCTGAAAGAGACCATCGACTCCGGGATCGAGCACGGACTCGACCACCCCGAGGTCAGGGCCGGCACACCGCTCCACGGACCGAACCAGCTGCCCGACCTACCTGGGTTCCGAGATGCCTGGCAGGCCTACTTCGACGAGGTCACCGAAGCATCGTTACGTATGCAGCGCGGTCTCGCCATGGCCCTCGATCTCGACCCCAGCTTCTTCGAAGACCTCGATGGCGACACGATGCTGCACCTGCGCATGCTCCACTATCCACCGAGTGATCGGGTGACTCCAGCGCCCGGACAGCTCGGCTGCGGAACCCACACCGACTACGGAACCATCACGTTGTTGGCCGACGACGGAGTGGGAGGACTTCAGGTGCAGGATCGCTCCGGTGAGTGGATCGACGTGGTCGTTCCGGACGGAAATCTGGTGGTCAACCTCGGCGACCTCATGGCCATCTGGACGAACGACCGGTACGTGTCGAACCCTCATCGGGTGGTGAATCCCGTCGGAAGGGATCGCTATTCGATCCCGTTGTTCGTGACCCCGCCGTTTCATGCCCGGATCGAGTGTCTGCCCACGTGTCAGTCAGCAGACGAGCCACCCCGTCACGAGCCGATGGTCTCGGGGCCGTATCTGCTGTCGCGTTTCGACGGAACGCACAGCTATCGCAATCCGATCCTCGGTCATTGACCGGGCAGAGTCACGGCCATCGACCAGCAGCGCGACCTCGCCATTCTTCGTCGGTCCAGAGGGCGCGGATCTCGGTCGAGATGAAGTCACTCGTCCAGCGAACCATGTCGGCCCACGGAAACTCGGCGCTCGCCATCTCGGTGAAGGCCATGCCGGCCAGGATCAGCTCGGCGTCTTCGATGTGAATCTCGAACTCCTTGGCCGGGTGATCACGGTCGCTCGCCGAATGCGGGTCGGACTCGGTCATCCCCCAGGACTCGTCGGGCCAGAGAGTTTCGATGCGATTTTCCAGGGCGACGATTTCCTCGAGGTTCCACGAACGGTGTCCCCACCCGGTGTCCTCTCCACCGAACATGACGAGCTGATCAGACATGATGCCGAGAATGATCCGCAGGGCCGAGGCGGCGTCTCGTTCGAGAGGCATGATCCGC
>CBFHWN010000092.1:0-7895 GCA_965659595.1 uncultured Ilumatobacteraceae bacterium | reverse complement strand
CGCTGCCTTGCCCGACGAACACGTGACGGCGACACGAGCACCGATGGCCTTCGCGATTTGGATGGCCGCAGTGCCGACTCCGGACGCACCGGCGTGCACGAGTGCCCAACGTCCCGACGTGAGACCACCCTGTAGAACCAAGGCATCCCACGCCGTGAGGAAGACTTCAGGAATCGCCGCCGCATCGGCCAGATCGACCGATTCAGGAACCGGCATCAACTGTCGCTCGTGGGTACACACCAATTCGGCGTAGGCCCCACCGGCGTCGATCGCCATGACCTCGTCACCCACCTGCCAGCGGGTCACCCGTCGGCCGACCGCACGCACCGTTCCCGAAAACTCGAGTCCGGGGATCTCGAATTCGAGGCCCCGACGGGGGTCGGGATAAGCGCCCATTCGTTGCAGGAGGTCGGCACGATTGAGTGCCGTAGCCCGAACAGCGACCAGTACTTCGTCGGGACCGGGTTCGGGGTCGGGCACTTTCTCGAACGTCAGGACCTCGGTTCCACCGTATGAACGCAGAACGACGGCTTTCACGTCGACTCAGCTCATCTTCTGCTGAAGTCGACGATCGAGGGCGGCCAGGTAGTCCTCGGTCGTCAACCAAGGCTGATCCTTCGACACGAGCATCGCCAAGTCCTTCGTCATCTCGCCGGCTTCGACGCTTTCGACACAGACCCGCTCGAGGTTCTCAGCGAACTCGATGAGCATCGGATTGTTGTCGAGCTTTCCACGGTGTTTCAGACCGCCCGTCCAGGCGTACACCGAGGCGATCGGGTTGGTGGATGTCTTGTTGCCCTTTTGGTGCTCGCGGTAATGACGGGTCACCGTGCCGTGGGCGGCTTCGGCTTCGACGGTCTTGCCATCGGGGGTCATGAGGACCGACGTCATGAGACCGAGCGAGCCGTAACCCTGGGCGACGGTGTCGGACTGAACGTCGCCGTCGTAGTTCTTGCACGCCCAGACGTAACCACCCTCCCACTTCATGGCGCAGGCGACCATGTCGTCGATGAGGCGGTGTTCGTAGGTGAGGCCGGCCTTGTCGAAATCGGTCTTGAACTCAGCATCGAACACTTCCTGGAACAAGTCCTTGAACTGACCGTCGTAGGCCTTCAGGATCGTGTTCTTGGTGCTCATGTACACCGGATAGTTACGGGCGAGGCCGTAACGGAACGACGCCCTCGCGAAGTCGCGGATGCTGTCGTTGAAGTTGTACATGCCCATCGTGACACCGCCATCCTTGCCGAACTTCGCGATGTCGAACTGCATGGGCTCACTGCCGTCGTCGGGCGTGTAGGTGATGGTGACGGTTCCGGCTCCGGGAACCTTGAAGTCGGTCGCCTTGTACTGGTCGCCGTGCGCATGACGGCCGATCACGATCGGCTTCGTCCAGCCCGGCACGAGACGCGGGATGTTGTTGCAGATGATCGGCTCGCGGAACACGACGCCGCCCAAGATGTTGCGGATGGTGCCGTTCGGCGACTTCCACATCTTTTTCAGACCGAACTCTTCGACGCGGTCCTCGTCGGGCGTGATGGTCGCGCACTTGACACCGACACCGTGCTTCAAGATGGCGTTCGCTGCGTCGACCGTGACCTGATCGTCGGTCTGGTCGCGATACTCCATGCCGAGGTCGTAGTACTCGAGATCCACGTCGAGATACGGCAGGATCAGCCGGTCCTTGATGAACTGCCAGATGATGCGGGTCATCTCGTCGCCGTCGAGTTCGACGACCGGGTTGTCGACCTTGATCTTCGCCATATTGGTGCCACCTTTCGGACCCGAGGTCCGGCCACTTGTCTACGACTTGTATTCTAGGTCCGGGCCAGGCGCCTCGGCGAGTTCACCGGCCGAGAGCCACCAGGGCGACCGCCACTCCCACCCCAACGAGGCCGAGCACCTGCGTCGGGCTGAGACGCTCCCGATCGAAGCGGACGGCGAGAAGGATCGTGCTCACCGGATAAAGAGCGGTGATGACCGAGACCAGCGACAAAAGACCTTCTCGTGTGGCGAGGATGAAGAGCACGTTGGCTCCCATGTCGAAGACACCCGCCGCCACGGCGTAGCCGTTGGATCGACTCACGTCCGATGCCGGCGGCCGGCCACGCCCAAACACCACGGCCGCCGCCACTCCGATCGACACCAAGCGGGCGGCGACGAGTGGCCACATCCCCGACTCGTCCGACGTCTGATCGAGACAGACGTACATGAAGCCAAAACCCGCACCCCCGAGGACAGTGAGCACGATGATGCGTGGCGACGTCGGAACATGTGGCGTGCCGATGGCTCCCGTCACGAGCACGATCCCGCCCAACGCAAGGACGATGCCGACGAAGGCGACGGGGCTTGGGCGTTCGCCAAGGGCGAAACCGACGACCACGGGAATGACGGCACTCACCACGGCAGTCAGAGGTCCGACCACGGTCATGGCGCCGTTGGCCAAGCAGAAATACAGGAGACCGAGGCCGAGCAGACCCCCCGCACCCCCGAGAGCTCCCCACACCCAGTCAGCGGCCGGCGCTAGCGGATCGGCGAAACCGATCAAGGCGACACCGAGAACGATCAGACCGAACAATTGACCGACGAGTGTGACCGAGAGACTGTCGAGCCTCCGAGAGGCCCGCCCTCCGCAGAAATCGCCGAGACCGAAGATCCACGCCGCAGCGGCGGCCAAGACGATTTCCACGGGGAGTGCTTAGCAGACCGATTGATTCTGGGTCCCTCCATCCGATGACGTTTCGGCGATCTCTGAATCTTCGAACGGACGTAAGGTCGTGTCGTGCATCACGTTCGCTTCGGAAACACTGGGCTTCAGGTCTCGCAACTCTGTCTCGGCACCATGACATTCGGTTATCAGTGCGATGAAACGACGTCGAAAGAGATTCTCGATACGGCTTTCGACGCCGGCATCGACTTCATCGACACCGCCGACGTCTATCCGGTTGGCGCTCCCCCAAAGGACTTCGGATCTACTGAAGAGATCGTCGGTCGCTGGATGAAGGGCCGACGTGATCAGGTGATCGTCGCCACCAAGTGCTTCTTCCCGACTGGAACGAAACCATGGGACTCCGGCAACTCACGCCAGAACATCATGCGAGCGATCGATGCATCGCTCCGACGTCTCGGGACCGACCACGTCGACCTGTATCAGATCCACGCCTGGGACCATCACACGCCGATCGATGAGACGTTGTCGGCCATGGACGACCTCGTTCGCTCCGGCAAGGTGCGCTACATCGGTTGCTCCAACGTGCTGGCGTACCAACTCGCCCGATCACTCGGACGCAGTGAAGCGCTCGGCGTGCAGAAGTTCGTGTCGGTGCAACCTCGCTACAACCTGTTGTTCCGACAGAACGAACGCGAACTGTTCCCACTTTGCGCCGAAGAAGGCGTCGCCGTAATCCCTTACAACCCGCTGGCCGGCGGACTCCTCACCGGCAAACACTCGCGTGGCAAGCCCACTGAGGGAACACGCTTCACCCTCGGATTCGCCGCCGAGCGATATCAGGACCGCTACTGGCACGAGCACATGTTCGACATCGTCGATGTGATGCAGGAAATTGCCGACGAAACCGAAGTGACCCTCGTGACGTTGGCCGTGCAATGGGTTCTCGCCAACCCCGTGGTGACGGCACCGATCATTGGGGCCTCTCGACCCGAGCAACTTCGCGACGCGATCTCTGCGGCCACCTCCCCGATCGACTCCGAAGTGAAGGGTCGACTGGATGCTCTCACGGCTGAATTCCGCCACGGCGACGCCGTTGTCTGACGATCAGGACACAGTGGCCAAAGGCTTGCGCAGAACCAGGGCAACTTCCATAATCGTACGGTGATCGCCCTTTCATTCTTCGAAATTCCGCGAATCGCTCGTTCAAGTTCCACCGTCTATAGCCACCCTGATTTCTCACTGGTTCCAGCGAGCAACCGAACTGATGTCGAAATTGCGCTCGACTCTCGGATCATCAATGCCATCCTCGTTCCGGCTCGATCGGCCGACTGCTGGTTCGCCGTCGAACGGCAGATCGCCTCCCGTATCACGATGCCTCGAATTCTCGTGGTTACTTCAGCCCAACGATCGAAACTCTGGACTCCACGCCTGGCCCACGAGTCCGGATTCGACGGACTCGTCATCAATGATCCTGAGTCCGCCATCTCGCAATTCGCCGAACGTTTCAAAATGGCGGTCCACTCGAGCACGACTGCTGGATCTCGCGAACCCGTCGAACTGTCCGATCTCGCTCGATGTCCGACCGTCGAGGAGATCACTCTCGGCGATCCCCTGAACGCACGAATTCTCGAGTTGACGCTGCTCGGCCTCACTCACGAGGAGATCTCACACGCTCTCGATCGCGCACCGCAGACGATCCGCAATCGGGTTTCCCGGATGATTCGTTCCTCCGGCACCCGCAACCACACCGAACTGGTGCTTTCTTACGAGCAGGCGCTGGTTCGGCAGGACTTTCTGGTGGGCGTGGCGGGACTCGAACCCGAGACCTCCACCGTGTCATGGTGGCGCTCTAACCAACTGAGCTACACGCCCGAAGACCAGCGATCCTAGCCGCCGCCGGGCTCGACCCCACTCAGCGCAGGCGCAACGACACTTCGTTGGCCATGAGGCGGCCACGTCGGGTCAGGATCGCCCGACCTCCGACCAGCTCCACCATTTCGCCCATGTGGTCGAGGTCCGACGGATCGAAGGCTTCGACCGGAACCCCGCTCCGGGTACGGAGTGCCAGTTGCAGTCCTTCGAGACGCCGCGTCTCGCCGTCGAGTATCTCTTCGGACGACTGTGGAGTACGACCGGCCTCCACCGCCTCGACGTAGCGATCGGGGGTGCGTACATTCCACCAACGTCGACCTTGCGCGTGCGAGTGGGCGGCCGAGCCGAACCCCCGGTAGTCGCCCTGATTCCAATACACGCGGTTGTGACGACTCTCGTGTCCGGGTCGCGCCCAGTTCGACACCTCGTAGTTGAAGAGTCCGGCATCCGTCAGTAGTTCGTCGGCCACCTCGTACATCTCGGCCTGCACGTCGTCATCAGGGTGTTCCTCCATCCGATCAGCCAATGGGGTTCCATTCTCGACGGTGAGTCCGTAGGCCGACACATGCGGCGGATCGAGTTCGACGATCGAGCGAATCGTGGTCTCCCAGTCGGCCAGAGTCTCGCCATGGGCCCCGTAGATCACATCGAGATTGAAATCGTCGAGTCCGGCCACTCGCGCTACTTCGACACCTCGTCTCACGTTGCCCGGATCGTGAGTTCGTCCGAGCGCCGCCAACACGTGATCTTGCATCGACTGCACGCCGAAACTGACGCGATTCGCACCGTGATCGACGAATGTCCGAAACATCTCGACGGAGACGTCGTCGGGATTGCATTCGACCGTCACCTCGGCCTCGGAGGTGCGGGGAATCTCGTCGAGAATCGACATCAAGAGCTCAGGAGCGAGACGAGTGGGCGTTCCACCTCCGAAGAACACGGTGTCGGCCGACCCCATGCCTTCAGCGACTGCTCGACGTACGTCGGCACGAACGGCATCGACGTAGCGAGCCATCAGGTGATCTCGGTCGGTGAAGGTGGCGAAGGCGCAGTAGTCGCAGCGATGCCGACAGAACGGTACGTGAACGTACACGCCGAAATCGGTCATCGAACGGTCCGATAGAGCAGTTCGAGCGCGTCGAGACGTGCCGTCACGTCCTCGAGAGGGACGTCGAGCATGGCGGCGATGGCGCGCACGTCGTGGGCTCTGATCGTGAGCACCTTTCCGTTGAAGTCGCCGCGTTGGAGCTGAATCATCGAGAGGAAGCGAGTGAGCATCTCGGCACTCGGTCCGGTCATCTCCGACAGGCGGACCAGATCGATGGCGAGTTTCCTGGAACGACTCGACACCGAGTCGGGGTCGAGTCCCGGATCCGATTCGTCGAACGGCAACAACTGAGCAACCGGCACCGAGTACACGTCGGCCAGACGCTGGAGGCGGGGCAGAGAAATCGCCCGCTCCCCACGTTCGTACGCCCCGACGACCGATGCCTTGAACTCGCCGCTCGACACCTCGTCCACTTCGTGCAATGACAATTTCTTCTGTTTGCGAATTGCTCGGAGGCGCTCGCCCACTCGTCGGCTGTAATCGATGTCGGCCGGGTCGATCACATCGTCACGCATGGCGTTCGTCGAACGGGAGGGCTTGGCCATCGGGGTCACTCTAGGACCCGCACAACCACTCTCCGTGGTCAGCGATGACGATCGATCAACAGCGCTCCAGCGACCACGGCTGCCGTCTCGGCCCGCAAAATGCCACCGGGTAGAGCGACCGTTCGTCGTCCAGCGAGTTCGGAGGTCGAGAAACCGCCTTCGGGCCCGACGGCGACCGCTCCCACCGACACATCGATCGGAGAGCCGCCCGGTTCGGCGAGCGCGACCTCACCCACGAGCGACACCGCATCGTTCAACGACGCGTGCACATCGTCGACGATGGGCAACCACACCTGGCGGCTCTGCATCGCCGCCTCGCGCGCCACCTTCCGTAGTCGTTCGACGTTTCGCCGCGCCTTGTCCGCGTCCCACTTCACCACCGACCGCTCGGCCACGAACGGGACGATGCGCGACACTCCAAGCTCGGTGAGCTTTTGCACCACGATTTCCGGTTTGTCGCCTTTGCCAAGAGCGAACAGGACTGTCACACCAGTGACTGACTCTCCCGACTCGATGGCACCATCGACCTTCAGTGAATTCGCTTCGAAGTGACAACTGCGCCAGCGGCCCCGACCATCGCTCGCCGTGACACTTTCACCCTCACGCAGCCGAAGCACTCGCGACAGATGATGAACGTCGTTCTCGGCAAGTTCCGGCACCTCGAGATCTTCGACGAACACATGGGCGGCCGAGCTTCGCCGCTCGATCATGAAAACGCCGACTTGATACGCGAGAAGAAGCCTTGTTCCTCCGGCGCGATCTCGTCACCATTCAGATCGGCCAACTGTCGAAGCAGTGCCTTCTCGTCATCACCGAGAGACGTAGGAACGGCGACGTTCACGACGATGCGTAAGTCTCCGCGACCGCGTCCCTGCAATCTCGGTACGCCACGACGAGGCAACGTGAACACGCGTCCCGATGGAGTACCCGGCGGTACGACCAGAGTCTCGGATCCATCGAGCGTCTCGATTTCGAGGGTCGCTCCGAGGCAGGCCTGCGGATACGAGACGTCGATTTCGGACACGAGATCACTTCCATCACGTTCGAAGACGTCATGAGGAGCCACCCGAAGATGCACGTAGAGATCGCCGGTGCCGCCACCGCGCGGGCCGGCGGCACCACGTCCGGTGAGTCGCAGCGTCGATCCGGTGTCGACACCGGCCGGAACGTCGACCTGGTACGTCTTGTCGGTGACCACACGACCCTCACCCGAACAGGTGGAGCACGGCGTGGCGATCACTTGGCCGAATCCACGGCAACGCTGACACGCCTGGGTGCTGATCATCTGGCCGAGGAGGCTCTGGCGAACTCGTTGCACCTGTCCGGTTCCGTTGCAGTCGACGCACGTGACCGGCTCAGTTCCTTGACCGGCACCCGTGCCGTCGCAGTCGTCACAACCGACGGCAGTTCGTACCGTGACTGGAAGTGTCGCCCCGAAGACCGCTTGTTCGAACGCGATGTCGGCCACCACCTCGAGGTCCTGGCCACGTGGCGGACCACTCGGGCCGCGAGTGTTACCGAATGGACTCGCCCCACCGAAGAACGCATCGAAGATGTCACCGAGTCCACCACCACCACCGAAGAAATCACCGGCGCCACCAGCACCACCAACTCCAGCGTCACCGAAGCGGTCGTATCGAGCCCGAGCCTCGGAGTCCGACAGAACTTCGTAGGCCTGCGCGACTTGCTTGAACTTCTCCTC
>CBFHWN010000091.1:0-8027 GCA_965659595.1 uncultured Ilumatobacteraceae bacterium | reverse complement strand
CCCCGAGTCGACCTCGACCACATCACCACCGTCGATGGGGAACGACAAGACGTCGGTGGGACCGCTACCCGACATGTGCGTGACGTTCAGTTCGGTCATATCGTCCACCGTGACGAAAAAAACGCTGAGTTCGCAAGCTCCCCGCACACCTTCGGAATCCAGAACGCAACGAGCGAGGGACTGCCAACGCTCGAGATCGATGGACATCGCGCCTTGTTCGTCGGCGCAGAAGACCTCGGGGGCTCCCTCTCCGCCAACACGGGGCCGGCGCCGCAGTCGAGGTGGACCGGCGTTCACCGTTTCTCTTTCGACGACGAGTTTCGTTCGTAGGCTTCGACGATTTCGGCGACGATCCGATGGCGAACGACGTCCCCGGCTCCGAGATGCACGAATGACAGGCCGTCGATTCCGTCGAGCACCGACTCGAGTCCGAGCAAGCCGCTACGACCACCCGGCACATCGACCTGAGTGGTGTCGCCGGTGACCACGACCCGCGAACCGAAGCCGATTCGGGTGAGAAACATCTTCATCTGCTCGGGCGTCGTGTTCTGAGCTTCGTCGAGGATGATGAAACTGTTGTTGAGAGTGCGACCTCTCATGAAAGCGAGTGGCGCCACTTCGACCGTCTGCTTCTCGAGCAGCTTCTGAACCGCTTCGACGTCGAGCATGTCGTACAAAGCGTCGTACAAAGGACGCAGGTACGGATCGATCTTGGCCATCAGGTCTCCAGGCAGGAATCCGAGGCGCTCACCGGCCTCCACCGCTGGGCGAGTGAGAATGATGCGCTGAACCGAGCGACTCTGCAGTGCATGAACCGCCATGGCGACTGCCAACCAACTCTTACCCGTGCCGGCCGGACCGATTCCGAAGGTGATGACGTTGTCACGGATGGCGTCGATGTACTTCTTCTGGCCAGCGGTCTTCGGACGGATCGATCGACCCTTGGCGCCGCGCAAGATGTCGTCGGTGAGGACGGCGCTCGGGCGCTCGTCGGCGTTCACCATCGAAATACTGCGACCCACGACGGTGGTGTCGAGAGGTTCCCCTCGCTGCAGAACCAGGACCAGCTCTTCGAAGAGGCGGGCGACCCGGGACGATGCCGGACCGCTGATTCGCACCTCGTTACCGCGAACCGAGATGTCGGTGTCGGGAAACGCCCCTTCGATGGCCCGCAGGTGAGCGTCTCGGGACCCCAGGAGCGCCGGCATCAGATGCGGGCCGGGGACGACCACGGTGGAGGGACTACTTGGAGGCGTCATGCGTGCGTCGGGGGCGGAGGCCCATGGAGTGAGGTTAGCCGAGGGTCGAGCCCGCGCACTCAAGTGATCCACCCCTGCCGATTCCACGCGAATTGAACGAGACATCTTGTGTCTGTGCAGGAGGTCGTCTACTGTCTTGTTTGTCCTCCCGACATTCGTACCTGTTGCTCACTGAGTGGCGAGTACGGTCGGAAGGACGACGGAGGGAAAGACGTGAGAACGGGGGCGATTCATCGACTGCGACTCGGTGAATCGAGACTGAGATCGACGTCGGTTTGTGCCGTCATAGTCGATGACACGAATCCGCTTGCCCAGATGGGCAACTGGATCGTGCTAATTACATCATCCATCAACTTCAGAACTCACATCACGTCCTATTCAGAGCACGGGAAAGGAAACAGATGCCCTCGTACTTGACTCCAGGTGTCTACGTCGAAGAGGTGCCGTCGGGCCAAGCCACACTGTCGGCGGGTCTCACCGCCGTCGCCGCCTTCGTCGGCTTCACCGCCGACTATCCGAAGGATGATCCGAGCGATCCGCAAGGTCTGAAGCCGCGTCTGGTCACCAGCTGGACGCAGTACGAGTCGCTATACGGCGGTTTCGTGCCCGGGGCGATGTTGCCTCACTCGGTCTACGGTTTCTTCAACAACGGTGGCGGCCTCGCCTACATCGTGCGAGTCGCCCACCAGGCTCCGTCCGATCAGCCCGGTCAGCTGGCACTTCCGGCAGTCGACCGTGCGCTCGGACAACCGCTCGAGATCCAGTCGATCGGAGCCGCCGACGGTTTGTCGGTGACCATCGAGCCGGGTTCGCCGGTCGAGGAGAAAGAGGCACCGAAGTTCAACCTCGTCGTGAACGAGGGCGGCGAAGAAGTCGAGCGCTTCGACGACGTGTCCCTCGCCGATGTGGTGAAGGCCGTCAACGGCCAGTCGAAAAAGGTCAAGGTCGAGACGAAGGTCGACCTGAAGAGCCTGACCGACCTGTCACTCGCCGGACTCAAGACCGGCATCTTCGCGATCACACCTGCACCCGCCGTACCGGTCGAAGTCAAGACCAAGCACTTCGCCGGCAGCGAAAGCGATCGCACCGGCATCAACGGCCTCGTCATCGCCGATGAAGTCACCATGGTGATGGTTCCCGACCTGCTCACCGCCGCTACCAAGGAAGACGGATCGGTCGACCTCGGCATGTGGAAGGCCGTGCAGACCGCCCTCATCACCCATTGCGAGGGCCAGGCCAACCGCATGGCAGTTCTCGACGCTCCCCCGGGAATGTCACCCCAGCAGGTCAAGGAATGGCGCTCCGACGTCGCCATGTACGACTCGGCCTTCGCCGCCTTCTACTACCCATGGATTCGCGTCGACAATCCGGCCAGCACCAGCCCGGCCGACGAGACCATTCTCGTTCCGCCGTCGGGTCACGTGGCCGGCATTTGGAGCCGAGTCGACGACACCCGGGGTGTGTGGAAAGCCCCCGCCAACGAAGTCGTTCGCGGCGTTCTCTCCACCGAACTCGACATCACGAAGGGCGAGCAGGCACTTCTCAACCCGATTGGTATCAACTGCATCCGTCCGTTCGGCACCCGTGGCATCCGCGTGTGGGGTGCCCGCACTCTGTCGTCGAACACCGACTGGACCTACATCAACGTCCGCCGTCTCTTCAACATGATCGAAACGGCGATCATGGAAGGCACGCAATTCGCCGTTTTCGAGCCGAACGACCAGAAACTCTGGGAGGGTCTGAAGCGAACCATCTCGGCCTTCCTCCGTGGATTGTGGCGAGACGGTGCTCTCTTCGGTGCTACCGCCGAACAGGCCTTCTTCGTGAAGTGCGACGCCGAGACCAATCCTCCGGATTCGATCGACCAAGGCAAAGTCATCGTCGAAGTCGGCATCGCTCCGGTGAAGCCGGCCGAATTCGTCATCTTCCGTATCAGCCAGCTCCGTCAGGCCTCCTGATCTCTCGAAAGGAACATGAATCATGGCCAATGATCACGATCTCGAATTTCTCGGATCTCAATTCGCTCTGGAGCTGGAGGGCGTCGAACTCGCACGCTTCTCCGGATGCTCCGGACTCAGTTACTCGACCGAAGTCGTGGAGTATCAGGACACCGTGGGTGGAAAGATCATCATCCGCAAGCGTCCGGGTCGCACCAAGTACGACGACATCGTCCTGAAGCGCGGCCTCTCGGCCGACACGGCGATCATCGACTGGCACAAGAACGTGCTCGAAGGAACGGTCGAGCGCACCAATGGCTCGATCGTCATCTACGACGCCGCCGGCACCGAAGTCGGCCGGTGGAACTTCGAGAGCGGCTGGCCCTCCAAGTGGAGCGCTTCCGACCTCGACGCCGGAACCGACGACGTCATGATCGAAGAACTGACCATCACCCACGAAGGTCTCTTCAAGGCCTAATGGCTCTCAAGACGGAATTCGCCTTCACTCTGCCGCGCGGCTACCTCGGTCCCGACGGGACCGTCCATCGCCGTGGCGTGATGCGACTCGCGACGGCTCGCGACGAAATCGAGCCATTGCGGGATCCGCGCGTGCAGAGTGCGGACGATCCGTACTTGACGATCATCGTTCTCGCCCGAGTGGTCACCGAGCTCGGAAGTCTGTCGGCTGTCACGCCGCGCGAGGTCGAGAACCTGTTCGCTGCCGACCTGGCGTTCCTGCAGGATCTCTACGGAGTCATCAACTTCGGAAGTCCCGCCGACGTTCAAGTCTTCCTGGACGAGGCGAACCAAGCGATCGCCGGAAGTGCAACGGCCGAACTCGACGACGTCGAAGAGATCGTCGAAATCGAGGACTCGTTCGACGACGACGATGACGATGATGACGACGACGACGTTCAGATTGCGACCGGACGACGTCGTGGCGGCTCGGTGATCGAAGAGGTTCATCGAGACAACTGATGGAGCTGTATCCCGAGGACGCCCTGTGGGACGAGATTGCCTATCTCGCTTACCACATCCATTGGGATCTCGACCGACTCCTCGATCTTCAACACGCCGACCGAGTCAACCTCGTCGAGCGAGTTGCGGCCCTCAACCGGCGCGCTCTCGACGAAGCCAAGAAACTCCTGTCCGTCTAAGTCCGCCATGGCCAAGTTCGACGCCTACCGAGACTTCAGCCCGACGTCGGCCACCTTCATGGTCGAGGTTGACGGCCGACCCCTCGGCCAATTCAGCGAGGCCTCCGGACTATCAGTCACCGTCGAAGTCGAAGAAGTGGTGGAAGGCGGCCAGAACTTCCACACCCACAAACTCCCCGGTCGTTTCACGTTCGACAACGTCCGCCTGAAAAGAGGCATCACCCAGGACAACGGGTTCTTGGTCTGGATCGATGCGTCGTCGGCCGGGGCCTTCGAAAAGAACGGTAACAAATTGAAGCGGACGACGGTCGCCATCACTCTGGTCAGTGCCGATGGCCAACGCCTGCGCACCTGGACCCTTCAAGAGGCATTTCCGGTGTCGTGGAGTGGGCCGGACTTCTCCATCTCCAATGACGACTTCCCGATCGAGGAACTGGAGATCGCCCATCACGGATTCACGGTGACCGACCACAAGGCCAAGCCGGCCAAGAAAGCGAAGAAGTCGGCGCCGAAGAAGAAAGCCGCTCCGAAGAAGGCCAAGCGGTGACGACTCATGGCTGATGTGAGCACACTCCCCCTCCGGCGCATCACGCGCTCGCAGCCGATCATCACGTCGCGCGCACTCGCCACTCGGCCACGTATCGGCCGAGTCGTGTCGAACTCCCAGATGCTGGCGAACGGTCTCGGCCGCCCAGCAACCGTCCGTCGCAACCTGACGAGTTCTGCGTTGCAGGCCGATGTGAAGTTTCCCCAATGGCTCCTTCCTGCAGTAGCGGGACGCCAGGACGACCTCGATCCATGGCGTGACCGCGATCTGATCGCCATTCGCCGAGCCCGTTCTCGCAACCGAGTCGTTCGGCAGGTTCCACCGCGAGGTCTTCCCATGGCCTCGCACGCCCGTGGTCGCAGTTTGCTCGGCGAATCGACCGCACCGTCGTCGATCGCTCGCCGCCTCCAGCCATCTCGACGTCCACCGAATCAGAACGACGCCCACATCGCCCCAACTCGACTCGCTCCCGTGCGTCCGGCAACGCCGCGACCGCCACGGGCGCGCCCTCTCGCCCTTCCGTCCGGCTCGTCGTCCGACCGCGACGGCCCTCCAGTCGGACGTCCGAACCGTTCGACATCGGCGACTGATTCGGCGCGGCGGAAACCCAACGCAACATCACGATCGACGACATCATCACGATCGACGACATCATCACCATCGACGACATCATCACCATCGACGGCTCCGGCTTCTCTCGACTCGTCGTCGCCCGGTTGGACGACTTTCGAATCCTCATCTCAGCTCCGAAACGACACACCTCGACCGACACCAGCGTCGACGACCAACGGATCTCCCGACCCATCACCGTTGGCGTCGACCGGCTCCTCCACGTCGCCGTCGGCTGTTCGACCATCCACCTCGGACACCTCGCCCTCCACCACGTCACCCGACGACCCCAACGCTCGGACCTCCCCCGACGGAATGGCACGCCGAACGGCGTCGTCCGGAGGGTTGTCGACCGGCCATGTCGACGCGAACACAACACCATCGACCACAGCGCCATCGACGACGACACCATCGACGACATCATTCTCGAACACAACACCTTTGGCGTCGACCTGGACGACTCCCAGCTGGCGTCGAAGCCTCGGTCTGGCCGAACACGACGAGGTCGCCACGGAACCACCGCCGAGCGATTTCACAGCTTCGACTCTCGCCGATCGAGTCGCCCGCCTGTCCGACGGAGCAAGTTCGTCCTCTGGCGATTCATCCGGCATTCGACGTTCGGTGCCGCGAGCGGGCGATCTCGTCCGTCGCCGTCCGGCGAGCAGCCTTCTTCTCTCGGCGCTCACGAACTCGACCAACTCTCCTTCACCGTCGATCGAACGTCCGACGGACACACCTTCTCGTCGTTCGACGTCATCCACGACGACTCCTCGAACGCTCCAGTCGACATCGACGACGGCTGGAACCGACTCGCGGCGCGCATCGAAAGCAACTCGCAGCACATCCCCTTCGAGCACGGCACGAGCGAACCCCTCTGCCTCACCACGTCGCGCCAGTCTCGAGTCGGCGATCGTGGGGCCGGCCACCGTTGCACGACGTCGTCAAAGTTCGCACGATCTCGTTCGTCGGTCGCTCGGCTCCCGATCCTCGTCACCTCGTCGGTCTTCGACCGAGACGATCCTCCCGGGTGGAACCGGATCATCGCCTTTCGTCGGCCTTCTGGCCCGTTCGATCGGTTCCCGCCAGAGCGGAAGTCCGAACACGACGCCCACGCCTGCTCGCGTCGTGCCTCGCCGAGCAACTTCATCTCAGCCATTCACGGCATCTCAGGTGTCCACGACGTCTCGGTCGACCGTCGATCGCGGCTCCGGACCACGCGTGACCGGCGCCGGCCCCGAGGCGGCCGGCGATTTCGTTCGACGTCTCGCCGCTCGCGAAACGGGCACTCCGGCCGAATCGGCGACTGGCTTCGACATCACGAATTCCTCGCTCGCATCTCTCGACCAGTCCTCGCTTCGGCGCTCGATCGACTCGGTGTCTTCGTCGACCGCCACCCCGTCGCCATCCGACGTCGCGGCCAGGATCGCTCGCACCATGAACGATGCCACCTCCCCGAGCTCTGCCGTCATGCCTCGTCGCCCTCAGCCGACCGATACATCTGGAACGACATCTCGGTCGTCGAACGATGCGACAGCGCAGGCGTCGCCGAGTTCACCGTCTCGAACTGCACCAATGCCAGTGGGCACTTCGTCGAGGACACCGTCCCACGAATCCGGCCGATCCGAACCGACGTCGGATGTTCGTCGTTCGGTCGCTGCCGAACGCTTCGCCCACAGTGCATCGCCCTCGAATGGCTCGAGCACGAGAACGGCTCCGGACCCGGCGATCGGCGAATTTCGACGTCCCTTCGACCCCGAGCAGGCCAGCGCCGTTGCTGGGCGAGGTCGCCTGCGTCGATCGCTCGGGAGACCCACCCGAACCATCCGACGAACGACATCCGACGACGCCGTCCTTCCCGTGGCCCCGGTCGTCATCGCACCCGGACCAGAAGTCCGCCCGACTTCGACGGCCAGTTCGAATTCGCCTGCTGGTTCGGCATCGACGTCCAGTTCAAATTCGCAGACGAATCGTCCGACCACAAGATCGTCGTCGACTCCTCTCCGACGGCGACGATCCCCCGTGCTCATTCGCCGCTCGTCGCCGTCATCACGATCGACCTCCGGTGACGGCGCGATGACCGCCGACGACATGGCCCGCATGCTCGAGAACGGCTTCGAACCGACACCGTCCATTCGCCGAACCGTCTCACCCGTTCTGGCGACGGCTCTGCGCAGAAATGGCTCGACGACGACCACGTCGACGTCGACGATTCGACGCTCTTCATCCGACCTAACCGTCGCTCCCGGACCCGTGCAGATCGTCGGCCAGGTGTCCGGCGACGGACCGGCTGCCGGTGTGACGACCAGTCAGCTGCTCGACCTCATGGACTGGATCAACAGAATCGTGGACGAACGACTACGCAACGAACTCGAACGGCGCGGCATCGCAGGGGGAAGGTGGTAGCCCATGGCGATTCAGAAGGCCTATCTCATGACCGAGACCAAGAAGAAGATCGAGTTCATGTTCAATCCGAACGAACTCAAGTTCTCGAAGCGCAATTCCTGGAGCGCCAACGACA